>JACCXJ010000047.1 GCA_013697045.1 Gammaproteobacteria bacterium | reverse complement strand
CCCTGGCACGCCCCGAGACTACGGTGGCCCCGCCGGGCACAAAAAAATGGGGCCGATCGTGCAGCCCCAAGACGCTGGTGACGAGCAAGGACACCCGCCGCCGTTTCAGAGTCCCCTCAGTCTCCGTGCTGCGCCAGCAATTCCCTCCCCTTGCGAGTCAGGTACCCGTCCTCATTGACGAATCCGAGGCGGGACGCCTCCAGGAACACCCGCCGTGCCCCGCCCTGCGGCACATACACCCCCCCATCGCCGTAGTGGTGCCGTAGAAGGGCTACGATGCGGGCCTCCCCGCGCATCGGGTCCCCCTCCCCGTTGCCCGCGGTTTCCCCAGCCGAATCCCGGGATTGCGTCGTGGATTGACCGTCTAACATGGTATTGCCAATTTGAAGCTAATATACAACATCAGGTACTAATATACAACATCAAATCACTGAAGTCAAGAGGCATGTGGTGCCTATATGTTACTAAACGATACTTTTTCACAACACACTCCGTGACCGGTCGGTGCGGCCCCCTTCACCGGGGCCACATGCCGCATCCTCAGGCCGGATCGGCGCCCCTACCTTCTGCAACGTCTTGATTTGCGTACCGCACCGCCGACCTTCGGTATTCCATTCGGTTATCAGGTCGCGCATGCCACCGGAGCCGGTTGGTGGATGAATACTGCAGTGCAGCATTATCCGATCCAGCATAACCTCCACCGGGAGGGTGTCCGTAGTCAGTCGAGCAGGTGCTGCTGGGACAGATAAGCATGGCTCTGCATCTCTTCGAGCCGGCTCGCGGTGCGCGCGAACTGCGCGGCGAGGAGCTGCCCCGTGTAGAGATCCGTGGGCGGGGAATCGGCGGACACGATGAGCTTGACACGCCGGTCATAGAGGGTGTCCACGAGCAGGATGAGACGCTTGGCCCGGTCGTTGTCGCCATCACCCAGGTTCGGGATATTCCCGATGAGGACGGTGTGATGGCATAAGGCGATTTCGACGTAGTCCGCCGCTCCCCGCGGGCCGCCGCAGATCCCTTCGAAATCGAACCACACGACCCCATCGATGTGCCGCACCGCCGGGATGGCGCGGCCCGCGACCTCGAGATCGAGCCCGGCGCGTCCGGGCCCCCGGGCCAGATGTTCGAAAGCGTTGCGCAGACCGTGCTCGGCCGAGTCGTCCAGGGGACAGTGGTAGATCTCGGCCTTCTCCAGGGTCCGCAGCCGGTAATCGACGCCCCCCGAGAGTTCGACCACCTCCGTGTGACGCAGGATGAGGTCGATCGCGGGCAGGAAGCGCTCGCGCTGCAGGCCGTTCCAATAGAGCCGCTCGGGGGCCTCGTTGGAGGTCGCGACCAGCGTGACGCCACGCGCGAACAGCGCCCTCAAGAGGCTGCCGAGCAACATCGCATCGGCGATGTCCCCCACGTGAAGCTCGTCGAGGCACAGGACCCGCATCTCTTTGACCATGCGCTCGGCCACGATATCCAGGGGGTGCTGGTGGTTTCTCAACCCCTTGAGGTCACGGTGTATGGTCTGCATGAGGCTATGGAAATGTGCGCGGCGTTTGTCGGCGAAGGGCAGGCATTCGAACAGGGTGTCCACGAGGTAGGTCTTGCCACGACCCACCCCGCCCCAGAGATACAGGCCCCGGAGCGCGCGCTGACCGCCGAACCGGCCCCATAGCTCGCGTAGCAGCGACCCGCGCCCTTGGCCGTCGCGGCTCAGGTCCTCATAGACCCGTTGCGTATGGCGCACCACCTGTGCTTGCGCCGCGTCGGGAAAGACGTCGCCCGCGGCGAGGTCGCGCTGATATCTTTGCTCGGGTGTCATCAGCAATCGTCTATCGGGCTTCCTGCCGAGGTGCCACGGCGTGGGCTAGCTTAGCTACCAGGCGGTCGCGCCGCCAACGCCGGCGCCTACCCTCGGGAAGGGAAATGATAGTATGGCAACGACAAAACGGTACGCAGCTAGCTCAGCAAACGGCCTCGACCTCGAGGGCGCAACGGTGCATTCAATCACTTCTGTAGCGGATCGGCCTGAGCTTCTGGCGGCTGTCCAACAGATCTTTGACGAGGCATGGAGTCCGACGCTGAGGATACCGAGCGTGAGCTCTCACTTGATCCCTCGGCTGTTGACTGACTTTTCAAAGTTCGTGCTGGTTGCCGTCATCGACAACCCGATCGAGCCGCTCGGATACGCGGCAGCGATCCCTTTCGTCGGTCCCGATGGTTTACTCGATCTCCCGGACGGCGGATACGATGAGGTCTTCACGCTGGCCGTACAGGATTTCGACGCCGGACGGACTCCGACGATGCTAGCCGCCCTGGCAATCGCGGTCATGCCCAAGCGTCGGGGTAGCGGGGTGAGCGAAGGCCTGGCGAGGGCGCTGTGCGATCTCGCGCGCACCCACCGATTCCCGCACCTCGTGGTACCGGTGCGACCGGCTCACAAGGCGGCCGAGCCCTTTGTATCCATGGACGAGTATGCGTTTCGGACTCGGCCAGACGGCGCACCGGCCGATCCCTGGATTCGGCTGCACTGGCGCCTAGGGGCGTCGATCGTCCGGGTGTGTCCCTCATCGATGACCATGCATGGGACGATCGCGGCCTGGGAAAAGGCCACGGGCATGTCCTTCCCCAAGACCGGGCTTTACGCCATCCCGGATGGCCTAGCCCCGCTGCGGGTCGACTGCGAGCGGGGCGATGCCGTGCTCATCGAGCCGAATGTGTGGATGGATTATGCTATCGCCTAGCTAGGGCGCAGGGCCGGACGGGTACTCGTTCGCCGGCGAACCCCTAGAACCGATAGGAAACGAGCAGGGCGAAGAGGTCCCACTTCTTGTCGGTGGACGAGAAGGGATCATTCGGGAAACCCACCTGGTCCTGCTGAAAGAGCCATGCGGTCCCGTAGACGTGGTGATATTCCGCCCGCACCATCACCGAGGGCGTGATGTTGTAACGCACGCCGGCGGTCCAGTCTTTGGCGAACTGGGTGTGAGCGGGTATGCCGGGGTTGGCGACCTTGAACTGGGTCCCGTCGCGGTCATCTTCGTTGAAGAACAGCGCATCGTAACGCACCACTATCTCCAGGTAGGGGTCCCAGCGGTATATGCCCTGGACATAATAGCTATCGCCCACGATGTCGAAATCGAAGCCGGGCGCGAAGTTCTCGTCGGCGACCCGACGGCGGGCATACTCACCGGTCAGGCTCCAAGCCTCGGCATCGTATTGCGCCGACAGGATCAGGGGCTCGAAGAGGTCGTCCCCCGGCCCGAATTTATCCGGTGGGCGTGGGCGGTAGCCTGATTCGAAGCGCGCCCCTGTCACTGCCAGGCGGAGCCCCCCGATCGGCGCCTCGTAGATCAAGCGACCGATGAACGATAGGCGTCCCGCCAGATGGCCGCGCTGCGGTACCCCCAGGATGGCCACCTCGGAATTATCGTTGTCGACGCGGGGCGAGAACGGACCCACCTCGAGCAGGAAGTTGCCCCAGGGGCTATGCTCCTCCCCGTAAAACATCGCACCGTCCCCCGAGATGGCCAGTTCGCGCGATTCGTCGAAGTAGATCGATTGCGGTAGCAGGATGCTGGGGCGAGTGAAGGCCACATCCCGGGTGTCGCCGTAAAGGCCGAAGGGCAACCGGACACGTCCCACCCGCACGCCCAGCCGCCGATCGGCGGTCGCGAGCGCCGTATAGTCAAGCAATGCAAAATCGAGCTCCGGCTCGTTTTCAGCCGCCTCGCCGGCACGGCGTGAAAGGAGCTGAACCGCTAGCTGCAGGTCGGATCGCAGCATCCAGGAGGCGTTGACGCCGAGCTCTGTGAAATCCAGGCTCCCGCCGCGCTCGCTCGATCCGAACAGGCTGTTATTGGTGGTCAAGAAATAACCCTGGCTGAGAAAGCCGTGCACTTGAAGACCGTCGAAGACCTCGAAGGCCGGCGCCGAGCGGCACAGGCAGGCGCACAATGCGAACACTGGCCATGACGGCCAACGGCAGGGGGCCCGGTTGTCGCTAATTGACCTGCAGGACGCCGACACGCTCGTCAATCATCTTTCTCGACAGATAGCCGATCGCGCCCGCATTCTGGGCCAGCTTTTCGCGCATCTCCTCCTCGCTCGCCACGACCTCCGGCCGCGCAGCATCGATACCGACAATCCTGGTACGCATCTCCTCCTCGTCGCTGACCTGGAGCGGCGCCTGACCGGTCCCCGAAAAGACGAGACGGTCCCAGGCGGTGCGTAGCTGGTGTGGGAATACGCGCAGGATCTCTTTAGAAAACGCGACGTGCACCGCGTTGTCGTCGGGTAGCACGTAGACGCGGATGGCCGTCCCATCCGCCCAGGCGCGCAAGCGCATGCCGAAGACCGCGGACAGCGCGTTCCGGCTGATCGTCGTACCGGCCGGTGTCGCCCGATTGACGGCGACGACCACCTCGTCCCCCGCGTTAACCGGAGCGACCCACCCCCACAACAGGACGAGGCCGAGGGCCGATCTCCCGAGTAGCCGACCCATACGCGTCGGCTTTCCTCGCAGTACCCAGTCCTTGGCACGCGTAGTGTGTAAGGACGACTTCGATGTTACCAAACTGCGCAAGCGTCCGGCCCTCGCTGGCGTCGAAGTTGGATTGATCAACGCTTCCAATACCGCATCGGGCGGCGGCCCGGTCGCTCACCGAGCGCGCGCCAGCACCTCGTCGCGTCTATGTTCTAAGGTACACAGCGTTCCGTCGAGCCACCGCCGACAGGCCAGATCTCCCCGTCGCCGGTTAAGAGACGCCATACCCGTGGCCGCCGTTCCCGCATGCGCGCGAGGACGTCCGGCAGATAGCCCCAGTGGACCCGGACCCGCCCGTGATAATCGAGCGCGGGACTGATCGGCCGGAGCGCGAGCGCGAACTGGCGGAACCGCCGATCCAGCCTCGGTTCCATCCCGGCGTACCAGTAACAGACCCGCCGCTCCCAGCTCATGATCATGCCCGCCTTGAGGAGGCCGAGCATCGGATGAGTCGGGGCGCGCCGCTCGTCTCGTTCTTGATCCAAGTCTATCACCTCCGCGAGGCCGTCCGCCCACCGCGCTTCGCCGGCGCGAACACGGAACCGCCTGGCGAGGATGAGGCGGGAATACTCCCCTATACAGCGGCGCAGCCGCGAGGCGGCACGCAGATATTCTGGCTCTATCTCCGCCCCACAGGTGGCCTCCGCCGGAAACGGCGCGTCCACTCGCGCGGGATCGGCACATACCAGCCTGACCGTGCCCGCGTATGCGCCGGTCCGGCGGTGTCGGAGCAGGCAATGCAGGGAGCGCGCATCGTAGACATCGCGCTCTAGCCCGTCGGGGTAGTTATCCCGTTCAAAGCCGGGCACGGCGAGCTCCACACAATATACCTGGTAACGCAGTCGAAACACCTCCTCCAGGAGGGCCGGTGTGTCGGCTCGGACGATCTCGAAATACCTCATGAAGTGCGCGAGTAGATCGGGGTCCGAGTCCATTAGATGCCTTTCCGGTGCACGGGTGCGCGAAGGGACTCTGCCACGCGGAGTCTGGCGAATACCAACCCCATCGGTCCACGGCGGAGGTCCCGGCAAGGGAGACGCCCTCGGCGGTCAATTGAGCTTGTACGATATCGGCGAAGGCGAGGTGGTAAGGCCGGGCCATCGAGAGTACTCTCCCCCTGCCGGTGCGCAATCGCTTCCCCGCTCTGGCGTGTGGCGCCTTTTGCGCTATCTTTGAGATAGCAGCGCGCCGAGTATGTTGCACGGCAAGCGCAGCGTCAACCCGAACGAACACACAAGGCGAAAGGTGATAGGCGCATTGGGTTACGCCGATCCGGCCTATCTCGATGTTACCGCGCGACTCTTGCGCGCGCTCAAAGACGACAGCTATGACTGGATGCAGGCGCAGCCCGGCCACCGGGTGCTGGACCTGGGCTGTGGTCCAGGCACGGACACGCTCGCGCTGGCGGAGCGGGTCGGTAGCGATGGGATGGTGGTGGGGATAGACCGCGATCCGGTCATGTTGAAGGAGGCGGAGCGCCGCGCACGGGAGGCGCGTCTCGGGACCCGGATCGTCCATTACCTGGCCGACGCCACCCGCCTGCCGCTGGGGTCCGGCTCATGCGACGCGAGCCGCGCGGAGCGGCTCTTTCAGCACTTGTCCGATCCCGCCGCCGCGCTCGCGGAGCTCTTGCGCGTTACCCGGCGCGGCCGGTGGGTCGTGATCCTGGACACGGACTGGGGCACACTGTCCTTGCACAGCCCGGAGATCGCGATCGAGCGGCGCCTGGCGCGCGTGAATGCGGACCATCTACTGCACAACGGCTATGCCGGCCGCCAGATTTATCATCTGTTCAAGCGCCAAGGCGTGGCGCACGTGCGCGTGGCGGTCTATCCGGTGTACGCCGCGGATCTGGCGCAGGTTCGGCTGCTCACGGTCCTCGACGAGGTCGAGCGCAAGGCCATCGATCTCGGCGTCGTCACACAAGCGGAGCTGCGACGCTGGCACGCGAGCCTGCAAGCGCTCGAGGCCGAAGGCGGGGTTTTCTGCACTGTAACGCTCACCATGGTGGCAGGCCGCAAGGCCTGAGAGGTTGTGAAAAAACCGTCGCGAGCGAAGGGAGGTGGCGTTCCGCCGGAGCGCAGAAACCGCAGTGTATGTTGAAATACATGAGGAGCACCGCCGGAACGCGAGATCCCGAGGGCAGCAGGTTTTTTCACAACCTCTTGATACCGCCTGGCTCGATCGCGGGGTCCGGGTGCTCGATGGGGACCGACATCACCCGCCCGGTGGCGGACGCTGGTCGGTGGTGCGCCGACTGACATTGATCGCGTGCGTTTTGGTATGCATGATGCTGCAATACGGGCCCGTATTGAGTAAGGGGCATGGGGGAGAAAGCCGCAGCGTGGGCGTTTTTCACGATCTCGGAGCTCATGGGCCAGGTCCGTCAAGCGCGGGCGGCATGAGCCCGAAGAGCCGCATTGAGCTCGGCTGGGGGTCCTTGCTGCTCCCCGCCATGAGCTGCTGAGCCGCGTTGACGAAGAACGGCGCCCCACCCGCTGGTTTCCTGAGCCTCAAGTGGAAGGCCCTGCTGCTCACGAGTATCGTGCTCATCGGCGTGACCGCGGCCTACACCTGGCTCAACGCCCTGCTCCTGAACGAGCACTTCGGGCATCGACGCGCGGCCATCCAGGAGAGCTATGCCCGCCAGCTTCAGGCCCTCCTCGATCGCTCCAGTAAGCGCCTGGAGCAGCTCGGGACCGTGTTCGCTTCGTCGTCCGACGTTCAGGAACTGGTCCGATCACCGACCGACGAACGGGCCGCCGCGGCCTTCGAGCGGCTCTGGACCAACTTGACCATCGATATGGAGGTCGAGACCGTGGGCCTGTTCTCGCACCAGGGCTTCCCGATCGCGACTCGCGGCTGGGATCGGGCGGGCGGCTCGGCGGCGGTCGGCGCGATGGTCCCGGCGGTCAGCCGGGACGAGCGCCCGCGCGCGCTCTACGATTGCTCGAGCATCTGCCTGCAGTTCACCGCGGTACCGGTGCTCGGAACGGGAGGGCAGGCAGGGGCGCTGGTGCTCGGGGTCTCGCCGGCTGACGCGGTGCTCGATTTCCAGCAGGTCTCGGGTACCGACATGGGTCTCGTCGCCATCGGTCCCGCCACGGCCGAGGACGCCGCCCTGCCGGCCCGTTATATCCCGCACTGGCAGGGAAGGGTGGTGGCCCTGAGCAACGAGCGCCACAACATCCCCCTGCTGCGCGCGGCCGCGGCCCGCTACCCGGACCCCGCCGAGCTCGCGACGCCGCGCTATGAGCACGTCGGCGACCAGGTCTTCGAGCTGCGCATGGTGCCCCTCGCGGGCAAGGCGGAGACGGGCCGCAGCTATGTCGTGGCCATCGCCGATGTCACCGAGGCGCTCCGCGAGATCCGCGAGACGACGCGCCAGAACATCATCATCGGCCTGTGCGGCCTGGTCGTCGCCGAATCGCTGCTCCTTGCGGTGCTATGGGGGCCCCTGTCGCGCCTCAGGCGCGCGGCCGGCAACCTGCCGCTCCTGGCGCAGGCGTTCGCCGAGCTCCGATCGGCGATCCGATTCCGCCCGCACCGGCATTTCTGGCGCGACGAGGTGGATGTCTTGAACGAGACCGCGGTCACGCTGTCCTCGCAGCTCGAGGCCCTGCACGGGGAGTTGCAGGCGCGCGTCGAAGAGCTGGGTATCGAACGCGACTTTGTCACCAGCATGCTGGAGACCGGGCACGTCATCATCCTGACCCAGACATGCCAGGGCGTCATCAGGACCGCGAACCGCCATGCACGGGGGCTGTCGGGGTATTCGGGAGAAGAGCTGGAGGGCAAGCCCTTCGCCGGGCTCCTGGTCGGCGACGACACGGTTCACGAGCCCCTCGGACACTTCGTCGAGCTGGTCTCCGGCCAGCGCCAGCACCTCGAGGAAGAGCGCGATCTGCGCTCCAAGGACGGGGCGATCCTCAAAGTGGTCTGGCACCATTCGATCCTCAAGGCCCAGGGCGAGCCCTTGATCCTCTCGGTCGGGATGGACATCACCGCGCGCAAGAGCGCGGAGCTCAGGCTCACCTGGCTCGCGGATCACGACCCGCTGACCCACCTGTTCAACCGCCGCCGCCTGCAAGAGGAGCTGGAAGAGGCCATCGCCAGGGCCAAGCGCTATCGCCACAGCGGGGCCTTGGTGATCGTGGACCTAGACCAGTTCAAATACGTCAACGATACCAGCGGCCACCCGGCGGGCGATCGGCTGCTGGAGGGCCTCGGCGAGTCGCTGCCCCGCGTGCTCCGCGAGGTCGATGTCATCGCCCGCCTGGGCGGTGACGAGTTCGCCATCGTCCTGGGCAAGGCCGACGAAGCCGAGGCCGTCCAGGTCGCGAAGAAGATCCTGGCCCACATCCAGGAGATCGAGGTCCGCGCCGGTCATCGCGTGCACAGGGTCTCGGCGAGCCTCGGCATCACCCTCTTTCCGCAACACGGCGACAGCGTGCAGGACCTTTTGGCCCATGCCGATCTGGCCTTGTACGAGGCCAAGGAATCGGGGCGTAGCCGTTGTCACCTGTTCTCGCCCGAGGATCAGGGCCATCGCGCGATGCAGGAGCGGGTCCTGTGGAAAGAGCGCGTGGAACGGGCCCTGGTCGAAAAACGCTTCGTGCTGGCCGTGCAACCGATCGTCCACATCCGTACGCAGCGCGTCAGCCACTACGAGGTCCTGTTGCGCATGCGGCACGACGATGGCAGCCTCATCAGCCCGGCCCAGTTCATCGAGGTCGCCGAGCGCGTCGGCCTCATCGGCCGCATCGACCGCATGGTCGTCGCCGAGGCGGTCCGGGCCCAGGCCCGCCTCGCGGCCATGGGCGAGGACGTGTCCTTCGCCGTCAACCTCTCGGCACACGCCTTCAACGACCCCGAGCTCTTGACCTTCCTCGCGGACCTCTTGCGGGACACGGGGGTCGACCCCAAACGGCTCATCCTGGAGATGACCGAGACCGCGACGGTGGCGGACTTCGGCGCGGCCCGCAGCCTCATGGAGGCCATCCGCGGGCTCGGTTGCTCCTTCGCGCTGGACGACTTCGGACGGGGATTCGCGTCGTTTTTCTATCTCAAGGAGCTGCCCATGGAGTTCGTCAAGATCGACGGCTCCTTCGTGCGTAATCTCCTGGAACGCCCGGACGACCAGGCCCTGGTGCGGGCCATGGCCCAGATCGCCCGGGCCTTCGGCAAGAAGACCGTGGCCGAGCATGTGGAGTCCGGCGAGGTCCTGGAGCTCCTGGCGCAGTTCGACATCGATTATGCCCAGGGTTACTACACCGGCCGCCCGGTACCCATGAGCGTCGCCTTCCCCGCCCTTACCGACGCATGCATCCCCTTCCCCAAACGACTGGCGACCTGAAGCGTACCGGCGTCGCGGTGATGCCGCCGGTGGCCTTCTGGTCGCTGCGCCTCGTGGAAACTGAGGAACAGGTGCTCAGGGTCCGCCAGGGGGTGCTGCAGCCGCCGTCCTATCGCAGCACCTCGGGTAGCTTTGTCTCGGTGATCGATGGCCGGGGGATGGGCTACGCCGCGACGCCCGACACCACGCCGGCCGGTCTGGGCGCGGCGGCCGGGCAGGCCCGTGACTGGGCGCGGCGGGTCGGGAGCCTGGGGCTCACAGGCCTGGGGCCCACACACCCGGTGCCCGTGGGCGGGGCGCCTTTCTCCCTCGCCTATCGGAGCCCCGTGGAGTCCCCGTGGCAACGGGCCCCGCTGGCCGAGACCATCGGCCTCCTGCACGGCGCTGCACGGCGGCTCAAATGCCACGCGCGCATCGTGGACTGGGAGGCCGGCCTGCACCTGCGCACGACGCGCACGCTCCTGGTCACCAGCGCAGGCGGCGAGATCGAGCAGTGCTTCAGCGACGTCACGGCCGATCTCATGGCGCTCGCCCACCACGGCAACCTCAGCGAGCGCCGCAGCTTCGGCGGTGATTGCGGGCGCCAGGGTGGCGTCGAAGTGCTCGAAGGACTGGGGTTCACGAGCGTCGCGGGCAGAGTCGCCGAAGAGGCCCTGATCCTGGTCGAAGCACCGCCGTGCCCGAGCGGCCGCATGGACCTCCTGCTCCTGCCGAGCCAGATGATCCTGCAGGTCCACGAGAGCATCGGCCATCCCCTGGAGCTCGATCGCATCCTGGGCGATGAGCGCAACTACGCCGGGGGCAGCTTCGTCACGCCCGACATGTTCGGGACCTACCGCTACGGCTCCGAGCTCCTCGATGTCACCTACGACCCCGGCGTACCGGGGGAGCTGGCGAGCTTCGCCGCCGATGATGAAGGCACCCCCGCCGAGCGCCAGTATCTCATCCGCGCCGGGGTCCTCGAGCGCCCGCTCGGGGGCGTCGGCTCACAGATCCGAGCCGGTCTTCCGGGCGTCGCCTGCACCCGCGCGGAGGGTTGGCACCGCCCCCCGATCGACCGCATGGCTAACCTGAATCTGGAGCCCGGCGCTACCCCCTTCGAAGACCTGGTCCGCGGCATCGAACGCGGCGTGCTCATGGACACCAACCGCTCCTGGTCGATCGACGACCGTAGGAATAAATTCCAGTTCGGGTGCGAGCTCGGGGCGCTGATCCGCGACGGCGAGGTGCGGGAAACCGTCCGGAACCCGGGCTACCGCGGGGTCTCGGCGAGCTTCTGGCGGGGCCTCGCGGCGGTCGGCGACAGGAGCACCTGGCGGGTCATGGGGCTCTCGACCTGCGGCAAGGGCGAGCCCAACCAGACCATGCATGTGGGGCACGCGGCCCCGGCTTGCGTGTTCCGGGATGTCGAGGTGTTCGGCGGTGGTTGAGGCGCGCGAGTCATTCGACCGCCTAATGGACGAGCTGGAAGGGCTGTGCCACCCGGGCGAGGTGTTCCTCGCCAGCTTCCTCGGGGAAGACTCCGACTTCGTGCGGCTGAACCACAACCGGGTCCGGCAGGCGGGGCACGTCGTACAGCGCGAGTGCCGGGTGAGCCTCATCCGGGGGCGGCGCGAGGCCCAGGGCGCGCTGAGTCTCGGGGCCGATCGGTCTTCGGATGCAGAACGACTGGGGGCGTTGATCGAGCGCTTGCGCACCCAGCTCACGGTCGCCGGGGACGATCCCCATCTCCTCTATGCCACCGAGCCGCATTCCACCGCCGAAGTGCGAACCGCGGACGAACCGGACAGCCGCGCGGCGATTACAACGGTGATGGAGCTCGGCGAGGGCCTGGACCTCGTCGGCCTATTCGCCAACGGCAGCTTTTGTCGCGGGTTCGGCAACAGCCTTGGGCAGGGCAACTGGTACGCGAACGGCGGCTTCAACCTCGACATCAGCGCCCACGGCGACGGCGCTCGGGCGGTCAAGTGCCTGTACGCCGGCCAGTCCTGGGACCCCGCGGCCCTGGGGCACAGGATCGCCGAGCTGCGGGATCGACTCGCGGCGCTCGCCCGCGAGGGCAGGGCACTTACGCCGGGGCGCTATCGGGTCTATCTCTCGCCGTATGCGCTCGGCGAGGTCCTGGGGCTCCTCGGCATGAGCGCCTTCGGGATGCGCAGCCACAAGACCCTGCACACGCCCCTCCTCAAGATGATCCGCGAGGGCCGGCGTCTGCACCCCGGCATCACCGTCCTCGAGGCCCACCGCGAGGGCTATACACCCGCATTCACGTCGGCCGGCTTCATCAAACCCGAGCAGGTGGTGTTGATCGAAGCGGGCGAGCTCCGCGATTGTCTCGTGGACCGCCGCAGCGCCGCGGAGTACGGCGTGACACCGAACGCCGAGGTCGAGGGCACCCGCTCGCTCGCACTCGCCGCGGGAGATCTGCCGGAACGCGAAATGTTGGCCCGGCTCGACACCGGGATCTATGTCGATCACCTGTGGTACGGCAATTTTTCCGACTGGAACGAGTGCCGGATCACCGCCACCACCCGCTACGCCTCATTCTGGGTCGAGGACGGCGAGATCACCGCACCCATCCCGACGATGCGGCTGGACGAGAGCATCTACCACCTCCTCGGAGACGGGCTCATGGGACTGACCCGGGAGCGCGAGTCGATCGTCGATCCAGGGACCTACGAATGGCGCTCGCTGTCGAGCCAGCACCTGCCGGGGGCGCTCGTCGATGGGGTCGGCTTCGCGATGTGAGCTCCTGGCCTCACGGACGGGCCTGTGTGGGCTCAGGTGTTGGGTCGCGCGTTCGCTAGGCCACCTACAGGCTCTAGCCGCGCTCCTGCCCACAGCCGAACGACATGGTGAGAACGAACTTCGTATTGGTGGACGTCGAAAATGTCCAGCCCAGGAACATTGGCGTGTTGTACGGCGGCCCATTCAAGATCATGGTGTTTGTGGGCGCCGCGCAAGGCAAGATCCCATTGGATATGGCGCGTGCGCTCCAAGCCTTCGGCTCCGATGTGGAATACATCCAAATGGACGGGAACGGCACCAATGCCCTCGACTTTCACATCGCTTACTATGTCGGGCGACTGACTGCCGAATATCCTGACGCCTACTTCCATATCATTTCCAAAGACACGGGATTCGACCCGCTGATCAAGCACCTCAAGGGCAAGGGGATCTCCTGTCAGCGATCCGCCGCTGTTACGGACATCCCCATGATCAAGGTCGCCAATGCCGAGTCGGTTCCCGAAAGGGTCGATGCCCTGCTGGACAATCTGATCAAGCGCAAAGCGGCTAAACCCCGAACGGCGGAGACGCTCAGGAACAGCATCAAGACCTGCTTTGCCAATAAACTATCCGACCATGAGATTCAGGCCCTGTTGGACCAACTCGCTCAGCGTGGCGTTATCAGGATATCAGAGGAAAAGGTGAGCTACGAGCTGCCGCCGTGAGCTCCAGCCGAACGCATTGAAATGTCCGGTACCTCTCCAAGGGCCCTCTCCCTCAGGGACAGGCACTGTCTTTTCTCCCTCTGCCCCAGGAATCCCGATGATGGACGGTAATCGGCAGGCCTCGTCGCGTACCGTTGAATACCGCCTGATACTAACGGAGGTCACTATGCTTCACGAGAAGCACCCCCACCTGCCTCACCTTTCTCGCTCTCTTGATCCTCTGCGCCGTGGTGATCACCGCCCGGGCTGAGAGCCAAAAGTTCACGACGGCGCGGGTGGAAAAAGTGCTTGCGGCAGCGGTGGCCGGAGCGCGTGGTCTACCTCGATTCGAGCTTCGCGGCCACGACTCGCTCAAGGCCAACGCCATGCAAGTCTTCAAAACCAAGGGCGTTACCAGCTTCAAGACGGTATGAGGCGAGAGTCGTGCTAACATCCGAGAAGCCAGTGCAGTTGTCCGGGCACGCCCGTATTCAGGCGGCCCGGCGTGGAACGACGGCGGCGGAAATCGAGGAGACGATCCGCTTGCAGACATGGACCTCCGCTGACGGCGGGCGGTTCGAGCATCAATCGCGAACGATGCGCTTCGTTCCTCAGCGCATCCTGTCATGGGCTATGTCTATTATTTCTGACAGAAGGGCATCATGAAGATCACCTATGACCATGAAGTTGACGCATTGTACATCCAGTTCAAGGATACGACGGTCACAACGAAACATCTCGCGGACGGTATCGCCGCGGATTATGACGCGCAGGGGCGGCTCGCCGGGATCGAGATCCTCGACGCGATGAAACGCCTGGACGACCCCACGACATTCCGCCAGGTCATCCTCGAGGATGTTGCTATTGCCCGGCGCACCTGAAGGTGAAACTCCAATTCGACCCCAACCAGTCCTTCCAGCTCGATGCCGTGGCCGACGTTACCCACCTCTTCGACGGCCAGCCGCAGGGCTACCGGAGTACGCCGTCATCAATCTGGGCGCGATGGAGGGGCTCCCCACCGCATTTCCATGCACGCTATGGAGAATATAAAGTCGAAATCACAATTGAAACGCTGTCGGTCATTGCCGGGCGTTTGCCGCCGAGAGCGCTAGGCTTAGTCATGGAGTGGGCCACATTGCATCGTTCGGAGCTCATGGAGGACTGGGAGCTGGCCCGTCGGCAAGCCGATCTGAAAAAGATAGCCCCCTTGGAGTAATCGAGATGTTCCTAATCGATGTTGTACATGTAAAACCTTTAGAAGGACGCAAGCTCGAACTGACGTTCAAAGATGGTCTCAGAGCGGTAGTGGATATGGACCAGGTCATAGAGCGGTTCGAAGGAGTGTTCGCTCCCCTCAACGACCCGGATTATTTTCGTCAGGTCCATGTAGACCCGGAAATCGGCACGATCGTTTGGCCGAACGGCGCCGACGTGTGCCCTGATGTGCTGTACTCTTATGCCTCGGGCAAACCGATTATCGTGAACGGTGAGCGAGTCTTGAACTGAATGCGGCTCCAGTTCGACCCCAACCAGTCCTTCCAGCTAGACGCCGTGGCCGCGGCTACCCAGCTACGACGGCCAGCCGCAGGGCGTACCGGAGCACGTCGTCATCCATCTGAGGGCGATGGAGGGGCTCTTCGCAGGGTTAAAGAGGGTTAAAGGGCCAGGCTCGATATATTTGTGATATGCTCGACACATGGCCCGCCGCCCGCGTGTTCACCAGGCGGAGACGTATCTCCTCACCTGCATGCGTTACATCGAGCTGAACCCCGCCTGCGGCTCCTCGGCATGAGCGCCTTCGGTATGCGCAGCCACAAGACCATGCACACGCCCCTCCTCAAGATGATCCGCGAGGGCCGTCGTCTGCACCCCGCCATCACCGCCCTCGAGGCCCACCGCGAGGGCTACACACCGGCATTCACGTCGGCGGGCTTCATCAAAACCGAGCAGGTGGTGTTGATCGAAGCGGGCGAATTGCGCGATTGTCTCGTGGACCGCGCAGCGCCGCGGAATACGGCGTGATACCGAACGCCGAGGTCGAAGGCACCCGCTCGCTCGCACTCGCCGCGAGCGATGTGCCGGAGAATGAGGTCCTGGCCAGACTCGACACCGGGATCTACGTCGATCACCCGTGGTACGGCAACTTCTCCGACCGGAACGACTGCCGCGTCACCGCCACCACCCGCTACGCCTCGTTCTGGGTCGAGGGCGTGGAAATCACCGCATTGCTCCCCAACCGATGACCAAAAAGCGCACGTCTGGTACGACCGCAGCGATCGTGAAAGACCCCGTTCCTTTCGTCGTGCGAGTCGCCAAAGGATTTCGCGCGAACAAGGGGTTCTTGCTGGCCGGGGCGGTTGCCTATCACACCCTGCTGTCGCTCGTGCCACTGGCGATTCTCGTGCTCATCGGGTTGTCAAATGTTGTCGAAGAAGCGGAATTGCTGCGGACGATGGATCGCTACCTCGAGCTCGTCGTTCCGGGTCAGTCCGACGCAATCATGGCAGAGCTCACGACCTTTCTCGCCCATCGCGATGTCATCGGTTGGGTCTTGATCGTCACGATCATTTTTTTCAGCTCACTCGCCTTCACCGTACTGGAAAATGCGATGTCGGTGATCTTCCACCATCGGGCCGCGATCAAGCGGCGGCGTTTCCTCATCTCGGCGCTCATCCCATACTGCTTTATCCTGTCGCTGGGGATCGGTTTGCTGGTCGTGACGATCGTGTCCGGCTACCTCCAGACGATCGGCACCGAGGACATCGACTTATTCGGCAAGAGATTTTCGCTGGGCGGGCTCTCCGGCTTCCTATTCTACGCAATCGGCGTGATCGGCGAGATTCTCGTCCTGTCTGCGATCTACCTCGTCATGCCGGTGGGTCGCTTGTCATGGCGTCACGCATTGATCGGCGGCGTCACAGCAGCGGTGTTGTGGGAGATCACCCGCCACATGCTCGTCGCCTACTTCTCGACATTGTCGCAAGTCAGCGTCGTGTACGGTTCACTGACGACTTCTATCGTCGTGCTGCTGAGCCTCGAAATCGCGGCGATGGTTCTATTGATCGGCGCACAGGTCATCGCGGAATACGAGCGTTACCGTAGCGAGAGAGCCAACGCGGCGCTCAAAAGGTGAAGTTGAAAAGGGGACGCCTATTGACCCCTTGGACCGGCCGCTTCAACTCCGGGAAACGGAAACCGGTCTGCCTCACTCAGTATATCTCCTCGATTGACGCCGCGACCCTTTCCTGGCTAGCCTACGCAGCATGAACGCCGAAGGGAGGATCCCACCCGACCCGGCATGGCCATGAGCAAGCTCTTCATCTCCCACAGCTCGCAGGACGACGGCTTCGTGCGCGGCCTCCAGCAGGCGCTCGGCGACCTTGGGCAGGACGTGTGGATCGATTCGCGCGAGCTGCGCGGCGGTGATCCACTATGGCCGGAGATCCAGAAAGCCATCGAGGGCGCGTCGGCCTACGCCGTCGTGGTCAGCCCGGCTTCGTTGCAATCGAAATGGGTCGGCAAGGAACTGAGTCACGCGATTGAAGTGCAAAAGCGTCGCGGCCGGAAGACCTTTCTGGACTCTGTGAACCAAGTAGTCGCGAGGCTATTAGGGCGG
>JACCXJ010000041.1 GCA_013697045.1 Gammaproteobacteria bacterium | reverse complement strand
GACCTCAAGGCTTAGCTGGAGCCAATGGCGCGGATGGCGCACCAGGTGCCGATGGTGCCGATGGCACGACCGGCGCACAAGGCCCCGCTGGTGCCCAAGGCCCTGCTGGCACCGATGGTCTGGCGGGCACCGCGGGTTTGATGTGCTGGGATCTCAACGCCAATGGCGTGGGTGATCCGTTGGAAGATATTAATAACGATAGTTTCTTCAATACAGCTGATTGTGCCGGCCCAAAGGGCGCAACGGGTGCCACCGGTTCGACGGGTGACACGGGGGCCACAGGCGCTACCGGCCCGCAAGGCAACATCGGCGCTCCAGGTCCAACGGGCGCTACCGGCGCTCAAGGTGCCACCGGTGCCCAAGGCCCGCAGGGTAGCCAAGGTCTGGCGGGCACCGCGGGTTTGATGTGCTGGGATCTCAACGCCAATGGCGTGGGTGATCCGTTGGAAGATATTAATAACGATACTTTCTTCAATACAGCTGATTGTGCCGGCCCAAAGGGCGCAACGGGTGCCGCTGGAGCCAATGGCGCAACAGGCGCTACAGGCCCCGCCGGAGCCAATGGCGCGACAGGTGCCACCGGGAACGCCGGTCCTGCTGGGCCGATCGGTCCGGCCGGCGCCACAGGAGCGATTGGAGCCACAGGCGCAACGGGGAACGCCGGTCCTGCCGGCCCCACGGGTCCTGCCGGTCCCCCCGGCGTGAGCGCTCTCGAACTGGTCACGGCGACGAGCGTCAGCGATTCCAACGGCCCCAAGACCCAGACCGTTAGCTGCCCCGGTGTCAAGAAGGCCCTGGGCGGCGGCGGCTCCGTCACCGTCGGCGTTAGCACTAACCTGGCAATCCAGGCCAGCGCCCCCACCGGTGGCCCCCCTCCAACAGCTCCAACAGGTTGGAGTGTCACCGGGGTGGAAACGGATGTTGTAGGCGGTAATTGGTCAGTTACCGCGTACGTGATGTGCGCCACAGTGCCATAGCACCCGTCGCGGTAGGCAGGCACAGACCAAAGGGGCGGCGGGCCGACTGGCCCGCCGCCTTTTGTCTTATGGATCCCGGCCAAAAGCTCTTAATCGCTCCGCCCCTCCCAGCCGATCTACACACACACGGGTCTTGAATCAGCACGGTTCAAACCATCCACGTTCCCGGTTATCCTGGAACCACGGGCCACGATGACGCTGCACCTCATTATCCCGCGTTGTGTTACCGGTGACGATACTGAGCTAACGAATCGGAAACCGGGGTCGGACGGCGAGCGCACATTCGCTGAAGTTTTCGGTGAGCGTGATGCGCTTCGTAACCCAACGAACGGGTGTTATCCGCCACCCTTGGCCAACGACAAAGGGATGTTCGGACTCGCCGGGTTGACGGTGACCTTCTGCCGCGATGGCTCGATGATGAGATCCATGTCCTCCATCGGAATGGCACCCAGCAACACCTGATTACCGAACACCAAGGCCCCCGTCACGCATTCCCGCCCCAGTAGAGAGACCTTGACGGGACTGACATAGGGAACCAGGTGGGATCTTCCATCAGCAGTCTGCACCTCGCGGGGCTGCTTTTGAGATAGTCGCAGTTGCATGGCCACATGCTCAGGAATGCGCAGGTATAACGCACCCGTGTCGACCAGGGCTGTCACATTGAGTTCTTCGAGCTCCGGGCGCGCGTCGTTCCCCAGTCTCACATCGGCATAGACTATACCCATCGCGCTACCCCTCTCGGATCTCATGGCCTCGGGCAGAAAGTCTAGCGCATCGATGCCACTAAGTAGAGTCTGCGCCGGAGCGCAGGACCGTTTCGCCGGGAGCGAAACGGAGCGCAAGCCCCGAAGGGGCGATCGACACGCCTTCATGACGTCCGTGATGTCAGCTCTGGCGAGGACCGTAGCGCCTTGCGGATCGCCGTTGAATTCCTTATCCTTGCGTGCGGGGTGTGTGAACCGATCTCGGTCTGGCACGGGATGTCCCGGCCATCGAGCGGGTCCTCTCCACCTGAAGCTCTTTTCGCCCGCGTCGTGGACCACACGGGCGCGGCGAATGTATTGACTTCATTTCGGGAAGCGATAGAAAAATGGCGGCAAGACAGAATACCGAAAACATGGCGCTCTACTGCGACTTCGAGAACATCGCGCTCGGCGTGCGCGACGCCAAGCTGCAGAAGTTCGACATCAGGAAGGTGCTCGAGCGGCTGCTGCTCAAGGGCAACATCGTCGTCAAGAAGGCCTACTGCGATTGGGACCGTTACAAGGACTTCAAGCCTGGGATGCACGAAGCCGCGTTCGAGCTGATCGAGATCCCGCACCTCCGGCAGTCGGGCAAGAATTCGGCCGACATCCGCATGGTAGTGGATGCGCTCGACCTCTGCTACACCAAGGCGCACGTGGATACCTTCGTCATCATCAGCGGCGACTCGGATTTCTCCCCGCTGGTCTCCAAGCTGCGCGAGAACAACAAGGTCGTGATCGGCGTGGGCGTCAAGGAATCGACCTCCGATCTGCTCATCGCCAACTGCGACGAGTTCATCTACTACGACGATCTGGCACGCGAGGAGGCGAAGGCCGCACGCCGCCGGCGCGAAAAGCCGCGCCCGGCGAAGGCCGGCGAGAAAAAGTCGGGGACCGGAGAGGAGGACCGCAAACAGGCCGCGCTCGATCTGGTGCTCGAGACCGTGGAGGACCTGTTCGCGGAGCGTGGCGAGGAGGACAAGGTCTGGGGCTCCATGGTCAAGCAGGCGATCAAGCGCCGACAGCCGGGTTTCAGCGAGCGCTACCACGGGTTTCAGAGCTTCGCCAAGCTCTTGGAGGAGGCGCGCGAGCGTGGGCTCCTGGATCTCGACTACGACGACAAGTCGCGGGGTTACATCATCCGCGGCTATTCCAACGACTAGGCTCAGGCGCAGCCGAGCGGGCCTTTACTCACACAACCGACCGCCCTAAGCTTGCCGAAAGACGGGAATTGAAGCGGATGGCGATGCAGAAACAGGGGGTTACGGGGTTCGGCGTGTTCGTCCGGTTCGTGATGGCCCTCGTCCTCGTGTACGCCACCTACAACCCCGAGGGCTGGTCGTACTTCCATTGGGCCGAGCGTGTCTTCCTGGGCACCGAGGGGAGCGGCTCTCCCGCGCTCCTGTTCCTGGCTGGCACGGTGCTCTTGATCGGCTGGGTCGTGTTCCTGAACGCCACGCGCCGCTCGCTCGGCCTCGTCGGGGTGGTGCTGGCGGCGGCCTTGTGCGGCGGGGTCATCTGGCTCTTCATCGAGTGGGACGTGGTCTCCGCGGGCAATGTCCGGGCCCTGTAGCACCTGGGGCTCTGGGTCGTGAGCGCGATCCTGGCGGTCGGCATGTCCTGGGCCCATCTCCGGCAGCGACTCACCGGGCAGGTCAGCACCGACGAGGTGGACTAGCGCCGCTCGGACGCGGCGGGTTCGTCTTCATCCAATCCGTAACGTACCGCTACAGAGCTGTCTGGCCCCTGGCCCGCACCGCGGGCGGTATCCGGGTCAGAGAAGCATCGCAACGCGTTGCCGGTCCAGCGCCGGTGTGGAGCCTGCGATGGGTACCCGACCGAGGGGCGGGAGCGCCTCCGAGAGCTGCTACTGAAGGTGAGATCCGATGATGCAATCCGAGCAAACCGTCTCGGCCGGCGCCCAACAGGCCGCCAGGGCCGGGTGTATCGATATGTTGTCTGGAGAGACCAGGACGGAGGCCGGGGTCGGCGCCGTCATGAGCGTTACGGCGGCCGCGATCCTGTGGGCCCCCGACACCCAGGCAATGTTGTTGGGCTGGCTGGGGTGGATGGCTGTCCTTTACGGCGTGCGTCTGGGGCTCTGTTGGGGTTATCAGCGATCGCCTTCGAAAAGGGCCCGCGCCACGGCCTGGTCGGTCCTGTTCACGCTGGGCGTGGCCGGCACCTTCCTGAGCTGGGGGCTCCTCGGGATCGCGATGTACGGTCGGGCGACACCGTACCAGCAGGGCTTCGTCCTGCTACTGACCGCGTGTATGGTCCTAGCCACGCTGGCGGTCTACCGTGGTGCGCCCCTCCCCGTGACGACCAGCGCGCTCGCGGCATTGCTCCCCCCGGCGGGATATTTCCTGATGCAGCCCGACGATTTTCTCGGCGCCGCCGGCGGCGCTCTGGCGATCTTCACCGTCGCGGTGATCGCCGCCGCGCTTCGCCTCGACAGGACATTGAGCGGATATTTCCACCTGCGCGCCGAGCTGGAATCGGCGCTGGACCAGACCACGACGAACCTCGTCGCCGCGACGCGTCGATCAGAGGCCCTGGCTGAGACCCGGGCCCGCTGCGACGAGCTGGAATCGGCGCTCCACCAGACCACGACGAACCTCGTCGTCGCGACGCGTCGATCGGAGACCCTGGCCGAGACCCTGGTGCGCGTCGCGCCCCATTGCCCGGTCACGGGGCTGACCAACCGTCGGCGCTTCCAAGAGATCGTGCATGTAGAATGGCGCCGCCTCATGCGTGAGGGTCGGCCCCTGTCCCTGATCATGTTCGACCTCGACGACGGGGACGGCAACGCCGCGTTCTACCGATCGGTGGCGGGCAGCGCGTGCCTGTGCCGTATCGCCGAGGTGGCGCGAGGCCATGCGCGGCGCGCCGGCGATATCGCCAGCCGCTACGGCGAGACGCGCTTCGGGATATTGCTGCCGGGCGCCAGTACCGCCACTGCCAGGCGCATCGCCGAGGACTTGAGACGCGCCATCGAGGCCCACTGGATCGCCCATCCCATACCGGGCGCCTCGCCCACCGTGACGGTGCATGTGGGCGTGGCCACCCTGGTCCCGAGCCCCATCAGCGGGCCCGAGGACCTCCTCGGTCGCGCCGAGGATGGCATGTACCAGGCCGCGTTTCAGGGCGGCAATCGCGTGGTGAGCTACCAGACCCTGGATACCTTCGGCCTGGTTCGATGGAACCCTCAGGCGGATGGGATGCCCACCGAGCGCGCGCTCGTCGATAAACTCTCCGAATGGGGCTATTGCGTAGGTATAACCTATCAGAGCCCTGATAAAACCGCCGATCGCTGCCCCGACCTGCCCTCGGCCTGTGCGGTCGTGAGCGGAAAGCTCGGCCTCAGCATCGAAGGGCAGTCGTTCGAGCTCGACATGGGCGATTGCCTGTTCCTGCCCAAGGGCAAGACCTACAGCGCGGAGGTCCTGGGCAACGACCCGGTGTGGCTCTTGGACGCGAGCAAGGCGTCATAACCCATCCGTTCGAATCGATCAGCGATCCCAGGGGCGGGACGAGCGGTTCCGGGGCCGCTCTGCCCCGCCCGGAGCCATGCCCCCATCACTTTTTCTGTAGGGCCGTTGCAGAATCACAGGGCGTCTCCTATCATGGCCGCTCCTTCCGTGTCACATTCACGCGGTGCAGCTATGCCGGAGCCATCGATAATCATAACGGATCTCTTGGCGGTCTTCGGCTGGGCGATGCTCAGCTATCTGTACATCTCCATCGGAGAGCACCAGATCCACAAGCGCCTCATGCACGGCAAACCCTTACCGCTCTGGGTCTACCGGACCTTCCCTTACGTACTCGCCGCGTTCGAGGCGCACGGGATACGGCATCACCGGATTTGGTACAGGGCCTTCGATTACGAGCCCGATCCGGTCGGGCGTGAGGAAAACCTGCCGATCCCCATGAAGGAAACGGTATTGATGCTGGTGGCTGCGTTTCCGCTGTGGTCCCCGATATTCCTGGTTTCGATCGCCGGTGGCTGCGTCTTCCTGGCGACGGCGCTGATCCACAATCGTCTGTGGAGCGCTCTCCATCGGCAAATGCACATCCCCCGATCGGTGTTTTACCGGGATTGGGCGATTTTCCGGTTTCTGGCCATCAACCATTTCCTGCACCATCAGGATAATCGGCGCAACTTCAACGTCGTCTTCCCGTTCGCCGATCTCCTGTTCGGCACCTTAGCCACGACCACCCGCGCGGACATCCGCGAGCTGATGCGGCTCGGTTATATGGAACCGCGCTCGAAAGTCGCGTGCGCGCTGGTCCAACAACGGCGGGAAACGACGGCGTTGCTGCGGGGCTCTGCCTGACCTCATGCCCGAGCCCCAATTGCGGCACGGTTCCCCCGCGCTGCGCGCTCTCTTGTAAGGGCCGTGCGCTCCCCCCTTCGTGCCACCCCGGGGTTCAGATGAGACGCAGAGGGGCGCGCGCGAAGCGCGCCGCCCACAGTTCGCGCAGCCGTTGCCGCAGCCAGGGGTAATACAGGACCCCGAGGATCACGGCGCCCAAGAGGACGTGCACCGTCCACAGTCCGAGATACGGAGAAAGGTCCCCCTTCTTGGCCAGCGTCCGACCGATGGTCAAGAGGTTGCTGTAAGTGAAGTAGATGAGCACCGCGGACAGGAGCCCCATATGGCGCTGCGAGCGCACCGGCAGGCGGCCGAGCACGACGGCCAAAAGCGGTAACACGACGGCGGTGATCGGCATGGCGATCCGCCATTGCAGCTCGGCCGTCGCCGGACCGCCCGGGATGGTCCAGAGCGCCGCCGTGGGCGTCCCCGGCTTCAGCCCCGCCGCGCTGTCGTGGCGGTCTTGGTCGATGCGCACGGCGTACTTCCGATATTCGACGATTGCGTAGTCGAGCCGCCCCGGGGTCCCGGTGTAGCGGCGCCCGTCCTTGAAGACCACATAGCGATCCCCCGTCTTCGGTTCCCGATCCAGCTCGGCGCTCTGCGAGGTCAATACCCCGAGCCGGCCTTCCTGCCTTCCCTGCAGGAAGACGTTCGACATGCTGCGCCGGTCATCGGATACGCCCTCGACATACAGGATGCGATCGCCTTCGGTGAACTCCTTGAACCGCCCCGGCACGATCCCGGTGATGTCGGACTCTGTCCTGGCGCGCTCCGCGATTGTATCGAGCCGGTCCTCGGCCCAGGGCGCGACGTACAGCGAAAGACCGCCGACCACTAGCGCGAACCCGCACGCCAGCTTCAGCGTGGCCCTGACCAGGCGCGAGGCGCCGAAACCGATGCAAGCCATGGCCGTGAGCTCGTGGTCGCGGCCGAGCCGCGTCAAGGCCATATAAATGCCTAGATACAGGCTCAGGGGCAACATCAAGACCGAGGTGGAAAGAAGCTTGAGACCTAGGAGCTCCAGGATCAGGTCGCTGCCGAGCTTGCCCGCCGCCGCATCCGCCAGGTACTGCACGAAGCGGCTGCTCGCGTAGGCGCACGTGAGCAGCAAGAGGACCGCGCCGAAGGCCCGCAGGCTCTCGCGCCACAGATAACGTTCCAGCACCATCATGGCCGCGGCACCGAGCGCGCCGGTTTTGCGCTCGTTGCGGCAAATGAATACACTTGTACCGGCATCTCGCACCCCGCCCGCGCCCTCACGGCGGATCATAGCCCAGGTTTAAAATAGTAATAAGCACGAGCCATGGACTTCAGTCTCACCACCGTATCCCCGGAACGCCAAGCGGTCCCCTGCGTCGTCTGCGGGGTATTCGCCAAGCGCCGCCTCTCGGAGGCCGCCGCCAGGCTCGATCATGCGAGCCGCAAGGCCATCACCGGCCTCTTGAAGCGCGGCGATCTGGAAGGCCGCCTGGGCCAGACGCTGCTCCTGCACGACCTCCCCGGGATCGCTGCGGAGCGCGTCCTCCTCGTCGGCTGCGGTCCGGAGGAGGAGTGGAACGAGCACAAGTTTCGGGAGGTGATCGCCAAGACCGGCGCGGTGCTAGCCGAGACCGGAGTGACCGAGGCCGTGAGCTTCTTGACTGATCTCGCCGTGCCGCAACGCGACCTGTACTGGAAGCTCCGGCAGTCGGTCGAGGTGGCGGACGCCACGGTGTATCGATTCGATCGCCTGAAGAGCAAGAAGGACACGCCGGAGCAGAGCCTCGCGGGCATGCGCTTGTCCGTCCCGAGCAACTGGGAGGGCCCCAAGCTCAGTCGCGCCATCATAGAGGGACAGGCCATCGCGCGCGCGGTGCGGCTGGCAAAGGACCTCGCCAATCTTCCGAGCAACCACTGTACGCCTGCCCACCTGGCGGCGCAGGCCAAGGCCGTCCAGAAGGCCCATCCGGCGGTCAAGGTGCGGGTCCTGAACGGCGCGCAGATGAAGCGCCTCGGGATGGGCGCGCTGCTCGGCGTCGCGCGCGGCAGCCACGAACCGCCGTTGCTCATTACGCTGGAATATCGCGGCACCCGGGCCTCGGCGCCGCCCGCGGTGCTGGTCGGTAAGGGCGTGACCTTCGATTCGGGGGGGATCTCCATCAAACCGGCCGCGGCCATGGACGAGATGAAGTACGACATGGCGGGTGCGGCGAGCGTGCTCGCGACGCTCCAGGCCGTGGCCGAGCTGAAATCGGCCCAGAACGTCGTGGGCATCATTCCCGCCACCGAGAACATGCCCGGCGGCAGCGCCATCAAACCGGGCGACGTGGTCACGAGCCTCTCGGGCCAGACCATCGAGGTCCTCAATACCGACGCCGAGGGGCGTTTGATCCTGTGCGATGCGCTCACCTATGCCGAGCGCTTCAAGCCCGAGGTCGTCATCGACATCGCGACGCTCACGGGCGCCTGCGTGATCGCGCTCGGCGCCTACGCCTCGGGGCTCCTCGGGAACGACGAGGGGCTGTGCCGATCCCTGCTCGCGGCCGGCACGGCCAGCGGCGATCGGGTCTGGCAACTGCCCCTGTGGGACGACTACCAGAAGGCGCTCGACAGCCCCTTCGCGGACATGGCCAACGTCGGCGGGCGCGAGGCCGGCGCCATCACCGCCGCCTGCTTCCTGTCGCGCTTCACCAAGAAGCTCAAGTGGGCGCACCTCGACATCGCCGGTACCGCCTGGCGCTCCACGAACAAGAAAGGGGCGACCGGCCGGCCGGTGCCCTTGCTGGTGCAGTTCCTCCTCGATCGCGCGGGCCAGGGCGAGATCAAGGGCAATGGAGACGCGGGTTGATTTCTACGTGCTGGCGGAGGGCGCGCGCCTGAACCGGGAGCGGCTCATCTGCCGCCTCGCCGGCAAGGCCTACGCCCACGGCAAGCGCGTCTACATTCATACCGGGATGAACGAGGAGGCCATGCGCCTCGACGACCTCCTGTGGACCTTCGAAGACATCGGTTTTCTCCCCCACGAGCGCGCCGAGGAGGCACCGGACCCGGACACGCCGATCTTGATCGGCTGCGGCACCGAGCCGCCGCAGACGGCGACGATCCTGATCACCACGGCGCATCCCGTACCGGCCTTCATCAAGCGCTACGAACGGGTGTTCGAGGTCGTGGACCAGGACCCCGAGCGCCTCAAGCGCTCGCGCCAGCGCTACCGGGAGTACCAGGCGAGGGGCTTGAGCCCCCATAAACATGATATTACCGGGGGCGATATCACCGGTGCCCAGGTGACCGGAGGCCATGACTCGGGGTTCTGACGGCTCGCCCCCGGGGCCCCGGGTAGGTGGGCCAAGCGTAGGGGCGGGTTTCAAACCGGCCCCGACCGATCAGGATCCGGCACCGGCGGGCGGGCGCGGGGCCCGCATCCCGGTCTTGACCGAGGTGGTAAGCCTGGGCCGTGATGGCGATGCGGCCGGGCTTGCTGGCAACCCGCCGACCGCGCCGGGGAACGATGTTGCCGCTGCCGACGAAGCGGCCCTGGAAGCTCTCTGGGAACGCGTGGCCCATGAGGTCCGCAGCGGCATGCACGAGGCCGGGGAGCGTCTGGCGGCGCGTATCGTCAGCGAGATCCAGGCCGAGTTGACGGCGCTCCTGCGCCAACGTCGCGCTCCGGTCCCGGCACGGGAGGGAGCGCCCTGCGATCCGTCGGAAGGCCCGGACGGATGCGTGGCCGACGGCGGGCGCCCACCCATGGATAAGACCTACGAGCCAAACGCCATCGAGCGCCGCTGGTACGAGCACTGGGAGCGGCGCGGCTGGTTCGCCGCGAGCGGCACCGGCCGGCCCTACTGCATCATGCTGCCGCCGCCCAATGTCACCGGCAGCCTGCACATGGGCCATGCCTTTCAGGACACCCTGATGGATTGTCTGATCCGGTTCCATCGCATGCGCGGTGACCGGACGCTGTGGCAATGCGGGACCGACCATGCCGGGATCGCGACCCAGATGGTGGTGGAGCGGGCACTCGCCGAGTCGGGCCGGACGCGCGTCGAGATGGGACGCGAGGCCTTCACCGCCGCCGTGTGGGACTGGAAGCGGCGCTCCGGGGACACCATCACGCGCCAGCTTCGGCGCCTCGGCACCTCCATGGACTGGTCGCGCGAGCGCTTCACGCTGGATCCGGACGTATCGCGGGCCGTCACCGAGGCGTTCGTGCGCCTCCATGACGAGGGGCTCGTCTATCGCGGCCAACGGCTCGTGAACTGGGATCCCGTGCTGCACACGGCGATCTCGGACCTCGAGGTCCAGGCGACCGAGGAGACGGGCCAGCTCTGGCACATCCGCTATCCGCTGTCCTCGGGCCAGGGCCACCTCGTGGTCGCGACCACGCGGCCCGAGACGATGCTCGGCGACGTCGCGGTCGCCGTGCACCCCGACGACGACCGTTACCGGCGGTATATCGGAGAGATGCTGGATCTGCCCTTGACGGGCCGCACGATCCCGGTGATCGCCGATGAGATGGTGGACAAGGAGTTCGGCTCGGGCTGCGTGAAGATCACCCCGGCCCACGACTTCAAGGACTACGAGGTGGGCCGTCGCCATGGCCTTCCGAGCATCAACATCTTCACCGCCGATGCCTGCATCAACGACCAGGGACCGCCGGCCTACGTGGGGCTGGATCGTGACGAGGCGCGCCGGCGCATCGTCGCGGATCTGGAGGACGCCGGGCTCTTGGAGCAGACTCAGGCCCACAAGCTCATGGTACCGCGCGGCGATCGCAGCGGCGCCGTCATCGAGCCCTACCTGACCGACCAATGGTTCGTGCGTACCGAGCCGCTCGCCGCCCCGGCCATCGCGACGGTCGAGGACGGTCGCATCCGCTTCGTCCCGGAGGGCTGGGCCAAGACCTATTTCGAATGGATGCGCAACATCGACGACTGGTGCATCTCGCGCCAGCTCTGGTGGGGGCATCGCATCCCGGCCTGGTACGACCCCGAGGACAATGTCTATGTCGGCCGCGACGAAGCCGAGGTACGCGCCCGGTACGGCATCGCCGAGGACGTCCCTCTGCGCCAGGACCCGGATGTCCTCGACACCTGGTTCTCCTCGGCGCTGTGGCCGTTCTCGACCTTGGGCTGGCCCGACGACACCCCCGAGCTGAATACGTTTTATCCCACCAGCGTGCTCTGCACCGGCTTCGACATCATCTTCTTCTGGGTCGCGCGCATGGTCATGATGGGGCTCAAATTCATGGGCGACGTCCCGTTCCGGGAGGTGTACATCCACGGGCTCGTGCGCGACCAGGACGGGCAGAAGATGTCGAAGTCCAAGGGCAACATCCTCGATCCCATCGACCTCATCGACGGCATCGATCTGGCGGGCCTCCTCGCCAAGCGCACCGCGGGCCTCATGCAGCCCAAGGACGCCCCCAAGATCGAGAAGGCCACCCGCCGCCAGTTCCCCCAGGGGATACCGGCCTACGGGACCGATGCCCTGCGCTTCACGTTCGCCGCGCTCGCGACCCAGGGCCGCGACATCCGCTTCGACCTCGGGCGCATCGAGGGCTATCGGAACTTCTGCAACAAGCTCTGGAACGCCGCCCGCTACGTCCAGAGCGCGACCGCCGGCCCCAGGCTCGATCGCTTGACCGGCGACGGGGGCGAGCCGCGCGAGTATGGGCTCGCGGAGCGCTGGATCCGGACCCGGCTGGAATATGCCGAGCAGGCGATCCTGGAAGGCTTCGAGGGCTATCGCTTCGACCTCGCGGCACAGGCGATCTACGCCTTCGTGTGGGACGAGTACTGTGACTGGTATCTGGAGTGGAGCAAGGCCGTGCTCCAGAACGGACGCTCGGAGGCCCTCCGGAACGGGACGCGCGCCACCCTGCTCGAGGTCCTGGAGACGGTCCTGCGCCTGTGCCATCCCTTCATGCCGTTCCTTACCGAGGAGCTCTGGCAGCGCATCGCGCCACGCCTCGGCATCGCCGGGGACAGCGTCATGCTGGCCCCCTACCCCGAGCCCGATGGCGCGCGAGCCGATCCCGAGGCCGTCGTGGCCTTCGAGTTCCTGCAGGCCTTTATCCTGGGGGTGCGCCGCATCCGTGCCGAGCTCGATCTAACACCCGGCAGACCGCTCAAGGTCCTGGTCCATCAGCGCTCCAAGCTGGAACGCCGCTGGCTGGATGAGAACCGCGCGGAGGTGATGTCGATCGGGCGCATCGAATCCATCGAGCCCCTCGAGGGCGAGGCCGCGCCCGACATGGCGGTGGCGCTCGCCGGTGCCACCCAGATCCTGGTCCCGCTCGCAGGCCTCATCGAGCGCGATAAAGAGCTCAGGCGCCTCGACGCCGAGATCGAAAAGCTCGTGCGCGACCACGCGCGTTCCCGCGACAAGCTCGCCAACACCGATTACCTGGAGCGTGCCCCGCCCGAGGTGGTGGCGCGCGAGCACGGCCGCTCGGCCGAGATCGAGACCGCGATCCAACACCTGCGCGAACAGCGCCGGCGGGTGGAGTCGCTGAAGTAAGGGGCGCGGCGCACCGGGGCCCTCCTGCGCGTACGGCGTGGAATAAACACTGGCCGGCCAAGGATGGCCCTGCTGGGTGCGCCGAGGACGCAACGCCTCCTCCGCTATTGTGTCCGCCCGATCTTTGCGAGTGAGCACTTGGCGTGGGCATCGAAAAGGGAGCGGCTGGTGTACTCACTCCCCAAAACCCGGGCCCCTCGGGCAAACGGTACTCGCCCTCGCGCCAAATCAAAGGTCGCAGCCTGTACTCAAAGAGGGCCGTATGACAACTGTGGTACACAATAGCTTGAACATCGAGAAACTCGCATGTAGGCTAGCCAGGGGTCGAACTAGTCGTCGCCACACAGGACTGGCATCCCCGTGTGCGGGAGAACCGCATGCACGGTTTGATGAGGGAGGGCAGGCACGTGCCTGCCCTCTACTCTACTCTTTACTCCCCCTTGAAGGTTCAACGTTCTTGAAGGTTCTGCAAGGGTGGCCCCAGACAACGAAAGGAGGACTGATGCGCAAGCTCTTCATCCCAGTTGTTAGTTCATTGCTCCTTGTTGCGTGCGGCCCTTCCAAGGTTATGATTCCAGGATCGCGAAGGCGGATCTGACCTGCCCTCCCAGCACGACTCTGGAGTCTCTTGTGACGTGCATCCGTGCCCAGATGCCGCAGAGCGGATCCAACGGTTACGTCGCGCCGACGCCCACTCAGCGAGCGGACTGGCGGACAGTCGTCAATCAGATGCTGAAAGGATCGTGTGATTTCGCAGTTCCAGCGAGTCTCAACGGAATCGTGCAGGTCAAAACATTCACGGACACGGGCAACGGACGAAACTACTGTCTGCTAATGGAGGTTCTGGACCAGAATGGCCTGGACCAGAATGGCAACGATTTCGTGGACCACGGCTTCGGGACGTTCATCGTCTACAACAGCGCCACCCGCCAGTTGAGCCACCAGGCCGTGCATCCCATCGCGGACAGCACCACCGAGAGCCAGGCTGTCACCGTGTTCAAGGACACCGACTCGCGCAGCTATTTGATGGCCGGTGCGGATCGCCGTGCCAACTCGGCTGCGAGCACGTGTCGGCCGTCCCACCCGGAGTCTGACGCCTCCCACAACAGCAACACGATGGTCCAGGCAACTAACGAGGAGTTGCTCGCCTATTACGGCGCGGCATCTTGGTTCGCGATTCAGTGGCATGGGATGAAGGCCTCAACCTGCCCTAACACGGATGTCTATCCATCCCATGGCCGGGATGTCACACCGGCGCCCACCGACAAGATTGCGGTCCTGCGCGACAACTTGCTGGTGCATCATCCGACCTGGGACGTGGACCTGCCCGGATGTGACTCGTGCAGTCTCAACGCCACTGAGAACGTGCAGGGGCGCCTGCTCAATGGCGTCGCTGCTGAATCTGTCTGCGACACTGAAGGGTCGAGCTATACCCAGAAATTCATCCACATCGAGCAGGATCCGAATTTCCGCAATCCCGGCGATTGGATTGCGCCCATCATGGATACGTTCCCCTGACAGAAAGCCTCACACGCGTCACGAGGGCCTCCCGGTCACAATCCCGGCAGCGTACCGCACTCGTAGCACTCGAGGCTCGGAAGCCGTACTCCCGCCGCCCGTCCGACCTGCTCGGCCTCATCGCTCTCCATCGCGAGGCAGAGCTACCACTCCATCCTGTTGAGCATCTTGCGGGCAGAGGGGGGAAGTCCTCGAGCTGTGGATGATGGCCCAGTACCAAGCGCCGTACTTGCGCCAGAGCCGAGTTCGCCAGGACCTCGGCGATCTCGCCCGGGATGGTGCTGTCGAAGAGGAGCGACGCCCCCGCGGCCAACAGCCTCCCGGCCCTGCTGTCCCTGTCCCTCAATAGTCATAAGTCCAGTTGAGGCGGGAGCCGGTACCCTGCTGGCCGATCTGGGTCTCGACGGAGAGGCTCGGTGTCAGCTCGATCTCGAGCTTGGCCTTGGCGCTGCCTGAAGTAACGCCTTGCTGGACCTCAAGGAAGGCGTTGTCGGAAATATACTTGCCGGCACCCACCGTGGTGTCGGCGCCGCCGCTACCCGAGATGTCGAACGTGTCGACGCCCAGGGCTTCCCGGCCGATGCCGATCAGCCCGTCGCCGCCGCTCTGGAGCTCCTGGATCGCCGCCGCGAGGCGCAGGCCCTGGAACGGCGAGATCCCGCTGGACGAACGGTCGAATATGATCCGTGCTACCACCTCGTCCTGCGGCGCCGCGGGATCGCTCGACAGCTCGAGCTTCGGCTTTTGCGCCGGCCCGGTAATCTGGACGATGCCCTTGAAGCCGCCGGAGGCCTCGGCACTCGCCTTGATGTCGAGCTCCGGGATCGGCGGCTTCGCACCGCTGAAGGTGATCGTGCCCTGGTCGATGGAGAAGCGCCGATCGAGCAGGGTCAAGAAACCGCGGCGGAAATCGATCGAGCCCACGACCAGGGGATCGTCCGCCGTCCCGGTGACTTCGATATTGCCGTGCCACTCGCTGTCGAGCCCGCGGCCGCGAACATAGAGCTTCTCCGGCATGTCGACCTTGATGTCGAGGCCGATCCGCAGCGGCGGAGCGCTTGAGGCCGGCGGCGGCGGTGCAGGCGGCGCGCCTTTGACGCTCACCGGCAGGGTCGGCGGCTTGGCGGGAGGCGGGTTCGGTAACCTGATATCCGCACGCTCGACCTTGAGCCGGCTTACGACGTCGAGGTTCGGCAGCTGGCCGCTGACATCGACATTGCCGCTGAGCCAGGCCTTGCCGAACTCGGCGTTGTAGACCTGCAGATTGGCGAGCTCTAGGCCGGTCTTCAAGCCGGTCAGCGACGTGCCGCCGAGCTCGAGGCTGCCCGACCCCTTCAAGGTGCCATCGCGGCGATCGCGCGCGCTCAGGGTGGCGAGGTTGATGCGGCCCTGATCGCCCACGATGCGCAGCGCGAGATCGCGCAACAGCACACCCGAGATCGAGTCCTCGACCAGCCCGTTGGCGATCTCGATGCTGCCGTCCGCAAGCGGGCGGTCGAGCGTCCCGGCGAACCGCGCGTCGATGGTGAGGAGGCCCTGGAGCCGCTGTCCGTCGAGCACGAGGATCTGGGCGATCCGGCCGAGATCGGTTCGGCCGGTCAGCGATCCCTGGATCGGACGGTCCCTCGGCAGCTCGAAGGCGAAAGGCTCGAGGCCGATCCGCAGCGGCAGGGCTGTCTTAAGGCGCAAGGGGTCGTCCATCACCCCCGCAAGCTCGGCGCTCGCATCGAGGCGTCCGCCGGCGATGCCCGCGCGCAATGCGAAGTTCGCCGGCGGTACGGTCTGCTGGTCCTTTCCCCTCGCCTTCACGCCCTTCGCGTCGACCGCGAGGTCTATTTTTGGGGCGGCGCTGCTGCCCGAGACATCGAGATCCAAGGCGACGGTACCGCCCAAGTCCGGGGCCCCGAAGGGCTGGAACATCGCGAGCGGCGTCGGAGCGAGCGACGCCTTGGCGCTTGCCCGACCGCCACCGAGCGTCGCATCCGCACGGAGCCTGGCCCGCCCGAAGCTCAGATCGAGGTCCTTGAGGCCGTAGGAGGCGCCCGCCATGCGCAGGGTCGCGGTCCGCTCTAGCTTGATCGGCTGCTTGGCAAAGCTGCCGGCCAGGGACTGCAGCGCCACCTCTTTGGTCTCGCCGGCAACATCGGCCTGCAGCCGCGTCGCCAGATCGAAGGGCTCGGCACCCTGGCTGCCGTCGACCTTGGCCGTCAGCCGCAACGCCGCAAGATCTCCTGCAGCCGTCACTGCCGCGTGCTTGATCGCGAGCCCCGGCTGCGCGAAATCGTCGGCGGCGATCTTGGCGTCGAGACCGAGCCTTCCCCGCACGTCGGTCGCCCGCCCGGTCACCGAAGCGGCCGCGAGCGTGCCGAAGGAGCCGCCGATCCGGTTCGCCGCCACGTCCGCCCGGGCATTCTGCTTGCCCTCTGCAGCATCCAGCACGAGAGCAAGGTCGATAGCACCATGGAGCTCCTGGCCGATGAAGGGCGCCAAGGCGCCGAGATCGCCGATCCGCCCGTTCATCCGGCCGTTCGCGAGCTGCGTCGTCAGATCGAGATCGACCTCGCCGTCGAGCCGCGTCCCCGGGGCGGTCAGGGAGAGGTTGCGGATGTCGAGCTTCTGGCCGTGGCGCGCGTAGTCGGTCCCGAGCGCGATCGATCCGCGTGCCTCGTGTGCATCGAACCGGATGCGGCCTGTGAGCCTATCGATCGGCCCGCCGGCATCGGCGTCGAGCGTGATCTCCGAGAAGTCGACGCCTGCCCCCTTGAGCCGGTCGATGCGGGTCGCGAGCACGACGTTCGGCTCGCTCATGCTACCGGACGCCTTCACGTTTGCCGCGAGGCTGCCTGAGAGCGGCTGTCCCGCCAAACCGGAAGCCGCGGCCAGCCGCGGCAGATCGAGGTCGAGGTCGGCTGCAAGTTTCTCTTCGCCGGCGAGCTGCAGGCTACCCTTGCCGGTGAGGTCGATCGCCGCCCCCTGGAAGGCGAGCTTCGAGATCTGCACGGACTTTCCGGTCTCTAAGGACGCCCTAAGGTCGAGTCGCGGCTCCCGGCCGAGGAGCTCGGCAACGCCTGGCGGCAGACCCTGCAAGGCCGCCGTTCGCAGCGCCAGGACGGCGTCGATCGTTCCCGCTCCCTCGCCGATCGTGACGTCGGATCCGAGGTCGATCGTGCCGTCGATCGGCGGTCGGGAGGTTGGGTCGGGAATGGCCGCCACCAGCGGCCGCAGTGCCGGCACGTCGAGATCGAGCCGCAGCCGGCCAGCCATGCGCTCTGGGTCGAACTGGCCACCGAGGCTGGCTTGCGCGCCCAGCGCCTGCAGGAGGGCCTTCTGGATGTCGATCGGCCCTTGCGGCGGTGCCATGGCCGCCAGGTCGAGCGTCAAGAGCGTGCCTTGCGCCCCTTCCGGCGCCACTGGCTTGCCGCCCTGGCTCACGCCCGCGACGCTTGCATTGCCCGTCAAGGTGGCGCCCGGGAACGTCGTCTCGAACGGCGCCAGGAGCTTCATCTGCAGCGCCACCGCGAGCTGCCGTACCCCGTAGGTGTCGTAGCCGAGCCCGCCGGCATCGAGCGTGAGATCGACGACCGGCTGCTTGAGGGCACCGGTCGCGGTCAGGCTCAAGGCCGCGTGGCCCTGGAGCGGCGCCTTCGCGAGCCCGCTTGCCAGCGCCAGATCCGGTACCTCGAGCGTGACCCTGCCTTCGACGGTATTGGCGGCGAGGTCGCCATTGCCCTGACCTTCCAATCCCCAGCCGGCGGCGCCCAGATGGAGCGCCTGCAGCTCGACCCGCTGCGGCGAGGTCGGCTGCAGCCGGACGCTAAGATCGATCGTCCGCCCGATCAGGGGCTCCACATCCAGCGGCAACACGCCCGGAACCACCTCCAGGCGGCCGTCGATCCCGATACGTGGCAGATCGGCGAGCCCGAGCTCGAGGTCGGTCTCAAGCCTCGCGAGCCCTTGCGCCTCGAGTACGAGCCGCCCGCGCCAATCGGCGAGCGGCCCCTTGCCGCCGAGATCGAGATGCAGCTCGCCGGCCTCCGGGCGCTCCGAGACTGCCGCGAGCAGGCCACCCGTCTCGTTCGCCTTCAGGCTGAGATCGAGCGCTCCGCCCGCGAGATCGGCATCGAGCGCAAGCCTTGTGTCCGCCGTCGGATGATCGACACGGTCGATACGGAGGGCCGCGGTGAGCCGGTTCGCGGCCTCGTTGGTCCGTGCATGGCCGTCGATCCGGAAGGCGGCGGCCTGTCCGATCACCGGCTGCCCCAGCTCGAGCCGATCGACGAAGATGCGCAGCACTTCGACCGCCACCGGCAGGGATTTCGGAAGCTCTGGCAGGCTCGGGAACGTGAATGGCTCTGGCGGCTCTGGTGTCGGCGCCGAGGGCGGTAGGCGGTTCAGGGCGAGGCGCTTCGCGCCCACCGTGGAAATCTCGACCTTCAGGCGCAGGAGGGCCGAAGGCACGAGGTGGAAGCGGGCGCCATCGATCTCCAGCCAATGGCCCTGCGGATCGCCCAGGCGCACCCGGTCGACCCGCATGTCGAAGGGCAGGAAGCCTTCGATGCCAGCGATCTCCGCGGTCTTGCCCTCGCCCGAGAGCGCCCCGCTCGCGAGCGAGGCGATCTCACGCCGGCCCCACCCCGTCTGCAGCACGCCGAAAGCACCGGCGAGGGTGGCGAGGATCAGAAGGGCGAGCGCCAAGAGCGTCCATCCGAGCACGCGGAAGATCCGCCGAACGGGCCTAGGTCGCCGCGCCTCGATAACGGCAGGGTCAGAACGCCTGTCCGATGCTGACATAGATCTGGAAGATGTCATCGACATCCGAGCGGCGGTCGAGCGGGATGCCGCCAGCCGCAAGGGACCGATCGACGTACTATAGCGCAGGCCGATGCCGGTGCCGATGAACCCTCCTGCTAGGCTTCGCTGCCGGCTTCGAAGGCGAAGGGCGTTTCGCAATGTCCTCGGCGGCGTTGGCTGCGCTGCGCGTGTAAGTGTGCTCGGCGCATGGCAGTAATGGTCCAGATCCGCAACGTTTCCCGAGGATCTCCATCGCACTCGAGGCGAGGGTCGCGCTTGCTGGCATGTCGATCTCGGAGTACCTTCTCCGGGAGATCGAGAAGTCGCTCGCGCGTCCCAGCCCGGACGAGTTACTGCCGCGACTCAGGCAACACGATCGGGTGGATCTGTCCGAGCCCGTGGCGAAGGCAGTGGCAGCGGAGCGCGAAAGTCAGTGATCGTCCCCGATGCGTCGACCATCCTAGAGATCCTTTTGCAAACCGAGGCGGGGGCCCCGGACGCTGAACGCCTCCTCACGTCCGACCCATCGCTTCACGCGCTCCATCTTTTGGACGTTGAGGTCGTGAGGTCCGAATGAGCGCGGCGACAGTAGACAACCTAGCGCTTTGCTATCAGGGCATCCAGCGCGACTACCGGAACACCGTGATCGGTCACATTCGCGCGAATCTTCAGAAGGCGTTCCCGCAGGACTATCTCGAGAAAGCGAAGCGGCCATTTCTGAGGGAATGGGACGAGGTCAACGCCGCCGCCGAAGAGAGAAGGCGCACCGGCGAACTCGAGGCGCCCCTCGTTGACGATATAGATGTCCTTGGTGTCAATAACTTCTTCAACCTTTTCGACTCCTATGCTGAGCAGCTAATTCCAGCCACCGCAGGTACGCAAGATGACCCGAGGAAGTAAAGACGGCGCTCCTGGGCTGGATGAAAAGCATCAAGGCTTTCCGGGATCCCATATCTCATCCGCCCAAGCCGATCTCTCGTTTATAGTGGAGACAAAGAAGCCGTCCAGCGACATCTGCTCGAAAGCGATCAGTTTCCGCATGCTTCCTCCCTTACTCCGACTTGATGAAATCGTTGATATCCCTGTTCAGCAGCGTGCCCTCCATGAGCGGACGCACCTCGACCACACCGTGAAGAGCGGTCGGGCTGCGAGGCCACCCAACGGCATATCCCCTTCCATGACCTGCCCGAAGAAGAACGCTTCAAACGCTTGAGCACGCAGAGTAAGCACTTCATCGATACCATCAAGATGATCGCCTACCGCGCCGAGACGGCGATGGCGCAAACACTGCGCGAGAAGATCGCATCGCCGGGGACACCCTCATGCTGGCCCCCTACCCCGAGCCCGATGGCGCGCAAACGGACCCCGAGGCCGTGGTGTGGCCTTCGAGTTCCTGCAGGCCTTTATCCTGGGGGTGCGCCGTATCCGTGCCGAGCTCGATCTGCCGCCCGGCAAACCGCTCCGGGTCCTGGTTCATCAGCGCTCCAAGCTGGAGCGCCGCTGGCTGGATGAGAACCGCGCAGAGGTGATGTCGATCGGGCGCATCGAATCCATCGAGCCCCTCGAGGGCGAGGCCGCGCCCGATATGGCGGTGGCGCTCGCCGGCGCCACCCAGATCCTGGTCCCGCTCGCCGGCCTCATCGAGCGCGACAAAGAGCTCAGGCGCCTCGACGCCGAGATCGAAAAGCTCGTGCGCGACCACGCGCGCTCGCGCGACAAGCTCGCCAACACCGATTACCTGGAGCGTGCCCCGCCCGAGGTGGTGGTGCGCGAGCACGGCCGCTCTGTCGAGATCGCGGCCGCGATCAAACACCTCCGGGAACAACACCAGTGCGTAGAGTCGCTGAAATAAGGCCACAAGAGGATTGGGGCCGGCGTCGAGACGCTTCCCTACCTCGACCGCGTTTTTCCGGCGGATATCAACATGCCGAATTATGAAGTGACCCTGGAAGTCGATCCCGATCGGGTCGGGGAGATGGAAGGTTACATGCGCACGGTGCATATCCCCGAGATCCTGCGCACCGGCTGCTTTTCGCGCATCACCTTCGAACGCTCGGACTCGGGCCGTTTCCGCACACGCTACGAGGCGGCGAGCCAAGAGGCTTTGGACGCCTATTGCCGCGACCACGCGGAGCGCCTGCGCCAGGACTTCCGGGGGCGTTTCCCACAGGGCGTCGTGCCGTCACGCGATGTCTGGACGGAGGTCGAACGCTGGAGTGGGGACCCGGAAAACGTTCGCTGAGCCATTCACGACGGATCTCGTCCCGATGGTCGTAGTAGTAGCCAGGGCGGCGTGGATCTGAGCGAGGCTCAGGTGGGGATGGGCGTCGAGTTTTGCGTCCGGCGTCATCCGCTAATGTTCGTATTCGGAGGCGACCAGACTGACCTTGATGCCCGTGTTGGCGATACGGCACTTGCCGCCACACACCCCTTCGCCCGGGGAGCTTTTTCGCGGTTTCCATCCAGGACGAAGTGTACCATGTCACTCCCATGATCCTCGGCATGGCCATCGCGGAGTCCTGTGGCGATTAAACCGGCAGTCCTGACCAGCTCAAGCCGTAGACGTTCAACTTCGCCATCTTCAGACCCTGGCGATAAGTGCTGAGGATCCCACGCCAGGTTGGGGCGGCGGAATTTTCCCACCACCTGGACGGAGGCCGCCCGCCGGGGAAGTCTCGGAGGCTGCCAAAGGTTTCTGTACCCGACGCCTTTGATCGAGTACGCGGCGTTCGCTTCCAGCGTCAGCACGCGATCCGTAGCCGCGTGATACGCCACGATCATGAACGTGTGCCCGCTGGTGCTGGAACGCCACCCCTGGAGAAGACACCAGGCAGACGGCGGCTGATTCGCGGGGACGGGAGTTCCCATTTCCGCTTCGATCATCGCTGTCACCGGGGAAAACAGGTCGTTCGCCGAAGCGATCATCATCTGGCCGTGACGTTTGCTGTTCCATGCCCGTGCGTGTTGGCCCAGGCTTTCACCAGCAAGGCCGGCAAACGTGCAACAGTTGATGAGCTTCGGAGGAGCCAGCGGGAGTGAGACTCCTGCAAGCGCCCATGGGTAGTAGACGGACTTGAAGTCGTAGATGTAGTCCGTGAACGTGGGCAGCAGCCAGGTGACGGTCAGAACGGCACGAAGCATGCCCGCACGTCGCACGCCGGTGCAACTGTGCCGGGACACCTGACTCACCCAGCTGTCGGGACATGCATCTGGGTTCTTGCGAAGCCATCTTCGCCCAGATGATCGCTTTCACGCAAGTTTTCCGAAAAGGGGGTCTCCACTTAGCTGTAGTATACTCAACATGTTGTGGCTATGGCGTACGATATCGATCTCCGAGCGGGCCAACACTACCCGGCCATGTGGTCGGAGTTCCAGGCCTAGTTTCCGGACG
>JACCXJ010000022.1 GCA_013697045.1 Gammaproteobacteria bacterium | reverse complement strand
GTATCCGGTCCATTTCCATTCCTGGACGCCGCTCCGCCACCCGACCCCGCTGTTGTCGGCACCGAACCTTTTCCAGTGGGCTTGCGCGTGGACAACACCATGCTGCTAGACATGAATGAGTTCCTTTTCGGCTTGAAGGCGCCCCGGGGTGCGAAAGGCGGCAAGGGCGCAATTTCCCGCGGCCGCCAGCTGTTCCTAACCGCCGGTTGTACCGATTGTCATAACGTGGATCAGCGTAGACCCGTACCTTCTTTTATCGTTCCCATGAAGACTATTTTCCCGGGCGATGATCCGGTGGTGCTGCTCGCGCAGCGCATGCCGCCGCTCAACCCGATACTCGATACACCGGGAAATATTTTCAATAACCCGATAAATATCTTTGACGACAAGATGGCGGTGGTCAACGCCAGTCTTCGGGGTGACGTGCGAGGCACCGGCCTGCCTCTCCTGCTCGACCTTGCTCGCAAGCCGGTATTCCTGCACGACAACTCAGTGCCGAGTTTGGCGAGACTGTTTAACCCGGACCGCGGCTCAACAGCGCCTCACCCGTTCTTCTTGCCAGATCCCGTTGAGCGCGCGGATATGGTGACCTTCTTGCGCAGCCTTGACACCGACAATGATCCTGATAAATGATAAATGAAGGGGTCAGGTCTTGAAATATCAATTCGAGCGTAATAGGGGACAAGGTGGAGCGTAAAGGGGCCAGGCTTGGCCAGGCTCGAATATCTGCGAACGGTGGGGCGCTTCTGCGCCCCGCGCTCGCGCGCCTCTCTTTCCAGTCGGCCCGCGAGGTACTGGGGCTCACCCACGGCCGGAGCGCGCATGCCGCCGGCCTCGTCATCACCCGCCACCGGCCGGGTACGGCCACCGGCGTGGTGTTCCTGACGATCGAGGACGAGACCGGCCCGCTCAATGTCGTCGTCTGGTCTGGACCAGTCGATTCGAGCTCGAGCGCCGCATCGTGCTCGGGGGCAGGCTCATGGGGGGTGACGGGCTAGGTGCAACGCGAGGCCGAGGCCGTCTATCTCATCGCCCATGAGCTCGAAGACCGAACGGCCCTGCTCGGAGGGCTCAGGACGGTGTCGCGGGATTTCTGTTAGTAGTCAGTCATGTTAAATCGAAGTGATCCGTCATCCCGGCAGGGATTGCCGGGGTCCAGGATGCAGGACAGCACGTACGTCCATGTGCTCTGGATTCCGGCAATCCATGCCGGAATGACGTCGGCTCTCTCCTGTCTGAGCCACTACTGATGTGCTTTGACTTTGGACTTACCGCTCGAAGAGCGAGAGCGTCGTGGCTTTTTTCGTTGACTGTTTTTTCTTGGCGGTCGCGCCGGGGTGCTGTGCGAGATGTTCGGCGTTGAAGCCCATTTCGCGTAAGATGGCGGCGAACTTGGACGCGCCGTGCATGGTGATGATGCGCCGCGCTTGGGATTCACGGACGAGGCGCACGAGATCGTCGAAGTCTGCGTGATCGGAGAGCGGCAAGATCAAATCGACATCGCGGTACATGTAGCAGGCGCCCGCGCAACTGCGTCCGATCATACTTTTCATACTCGCCGGAAAACTTGACGCCCATTAGCTACTGCGTATCGGACGGCCTATCCAACCCAGGCGACATCCAAGTCCAAACTTCTTGCGTAATGGGAAGTATGACGGCGAGAAGGCACACACCCGGTGGCCCAAGCATCGATTGACGATAGAGAAGGGGACCGTTCTGTGCTTTTCCGGTGCTCGCGCCCGAACCTCGGCCCTGGACGCTTACAATCAGCCCATGCAAGAGGATACCGCGGAGCCGGAAGGGGCCTCGGACACCGTGGCTTTCGATGCCGACGAAGTGGCGTTGCGGGCTTTGATCTCGGCCATCGGCGCCCGCGACGAGAGCGCGCTGACCGCGCTCTACGACGCGACCGCGAGCCGGGTGATGGCGCTGGCCCTGCGCTTCACCGGCCAGCACGAGGCCGCGGAGGAGGTGGTCATGGATGTCTATCTCCAGGTATGGCGGCAATGGGATCGCTACCACGGGGCACGCGGAACGGTCATGGCCTGGATCTTCACGATCTGCCGCAGCCGGGCCCTGGATCTGCTAAGGCGCCGCGATCCGGCCGAGACCCACGCCGACCCGTATGCCCTGGGGGTCGAGCCCTGCGCCGACAGCGATCAGCTGGATGCCTTGGAGGGGCTCGAGGCGCGCGGCATGATGGCCAAGGCTTTGCGCGGGCTTACGCAAGTGGAGCGGCAGTTGCTCAGCATGGCCTTCTTTCGCGGTCTGACCCACGAGGAGATCGCCCGCTG
>JACCXJ010000284.1 GCA_013697045.1 Gammaproteobacteria bacterium | reverse complement strand
CCTACGAAGACTGCTCCGCGGCGCTCTCGGTGCCGGCGGCGGTGGTGAGCAGGAACTTGATCGATTCGATGAGTCGGGGATAGTGGTCCTTTACCGGTGGCGGGAAGGCGTCCAGCCAGTGGACGTTGTTGAGGAAGAACGCCAGTTTGTTTGATGGTGTGACGTCCTCGACGCGGAACGGAATGATCGGAATCCCCTTGTCGGCCGCGAAGGCGACCTCGCGCTTGACCATTTCGGAGGTGCTCGCCTGCCTGGAAAGCACAAGGAGCATGACCCGGCAGTGCTCGATCGCGTCGGTGACCGCATCGCTCCAGTCGAACGAGGGCTGAATGTCGCGCGGGGCGATCCAGCAATGGATCGCTTGCCCTTCGAGCTCGGAGAGGATGGCCTCGGCGATCGGCCTGTCCTCGACACAATGGCTGAGGAAGACGTCGCCCAATCGACCTGGCGGTTTGGCCTTCACCGGCGGCGTGGGTTGCTTGCCAGCCTCGGGAGTTGGCACGCTCGAGGCCCGCGGGACCGGGTCGCCGGTCTTGATGGCCTTGACGACGATCACGGCATCGACGTACTCCCTCCTCGCGTCGCCCTCGATCGTGAACCCGGCGTCGCTGAGGAGCTTCTTGGTATCGTCGATCGTATCATGGCGGATCATCGCTTCCATCTCGGTGTGTCGTGCGCGAGCGACGTCCACTTGTTCCTGATACTGGTCGAGCAAGTCTTTCTTCGCGAGAGCGTCTTGCAGGGCGTCGAAGAGCCGGTCGACGTTGGTCTCGCGATAGGAGGTGGAGATCGAGAGGATGCCCCCGGTCTTGAGGATCCGGTTGACGTTTCGGAGGCACTCCTCGCGATCGTCGATCGCATAGAGGACGTTGGTCATGATCGCGGCGTCGAACGATGAGGGCGGGAACTTGTCGAGGCGGATGATGTTGTCCTTGATGATCATCAGGCGGTCGCCGTAGTCGAGGTGCTGGCTCTTCAGCTTGGCGCGGAAGTGGCGCAGCATCGTCTCATTGATCTCGACGTACCAGACCTCGCGTTCGGGGTCCGATTCCAGGAGGTGGAGCGTGGTGTTGCCCGTTCCGGCGCCGAGGTCGATGCACCGCGCGGCCGAGCCAACCTGGTCGGCCACGAGCTTGATCAGCTTGCCGTACTCCTCGAACTCGAGCAGCAGGTTGTCATAGACGACGGCGTAACGCGACCAGCCCACCTCGTCCTGGATCCGCTTCAGGATCGTCTTCCAGAACGTTTGCTCCTCGCGCTCGACCTCCTTGACGTTGAGGCTGACCGACCAGCCCATCGTCGCGCCGTCGTTCCTGGTGATCTGCGCGGCCAGCTTCTGGAACCGGATGCGGCCGAAGATTCCCCCGTGCTTGGCCGAGTCGAAAACCAGCTCTTCGGTGTCGACCAGGGGGTGGACGTCGCCCGCGAAAGTCTCGTTGGCGTGTCTGACGACTTCCTCGCTGTTCTCGAGCTCGCGGACGAACACACCCGCGTGGGTCTCCCCGCGCACCAGCTTCAGGGGCTTGGCGATCACCTCGTCAAAGGCGGGGTTCCAGTCAAGAATGTAGTACCGGTCGTCGAGGAGATACGTCGGGGCGATCAGATCGAGGATGGGTCGGCGGATGTCCTGGGAGATGGTAAACCGCTTGCGACGCTGAGTCGGCGGCAGATCCTCGCCGCTGAGCTTGGCCGCGGCCACCAGGAAATTCTCCCCCTTGGACTGGTCGAAGGCCCAGCGGGATGGCCGTTCCTCGGGATCGGCGTCGGGCTTTCTGGCCGCGGCGGCTGCCGCGACGAAATCGAATAGCTCGCCCACGGTGATCGCCAGGTTCTTATTGAGGTCGGCCTTGCCCGTCTTGAGTCCGTGAGTGAGGTCGGTAAGGAACGAGCTCTCGACGTCTCTCAGCTTACGGACCTCGCCCGTGCCGTCCTTCTCCCACGCCCAGGAGAGCAGGTTCGTCGTGGACAGGACGAAGCGGCCCTCGCCCTGCAGCCCGGCGATCGGTCCGACCCTGGTGTTCGGGTCGATCTTCCCCTGCGGAAACGCGCCCGCGTAGCGGCAGTCGAAGATGACCAGCTGGAGATGCGCGGGGCTCTTCCTCATGAACCTCTGGATCAGGTGGCCGGGGATGGTCGTCTCCAGCTCATCCCGCGGCGAGTCGGCGGTGACGAAATGGAGGCCGAAATCGGCGTCCTTGATGGCCATCCCCGAAAAATAGACGAGCACGTGATCCTCGGGCCGCCGCGCATTGAAGAAATCGCGGAGCGCCTTCTCCACGGTTTCGCACGTCTCGTTGGTCAGGTTCGTAACTGTGAACCCACCAATCCTCGGGTCGGCGAGCACCTCGATGAGTCCGCTCGTGCCGGCGGTGCCGCCGATCAAGCCGTTGAAGAACGGGTCGGCGTACTTGGTGACCTCGATGATCAAGGCGTGCCGGTTGGCGGTGGCCGCCGGCTCCGGTTTCGGGGCCGCGGACGAAGCGAGCGGAGCGGTCGCCGGCGGCGCGGGCTGGTATTCCTGGGCGGGTGCCTCGAGGATCTCCTGAACCCGGCGGGCGAGGCCGACCCAGACCCTGTTCTGGTCGCCCGGGCTCAGCGACTCGAGAGGAGCCGTGGGAGAGTTCACGGCCTGGAACGCGGAGATGCTCTTCGTCTCGTCGAAGAGGCATGCGCCGATGATCACCGGAAGGATGACGGCTCCCTGTTCCTCGGCCTTCTTGAGCAGTTCCGGGAGCTCTTTACGGCTGATGAAGTCGGACGCGAGGAAGTCCGCGCTGACGAGCAAGATGACCACTCTGGCTTTCTCGATCGCACTCTGGATCTTCTCGAACCAGCGGTCGCCGGAACGGATCTTCGTGTCGTCCCACTGTTGCAGGCCGAATCGCTCCAGAGGCTTGAGGTGCACCTGGAGCCGCTCGAGCCACGGCTTGTCGTTGTGGGAGTAACTGACAAAAGTCTGCGTGCGTGCCATATCTGGAAACACTCCGGTCGAGATCGCCATCAGAAGTAAGACGCATCGGACTGCGACCCGTCGTCGACGGAGGAGGGGAGTGCCACGTCACCTTCCACTTCGAACGGTCCGTAGCGCAGGCAGCCGAAGTCGCGCTGTTGCTGGAGGATCTGAAGGAGGTACTGCTTGGCCCGGCCCGCGACCTCGTTCTGGGTCATCGACAGGCGCATGCCGATCGCGTATTGATCGAGGTCGCTCGGGCGGCTGTGTGGCGCGCCATCGAGTCGCTTGAAGCCGTACTTGGCATACATCTCGACATGTTTCGGAATGCACTCCAGCAGCAGACTCTTCCGTTTGAGCTGGAACGCCTTCGCGATGGCGGCCTTGATCAGCACGCGGGAGATCCCGAAGCCGCGATAGGCCGGGAGGATGACCAGCCGGCTCAGCTCGCACCCGTAGAGCGCCTCGTCGATGACCTGCTTCTGGTTCCGCCGGAAGTCGGTGGACAACAGGATCGGAAAGACCCCGAACTCAGACAGTGGCGCCATGACTTTACTGATGAACGGAGGGCCCGCCCGCCGGGCGATCATCTGGCACCACCACTCGTGTGCGCGCAGCGGGAATGGAAGAAAGGCACCGCTCCCGTTCGCGGAGCGCGACCGGGGATTGGGATGGTTGAGCACCAGGCGCATGGTGCCGACGACATCTTCGGTCCGATCGCGCACCGCCGCGAAGTGGATCGAGCGGGTGTCGAAGCGGTCGATCTCGATCCTCGCCCTGTGTTCGATGATCTCGTCGGGCAGGTAGCGCATGATCTGGCCGTAGACGGCGTGCCGGATGGCGAAGCACTGGCGGAGCTGCGTCTCGGATTGAACGGTCTCGATGCGGATCGCTTCACCGGCCGGCATCTGCTCGCCGTTCCGCGGCGGCGGCGGCGCCTTCATTCGCAAGCTGAGCGCCACGTTGAGGATCGAATCGCGGAGCGCACCGTTCGTGAGGCCGTCGACGCTGGCCGTGCGGTCGATGTCGCGAACGTGCTTGGCCGGCCCTTCGTGCAAACCCACCATCCCGACCAGGTGCGGGCTGATCAGGAATTGCCTGCGGACGTCGTCCACGATCGGCCCTGGGCAGGCCCGCCCGCGCGTGTCGCGGACGACGTGGCCCGGCAGGTCGCGGACGATCAGCCGATCGGAGATCAGGATGATCGTGGTGGGGACGTTCCTCACGAGGAGCAGTTTCAGCTCGCCGCGGAGGTCGTTTTCCGTCTCGAGGAACTTCGCCGCGATCCGGAAGGTCTCGTTATGACCCTCGACCGGAGCGCTCCGTTCGAAAGCCTTGAGATCCTGACGGATGCGGTCGTGCAGGCCCTTGTCCTGGACGAAAAAGAGAGCGGAAACTCGAAAGGAGGCTTCCTGGCTCCCAGTTCCGTTCTCGACCCTGAGGACGCTCATGAGGGGGCTCTCTCGGAGAATGACGGGCGCATCGTTGATCGGAAAGGATAGGACAGAAAGGATAGATAACTCTGTTGCGCCGCTGTCGTATCGGTGCTAGTAAAACCCCACTTCATAACGTCCTCCTAATCAGCATACACGTACCATTCGTGCCTGAAGCGCCGTATGTGCCCTGTCCCTCGAGTTACCCAAGAATCGTAGTTAATCCAGCAAACACGCGCTCCGCGAACTTTGCGCCACTGAGCTGAAACGCCCGAAATATCCGGCTAGCCTCGGGGAGACCTTGGTAGCCAACATCTCTGCCTTGCTCCAATGCCAAACCGCTGTTTCCTTCAGTCTGCGGCGATACGAGTAGTTTGGTCGTTTGCGAGTACGATTTAAAGTGAAATAAGTCACAGAATTGATGTGAATTATTCACTTGACGTACAACAGATCCAACGCGGGTTCGCAACTCGGTGGTACTGTTTCGTCCGACGGGCTGGGTGGTGATTGGGCGGTCTGAAAGCGGTCCGCGCCGGGGCGGAGCACGGGCGCGGGACGGCCCCGGTGGTTAGCGGTGGTTCGAGGGTAATATTGGGGGTGGTGTTAGGTGCCTGGGCACGAGTAGACCTGTGCCGGTCGAGGTACAGCGACCGGCGGGGAGGAGGAAGTAAGAAGGTGCTACCAGCTCAGCCGCTGGTCGCGTGTGCGGCGGGCGACATGAGACACCGTGCTTGCCCTCCCGGCAGTCCGCTCACTCGTTCACGCCATGCGGGCCCGTGGGAACGCCGCGCGCCGCGAAACCATTCTCGAACGTTTACCGGCTCCTCAACGCTGGGCTCGACGCAGACACACTCGCACAGTTTGAAGGCGATTTACACTCGCCGGTGACTTCAGAGCCGTCATGGTGCTGCTGGCGATGCTGACGGGGCTTCCGGAGCTGGTGCCGAAGGTGTTCGGCTTTTTGCGCTGCGCCTGCGTGCGTTTCCCGGGCGATCGTCCGGTAGGTGGCCCTGGCGAAGGGTCTCCCGAGACGCGCGATCATCCCTTCTCTACTTGATGCTTGCGGCCAGCTCGCCGACCACCCCGACCACCTCGGCGATCTTGTTGATCGTCTCGGCCACCTTGGCGATGTCCCGGCGCGCCTTGACCAACGACCTGTTGGCCTTCTCCAGCGCCGCCGTGGCCGCGCGGTACTTCGCTGTGTCCTCCGGGACCGTGTTGTCGATGAGCGTCTGGAGCTCGTCGATCAGTTTGCTCTGTTGCTGGACGAGCGTGTCGCGTTGCGCACCGTCGGGCAGGTTGTGAATCAGGTCCGTGAGATCGCCGATCGTCTTCGAGAGAGATTGTCCGAGCTTGGGCATGGATGGCTCCTTCGTTTGCGTGCGTTAGTGAAGGACCTTCGCGGTCTCGACGAGGGTCTGGACCGTTGTGATGTAGGCAACGAGTTCCTCCCGTGTGACCTCGTCCGTGGCGACCGCCTGGGCCAGGGCGCGGTTGGCCGCTTTCAACTGCGTGACGGCGTCGCCCGCCATCTTCACCAGCGTGGCGAGGCGTGCCCGGCTGGCATCGGCCAGTTGGTATGCCGCAGCCGCCTCGGTCCGCGCGGTTGGATCGGTGGCCCGCTTGACGGCCGTGTCCGCCTCGACGGAGAAGGCCGTTGGCGGCGATCAGGTACTGCGCGGCGAGCTTCGGCTGGTCCGGATCGAAGTCCGCGGCGAGGAGGTCGCACAGGGTGTCGATCTGCTCGCTCGCACCGGGGACGATCTGCTTGATGGCGTTCCGTTTCTTTGCTTCGACGACCACCCCACCCACCGCCTGCACGAGCTTGCCGAGCGCCGCGATCTGCTCCTCCTTGAGCGTACGATTCACCTTCGGAAGACCTCGCACGCTGGCGGTGAACCGGTCGGCGGCGGTCTGGAGCTCCTTCTCCTGCGTGTCGTCGACGAGGGCCTGGAGGAGTTCGCCGTACGTGCGGATCGTTTCCGTTGCCTGCACGCGGACGGCCACAGCTTCGACCGTGAACTGCCCCTCCAGAGGCTTGGTCGGACCACTCTCCGGCTTGGTCAGCGCGAGGCGCCGCTGGTTCATCGCGATCGTGTCGTCACGCATCTGGACGAACTCGCGCCCACTCACCTCGCCGAGGGCGGCGGTCGCCTCGCTGAAGCTCCGCACGGCCGCCCGCTGCGGCGTGGTGAGGCCGCAGCCGGACGCGACCATGCTCAGCGCGAGAAGCGTCGCGCAGGGTCCCGCGATGAGGGGGATGATGCGACCGAAGCCGCCAAAGCTACGCTGCGGACATCGTGCGCTCACAGACACCCCCTCGCTGGTGCGGATAGTCCGCATTAGTCCGCATTAATCCGATTCGCCATAATGCTCCAGTATCAGACGTTCCCCGAAACCCCGACGGCCCCCGTGAAAGTCTCAGACGGACCCCGTGTATATATAAGGCGCGCACAAACTGCCTGTCAAGCGTCGAGGGCGGTCTCACTGGCCCAAGCGGAGCTGAGGCGGGCGCCCGCTCGGCCGCCGCGGCGCCGTCGCAGGCTGCCCCGAGCGCACCCCGGCCCAGGCTGGTCAGTCGGTGACCCACTCGGCGGGGGTGAAGGAAGGATAGGCGATCCAACGCGGAAGGATAGGAGATCCAACGCGGGTTCGTAACTCGGGTACTGTTTCGTCCGACGGGCTGGTGGTGATTGGGCGGTCTGAAAGCGGTCCGCGCCGGCGCGGAAGCACGGGGGCGGGACGGCCCCGGTGGTTAGCGGTGGCTCAAGGGTGAGTCTTCGGTGCCTGGGCACGAGTGGACCTGTGCCGGTCGAGGTCAGCGACCGGCGGGAACCGGAGGAAGTAAGAAGGTGCTACCAGCTCAACCGCTGGTCAAACTCATACTCGGGTAGGGGTTCACTCAGGGCGAACGTACCGCCTTCGCGCGTATCGAAGTCTCCTCCCAGGGAGGACCGCGGGCGGCCGGGGCGATGTGCGGTGCCTTTGTGGGCTCGCCGAGATAGGCGAGGATGCGCGTGATCGATCCGCTGTCGGTGACGAAGGCGATCAGTCGCATCGGCTCCCCACAGCGGGGGCACCGCGGCGGGAAGACTTGCATCCTCGGCGCGCCAAGCAGGCCCCTCCCTGGGCCTGGCTTTCATAAATGCGGGCGAGCAACATCGCCCACAAATATGTCGACGGCAGATCCTTGCCCGATCGAAAAGCGATAGGATAGCATCGGCATAGCGCAGGGTGGCACATCGCCCGCTGACCGATGCAGAAGAAGGTGGCTTTCACGCGATGCCGGTCGAGGAGCTCGAGGACAGCGGGTGTGACCGTCGGCGCCGGGCCGTCAACGGGCGCCCCGGGATCGCAGTCATCGTGTTCGCCATGTCCACGAAACAGCTCGCCGAGCAGGTGCTGAAGCGCGTCGGTCAGGACCACGGCCACCAGCGCCTGGCATGTACACCGCACTCGGATCCGCCCGTGCCATGACGTATCGGGTGGCCGCGTGCTTCGATCGGGGCGAACAGAGCCGCAAGGACGCTGCCGCCTGCCTCTTGTTCGCTTCCGAGTCGGCGGTGCGCGTGGCACTCGAGGCCATCCAGTGCCTGGGCGCCAGGGGTTACCTGAACGACTCGCCCGCTGGACGCCTCCTGCGCGACGCCAAGGTCTACGATATCGGCGGTGGCACGAACGAGATCCGGCGCATGTTGATCGGGCGCGAGCTAGTGGAACGAGGGCTTGGGGAGCGAGGGCTGTGAGATGCCGGACGAGATCGTGGGGCCCACAGGATCCTTCCAGGGGAGCGCGGGCGCTCCTGCTGTTTTGACGGCCACTGGGTGAGCGGTCCCCTCCACCGGTGCGTCGATCGGGAGGCCCGCGCGGGCGGTCACCCCAGCGCGCAGAGGGGCGTTGCGGCCCCGGTCCCTGGGGTCCGTCCTTTCAGGACTCGCTCACGCGGTCCCGTTTTGCTCCCGGCAAAACGGGACAGTGCCAAGATGCGCCCCGCTGCCATCCTGTCTGGGTTTGACGGGTAGGTTCAAATTTCGGCACTGCGCCAAACCTGGTTTATACACCGTCGGGGTCGAAATAGGGGTCAGGAAATAGGGAAATATGGGTCAGAGCCCTTTACGAGATCTTTCTCGGGGTCTTTTTCGGCCTTCCGCGTCTGGCCTGGCCGATCTTACGCCCCACCATCGCTTCCACCTGTTCTTTGAAACGATCGTTGCCCAAGGGGGTACCGGTCTGCCACGCCTCGCGGATCCGCGTCAGTTGGCCGCCGTTTACATGAACCGTGAACCCTCCAGTTGCATAAATATCCACGCGGATCGTCAGGAAAGGGCGTAGAAGACAGGGTTTTAGTGAGTTGATGGCTCTGCGCTGGACATCACCACCGGTGATATCCAGCCTTTAAGCAAAAT
>JACCXJ010000408.1 GCA_013697045.1 Gammaproteobacteria bacterium | reverse complement strand
GCCGTTTCGATGTACAACCAGTTCATCCAGTAGGTCTTGAACTCCGGTGCGAACGCGTCCAACCCCGCGGACCAGCCGTAGACTTCTTCATACCAACGCACAAACAGGTTGAAGAAGGTATACCCGCCGATCATGAGCCACAGGTTCCTGTGATTCAGGTAGCTATGGCTCTCTCCAGCCGCGTCTCTGCCCGTGATTGCTTCTTTGACACTTGAAGCGGCTTCTTTGACACTTGCAACAGCTTGTGATGCTGCCATTTTCTTTGCCTCCTATTTCGGTAAATCAACCACTCTCCATCCCGGCGCTGCTTCCGGGAATGAAGTCCGTCTTACAGAGCCATCCCCTCGCCCCTCTCTTCACGGGAAACGGTGTGGATCCGTAGATGGTCTAAGTCTATCAAGTGACGACGGCATGTCAAGCCCCAGCCGGGCTAGTGCCTGCTGCCACATCGGGCCCGGCGCCAGCCGCGTCCGGGCTATCCTGTCCGATCGATATACTTGATTTTTCAAATAGATACCGGCCCTGGCACGCGCGCAAGCCCGGTGTCAGCATGCCCGGCGGGGTTGCCGGGGCTCCGGCGTCGCGGGCGAGAGCACACTGGCCTTACGCACGAGCACGACCGGCCATTGATGCTATGCCTGACGTGACACTGCTGGCCCTAGCTCATGGAAATGTAGTCGCGCAACGCGCGGGCCTCGGCCTCGGTCTCCTCCATCCTGGCCTTGACCGCGTCTCCGATGCTGACGATCCCGCACAAGCACCCATCGCCATCGGTCACGGGCACGTGCCGCATCCGCCGGTCGGTCATCAAGGCCATCAGCTTCAACAGCGAATCCAAGGGGTTGCAGGTGATGACCTCGGCCCGCATGAGGGCCTGGATGGGCATCCCCAGGACCTCTCGCCCATGGCTCGCGAGCCCGTGCACGATATCCCTTTCGGAGAGCACCCCCCGCGGCCGGCCATCCCCGTCGCACACGACCACGGCCCCGATGCGTTGTTCCATCATACGCTTCGCCGCCACCGCAATGCTCTCGTCGGCCGGCAGGGTGAACACCCCGGCGCCCTTGACCCTAACGATATCTTCTACCTTCATGACACGCGCCTCCTAGGGCAGAGGATTCCCGGTGGGTGGCTTGGCCCGAACGGCGTTCACACCACCGGCTGGAACGATGGCACGGAGAGCCGAACGGCCCGGCCTTTCCGAACAGACCTCTTCATAGAGCCCCACCAGCTCGGCCACGACTCGGCCCGCCTCAAAGGATTTTACAACCTCGCGGGCACCATCGCCCAAGGCACCCCGAAAGGTGTTCTGCGTGAAGAGCTTGCGCATGGCCTGGGCGAGGGCCTCGGGGTCGTCGGGGGCCACGAGGCAACCGCTTCGCCCATCGCTCACCAACTCGGGCACCCCGCCCGCCCGCACACCGATGGCAGGAAGGCCGAGCGCCATGGCCTCGAGGAACGCCAGCGGTTGGACCTCGGTCGTGGAGGCGGATACGAAGACATCGCATGCCGCGAGCCGCTCCACCAAGGGCGCCCCGTGCAGCATGCCCGTCCACACGACCCGGTCGGAGATCCCCAAGCTCCTGGCCAGGGTCTCGAGCCTCCGCCGCTCGCGCCCGTCCCCGATGATCATGAGGCCCGCATCGAATCCCCCCGAACGCAGCCAGGCGAACCCCTCGAGCACGACGTCGACGCGCTTCTGCTCCACGAGCCTCCCGACGTGGACGGCGGTCGGCCGGTCCATCCCAAACCGAGCACGCAGCGCGGCCTTGTGCACAGTGGTAGAGAAACGTCCGAGGTCGATCGGGTTGGATAAGACGTGGACCGGGCGCCTGAGCCCGTGCTCCAGGAGCTCGCGTTCCAGCGCGCGAGCGGGGGTGATCACCAGCGAACAGCGGTTGTAGAAGAACGCCAGATAGCGCCGCAGCAGGCGTTTGATCACCGCGTAATCGAGCCGAAAGTTGCTGAGATATTCGGCCAGGAAACCGTGGTGGCTGCCCACCAGGGGGCAGCCCAGGAGCTTGGCGCACGCCACGGCCTCCCAACCGACCGTGAAGATGGTGTGCAGGTGGATGACATCCGGCCGAAAACGCCGGAGCTTCGCGAGTGGGCGCGCGATCGTCGGGAAGCGCGCCTGGATGTGCCGGAACCCGGGCAAGGTGAACGATGGGAACGGGAATACGAGGGCGCGTGGGTCCAACTCGTTCTGGGGCCCGCCCTCGCCCTCGATCCTGCTCACGTCCATGGTGAACACGGCGACCGCATGCCCGCGGCGCACCAACTCGTTGGCGGTGGTCACGACCGAGCGCACGACACCGTTGACTTGCGGGAGGAAGGTATCGCTGAAGAGGGCGATGCGCATGTCTCGATCTCGCCGATGGATCAAGCGGTGCCCGCCTCCAGGCCCGCGTGCAGCGCCTGGCAGGCGCGGTAAAGCTCCAGGACCTCGGGCACCACGGCGAAGGACGCGATGACCTTCTCGAACTCACAGCCCTGTTTCAGGAGCTGCGGTAACTCCTGCGACAACTCGAACACGAGTACGTCGTGCTTGCGGGCGACGACGAGATAATACAGGTAATGCAGCGCGCGGATCGCGAGCTTGGGGTCGTGATAGGCATCGAGGATCGGGACCAGGAAGGCGAGCTGTAGCGATCGAGAGCGCGCATCGACCACCGCCGTTCCGTCGGAAACCGTGCAGATCATCGGCAATGCGGCGGCGGTCTCGGCGTCCGAAAAGCCGATGCGAGGCCATGGGACCTCGGGTTTCGGCAGGCCGAACAGCCCGGCGAAGGCCTTCTGGTAGCACCATGCGAGGCTGCACGCCACCGGGTCCCTGACCGGGGTCGTATCCGGATTCGAGAACAGCCGGAGCTTCGGAAACAGGGCGCGTCGCAAATCGCCCAGAGATCGGTCGGTAGCGCTGTTGAGCAGCACCCGGTAACCCAGACCGGCAATCGCGACCACCCGCGACAAGGGCTCGAAGTGGGCAAGCTCTTCGAGCAGGAGCTGGATGGCGATCGGGTCCACGGCGGTCTCGGTCCAGGCCAGGAACGCGATCACATTACCACTGATATAGGTGTTCTTGGAGCGCCTCCAGGCCTCCAATACCGACCGCACCTGCCCCTCGGTGACGTCCCGAAATCCCTCGCCCGCCATGCGGTAGATGTGAGAATTGAAGGCCGTGACCCCGAAGTCGGCCACGCACCCCCACTTGAGGCACAGGACAAAATATCTGGCGAGCAGGAAGTCCTGCCAGCTCCGATGGATGAAGCGGACCTTGTCGGGGCCGGTCGCGACGAATACCGTGCGCTGAGCGATCGCCGCGCAGGTGGCGCGGAGCCCGACCAGACCGAAACCAAACAAGACATCGCTGCCGCCACCCGCGAGCGCTGGGCCAGACGTAAGGTCCGCGCGCCAGCGTTCCACCACCGTCCGCGCCTCGGCGAGCAGGGTCTCGGTATCGATCTCGCCACGGTGTTTGTAAAAGAACAGCCAGGCGACCAGGGTGAGGGCATCGAGGACATGGTCGATCTCGACCGTCGCGCCGTCCGCCAGAGGCAGGCCGACCAGATGACTGCGCCGCAGGATGGTGCGTAGGGTCTCATCCATGATCGTGCCGGCGGTCAGCGGGCGCGCACCGAAGCCGTGCTCGGTGTCGGGTTCGAAGTTCGACAGGATGAGGGGCGTGAGCACGAGCTCGAGGAGGCGTGGATCGGTGATCCGCGGCAACCAGCGCTTGCAGGCGGGGAAGGTCCGCTCCGCCTGGGGAACCGTGAGGCGCAGGACTTCCAGGACATCGCGCGGGTCGCTGGCCAGGCGTTCCAAGCCGTGCAGTCCGCTGCGGACCGCCGCCACGATCGCGAAGCGCGGGTTGTCACGGTAGCGGGTCACGACGCCCCGCAAGGTATCGACGACGGACGACAGGCCTATGGTCGGATGATTGACCAGAAAATCGTCCACCCCGTCGAGGATGACGGTGACGGCCCGGTTGCGGAATACGTCCTCGATCCACTCGGACCGGTGATCACGACCGGGGTAGAGGTGCGTGACCCACGCCGACCACCATGCCCACAGCGCCTCCCACAAGCGTCCCGCGGGCGGTTCCTCGCGAGACAGCGTGACTTGCTGCATCGGGATGAAGAGCGGAAACGGGGTCGCGGGCCCCGGCAGGGCCAGATACCGGCGGCCCAGGCGCCAGGCGAGCATCCGCATCACGGCCGACTTGCCCACCCCGGCGGCGCCGGTGACGACGATCTGGCGCGGCCTTTCTCTGCCCTGCATGAGCCGCTCAGAGACCAGCGCGCAGATGTCCTCCTGGGTGCCGAGCGAGGCGGCGTTGGCGGTGGCCACGGCACGGTCCGCGGGCGCCGCTTCTCCGGCCACCTGGTCGATGAGCACCGTCGTGCCGGTCACCCGGTTGACCTCCGCGACCCGCACCAGGGTTCGGTCCACCACCTGCAGGGCCGGATCGGCACCGTAGCGCCCGACGAAACCCGCCACGATGCTCACGATCGGCGCGTTGGAACGCTTCGGGACCTTCACGGACCCGTGGGTGCCGCGGAAATAGATGTTGCGGTCCTGATCGGCGACCTGGATGGGCACCGAGAGGTCGGACTTGGCATAGATGTCGTGGGTCACGGGTACCGGTAGCCCCAGACCGTCCACGCCGGCGAGGGCCTCCATGAACTCGCGTTCGAGGGTGAGCAGCCACGGGTTGTGCCAACGCAGGACCGCGATGATCTCGTTCCTGCCCCAGTCCTTGCTCCCCTGGGTGACGAAGCGGACCGTCCGCAGCAGGGGCGCCATGAGCGGATACACCGTCGCGTAGGCCACCTTGCCGAACCCGGCCATGAGCGGATCCCCGCCACGATGGGGCACGGCGATGTTGATGATGTGCCGGGTGCGCAGCCACAGGGACGGCAACGCGTCGGGGTCCGAGTCCGGCGACAGACCACGCCCGTCCCGATAGGCACGTCGCAACATCTCCTTGACCACGAGCCCCCCGGTGCTGTGGGTGACGAACAGGAGGTGGCGATAGTCCTTGAGCTCCGTCTCCAACCAGGTCTTGAGATCATCGGCCGCTGGCGTGATGGCGGTCCGCTCCCAGAGCCGCGACGGATACGAAAAGGAGGCCACATCGAGGTCGACACCTGCGGCATCGAGCACCCACTGGGGCATCCGGCGCCAGGTCCGGCGGCAGTCCCCGAAGACGCCATGAATGAATAACACCATCACATCGGTGCTCGGGCCGGCAGCCTTGTGGACCAGGCCGTACTGGCCCTGGCTGGTCCAGAACTCAGCGCTCATGGGCCGATAGGATAGCCGATAGGATAGCGGGGTTGGGCGGCGACGCGCAGGCTACCGGCGAAAAAAAGGGAGGCGTGAGCCTCCCTTTGTCAATCGCGAGCCGATCGCGGGTTCAGAAGGCGAACCCTAGATAGCCACCGACGGTCCAGAAGTTGAGATCTTTGTCCGTGCTACCGGCAATCGAAAGGGCATTGAGCGGAGGATCCTCTTCCGCGAGCTCCCGATTGATGACAAAGACGGTATTGTTTTCTGTGTTGCTGATGTTTGACACGAGGTGGTAACGAGCGTCCAAACCGAACTTGATCCCGGGGAGGATCTCGTATTCGGCACCGGCTGCGAACTGCGCCCCGACATCAAGATAGGTCGCTGCGTCCGACGGCGGGCTGATGACGTTGAAGTCGAGACCCACCGGGATGATCCAGGGCCGGAACTTGCTGCCTTGCAAGAACTTGATCTTGGGCGAGGCGCTCACGGTAAACATCGTGATGTTCTGGTCGCCCTGGATCAAGCAACCGCCGTCAGGCTCCAACGCATCAAAGGCAACCGCATTGGTCAGCAGGGAGCACTCCGCAGCGGGCACCACGAGGACTCCGTTTTCGCCACCGAAGTTCTTGAATTCCAAGCTGATCTCGCCGAGGGCCTCAGTCCCCCTCCAGAGCCCCCAGAGATCATCCGTCATGCTATGCTCGATCGCGCCCCCGACATACCACGCGCCGTCCGCATCTTGTTCCGGAAATCCCAGGATCTGGCCGGTTCCATCCACATTGTGGGTATCCGTAAACGATTCGAAGCCGCGGGCGTAATCTGAGTAGGCGGCGTAGCCACCCCGGAAGAATATCAAGTTCTTCATGGTGCGCTTCCCGGGCGCTTCCTCGACCTTGGTCACCCGGTCCGTGAGCTCCTGCTGCTGGGTCGCGTTCTGGGTCTCCATGCTCTGTATCGATTGCTCCCGCTGGGCTTCCGCGGCGCGCAGGCGTTCCATCTCCCGCTGCAGCGCGTTCATCTCCTGCTGCATCTGACGTAGTTTGCTCTCCATAGCCCCGACGTTCGGATCCCTGGCCTTGTCGCGGGCCAGTGCCTCGGGACACACCGCCACGAGCGCCGGCAGCGCCAGGCCCGCGACGATACCGTGAAACGTCGAAGACATCGTTTTGGGATTCCCCCACCCTCTTTTCATGATCGACCCCCTCTTGCTGGTTATGGCCGGGGCGCCTCCGGCCAGTGATGTGGCACAAACGACACAATATCTACCCGATAAGACGCCTATTTTTGTAAGACTACGACAGTCCTTGCGTGCCTGTCAATGCTCGCGGAACGCTCTGGACGGTCGCGCCGTCCCATCCTGGCAGGGCCTCATCCAAGACCGTGTCATCCATACGCCCGCCGAAAGGAGCCTCACAGCCCTTTGACCCCCTGGATCAGCTCGGAGGCCATCTTCTGACCATCGCCGTAGAGCAGGCGCGTGTTGTCCGCATAGAACAGGGTGTTCTCGACCCCCGAGAACCCGGTGCCCTTGCCGCGCTTGATCACGATGACGTTCTTGGCCTTGTCCGCGTCCAGGATGGGCATGCCGTAGATTGGGCTCGACTTGTTGGTCCGGGCATCGGGGTTCACTACATCGTTCGCCCCGATGATCAGGGCCACGTCGGTCTTCGGGAACTCGGCGTTGACGTCCTCCAAGTCGTAGATCTTGTCGTAGGGGACGCCGGCCTCGGCGAGGAGCACGTTCATGTGCCCCGGCATGC
>JACCXJ010000407.1 GCA_013697045.1 Gammaproteobacteria bacterium | reverse complement strand
AGGGCGGTAAGTGGTGCCACGCCTTCGCCCAGCGCAACGCCCTGATCGATATGATAGGCTACACCCTCCGCGAGATTAACGACGGCAACCAAGAGGTCTACGACGGTCGCCTCGACGAAGCGTTCCCTGACTAAATAGGGACGGTGAAGACGTTGATTCAATATCGACAACACTCCAAGAAGCGCTTCCGCAACCGGCCGGCGGGCTCAGGCTCCGGGGCTAACTAAGCTAGACTCATGGCGCCCTCCCGGTCAGCAACGCACGATTGATCTATACGGATGCTTAGGCCATGCTACGCAGAGTCCGAATGTAGGGCGATAGATATATGGAGACAACTTACCACTTCACGTTCAGCAGTTGATCAGAGGTGGGATTAGCTTAAAAGATCGAGGTATGTTCCTCTTCGATCAATGGCCGTTAAATGAGGAGTCAAAAAGAATCGCTTATGAGCAAGTGGACGGCAGCTTTAATAGGCGTGGAAGGAACTATAGGATAGGCCCCCCTCCGATACGAGTTCTCTAAATCTAAATCTCCCGGTCATGAAGGGGAGGCTTTCGGCGACGCCTTCGGCGTGCAAACTGTTTGTTGCCTCGCTCTTCGCAAATCCTTCTAAAGCGCCCGCAGCCTCGGGTTCAGCGCCTCCCGCAAACCCTCGCCGACCAGATTGAAGGCCAGGACCACGATGAGGATGGCACAGCCGGGGAGGAAGAAGAGCCAGGGGGCGTCGAAGATGAAGTCCTTGCCGTCGGCCAGGATGTTGCCCCAGGTGGCGTAGGGCGGCTGGACGCCGAAGCCCAAAAAGCTCAGGGCCGATTCGGTCAGGATCGCACCGGCCACATCGATGGTCGCGGAGACGAGCACCGGCGCCATGGAATTCGGGACCATGTGGCGGAAGATGATGCGGCGCTCGGGCACGCCCAGGGCCACGGCCGCGATCACGAAGTCCTGTTCGCGTAAGGACAGGAACTCCGCGCGCACGAAACGCGCGGTCCCCTCCCAGCTCGTCAAGCCTATCACCACCATGATGTTGTAGATGCTGGGCGGGAGGAGGGCCACGACGGTCAGCACCAGGAAAAACGCCGGGAAGCACATCATGGTGTCGGTGAAGCGCATGATGAGCGTATCCACCGAAATGAACCCGAGCCGCACGTTGCCGTAAAAACCGGCCAGCCCGCCCAGGGTTATTCCGACCGTGACCGCGATCCCGACCGCGATGAAGCCGATCGAGAGCGACACGAAAGAGCCCTGCAGCATGCGCGCGAACACATCGCGGCCCAGCTCGTCGGTGCCGAGCAGATAATGGCCGAACACGGGGACATCCTGGATCCCCGCGGAGGCCGGGGAGAAGGGTGGCAGGAACTTGTCGGGAAGCCGGATCGCGGCCGGATCGAAGACCACCCACCATTCGGTCAGGACCTTCCCCGTAACCGCCGCGAACAGCAGGAGACACAGGACCCCGAGCCCGACTGAGGCGAGCCGGTCGCGCCGGAAGCGCCGCCATGCCTCGGAGATGGGCCCCAGCGCGGGCGTGGGCTCTACGAGGTCCGGGGTTATCGAGGTACTGGCCATTCTCACTCCAAACGGATGCGTGGGTCGACCAGCATGTACAGCAGATCCGAAATAAAGGTCCCGGCCAGCGTCAGGACCGCCGCCATGAAATTGAGCGTCAGGATCACCGGGAAGTCGCGCGCCAGGATCGCCTCGTAGCCGAGCCTGCCGAGCCCGGGCCACGCGAAGATCTGCTCGAAGATCACCGAGCCCCCGATGAGCCCGGGTAACAGGAACCCGAACATGGTCACGAAAGGCAGGAGCGCGTTGCGTAGCGCATGTCCGTAAATGACCGCTTCCTCGGGCAGGCCCTTGGCGCGGGCGGTGCGCACGTAGTCCTGCGAAATCACCTCCAGCATCTGCGAGCGCACGTAGCGCGACAGGATCGCGATACCCCCCGCGGCCCCCATGAGCGAGGGGATGACCAGGTGCCAGATCCGATCCATGAACTGGAACACCGGCTCGGCGTCCTCGGTGCCGAAGGTCTTCATGCCGATGACGGGGACATTCAAGAAACTCACGACGCCCAGGATCACGAGATAAGAGAGGAAAAACCCCGGGATCGAGATGAGCGTGTAGGCCAGCACCGTCGTCGTTCGATCGAAACGCGAGCCACGCCGGACGGCCGCCTGGATGCCCACCGGAAACGACAGGCTCCACACGATGAGCGTGGTCCCGATGAACAGGGGCAGGGAATTGAGGAAACGCTGCCCGATCTTCGGCAGCACCGGCTGGCTGTCCTTGAAGGATTTCAGCTCTCCGGTTGCGAGGTCGCGCAGCCAGTAGGCGTACTGGACGTAGAGCGGCTCGTCGAGATGGAAGGCCGCTCGGATGCGCGCGATGTCCTCGGGTTTCATGCGCGGGTTCGAGGGGTCCACTTCGCTCGGCTCGCCGGGCGCGAGATGCACCACGGAATGCGCGAGGATCGAGACGAAGACGAGCAGAATGAGACGCTGCAAGACGTTGCGTAGGATATAGGCCCACATGGCTTATCGTTCTTGAAATACTAAAACTCGGGAGTAAACGCCAATTTACGCCACTTGTTGAAATAATAGGAAATCGTTCCGCCCTTGGTCGGATAGATCTTTACATACCGTTCCTGGCCTCTTGCGTCGCGCTCGACGATGACGATCTTCTTGTCCAACACCCGGGTGGCGCGTGGTGTATAGAGAAAATTGTAAGGTTGATCCTCACCGATGATCCGGTGCAGGCGGTGGGCAAGCGCGCGTTGCCGCTCGGGATCGTATTCCTGGCGAATGCGGATGATCAGCCGATCGGCCTCGGGATTGTTATAGGCCACGAAGTTAAGTTGTTTCGGTCCGGACTG
>JACCXJ010000276.1 GCA_013697045.1 Gammaproteobacteria bacterium | reverse complement strand
CCTTTGCAGCGGAGAGCATTCGACCTCCTCGGCGTCAAGCGGTAACGTACCCAGTAGACGCCTACAGGATTTTACAATTATCCCATTCTACCAATAGGTTACGTTGCCACCCCCAAAGAAGTTCGGGATATAGCAACCCTGATCTGTTTAACTTACTCGCACAAGTGCGATGGGAGGGTAAGAAGTACGAGGATGCGGATAACCGGGATAAGCTTGGGGGCTTCGCGGTGGTAGACCTCACCCTTTCCAAACCGATCCCACCGCCCTAGTTCTTGTCAGCCTTGCACGTGGGGAAGTCTTTCTGTCGATTCAGAACCTGTTCGATAGGCAGTATGACACGGATCGAGGCGGCGGGATCCTCAAGATTGGAACGCCTTTCTCGATCCTGGTGGGCGCACGATTGGGCTTCTAATCAGCAGGTTGAGGTGTTGCACGAGCCGACCATCGAGGTCCGCGTGCTCATCACGCGCGACCAGTTGAGTGTTCTGCGCAACGCGCTCACCCAGGTCCTGGAGCTGGCCGAGGAGGGGGTGCACTCGCCCCGCAATTTCGTGGCCGAGGTCAAAGCCATGGCCGCGTGTTTGGGCAGGCCCAAGAGGCGCCGCGACAACCCGATGTTCTCGCCCACCGTGAGGTAGGCCAAGAGTCCCCCGGTCTGGAGCACATGGCCGATGTGACGCTTGCGTAGATCGGAGACGGCCCGTCAATCGTAAGCACGGTGGACTGCGGCCGATCGAAACGGAGACAATCCGTAAAGGTCGTTCCCTCGCTAGATTGGACAACGACTTCGTATGTCCGCCGCACATGGTCGGCCCGCGCGGACAGCGCGACCGAGGCCAAGACTAGTGCGGCAATCGCCGCCATCCGCGTCGTGGTTTTCACGTTTCCCCCCTTTACCTGGCAGTAGGCAGGGCAGGGCAAACCCCGCGCCGTCGCGCGCACCCCTGCGACTCTGAGCAAGACGCGGAGGCGCCGGCCGCGTTCCCAAGCGAAGGCTAGGAAATTCAACGCGAGTTATCAACGGAGAAGGTGTCGGCAATGTCTCATCGGACGGGCTGGATGGTAATTTTGCGAATGTAAGCGGCCTGCGCCAGGGCGGAAGCGCCGGCTCCGGCGGGCTTGTGGCGGCTCTGGCGTCGGCATTCGGTGCCCGGGCGCGAGTGCGGCGGTGTCGGGGAAGGGGCCTTGACCGGGAGGAAGGTTGGTAGTGGGATAGCGCTGGGTTGCGGGCAGGGCCCAGAGACGCGGCGGCCGGTGCGTAGCCCGAGCCACGAAATCCCGATCGTTCCAGGGAGATCACCGCGTTGGGGTGTTCGCGACCGCTACGCCATGGCGATGGATGGGGCTGGACAGGATGGGGATGGCGTCCTATAGTCCCGCCCATCCAAAAGACAAATCGGGAGCCGCGCCCCCACCATGAGACACACGCGTCGACGCAAGGGGAGCACCGGACTGGGCTGGTGGCAGCCTTGGATGCAGATGTGGGAGATCGCCGTGGCCGCGCCGCAGGTCGTGGCCCATCGCACCGCGCGCATGGCCAAGTCGGGTCCCACCCGGTCGAGCGCCGACCGCAGGGAGCTCACGCGCATGACCCAGGAGAAATTCGAGGCCTTCGGTGAATCGGCTAGCGCCATGGCCGCGGAAATCGTCCGGGCTAATCTAGCGCTGTGGCCGTCGGTCTTACGGGCGGGGACGCTTCCGTCCTTGATGTGGATGCCCACCGCGCGGGCGGGCAGCCGCCGCTCCGCTTCGAAATCGGCGCTGGCAGCGGGGGCCGTGCCGCGCATCGTGTCGAGCGCCGCCTCTCGCGTGCTCGCCAAGGGTCTCGCGCCGGTACACCGCCGGGCCACGACCAACGCCAAGCGGCTGCGGCGGACCCCGCGCTAGCAGCCTGTCGGACTTAGCGCGGAACTTTTCAAGCGCGAGGGGATCGGATCGGTCAGGGTTCCAATGAGCGAGGCGTGCATGAGCCATTTCCGTCCCTGTGATCGTGACACACCCTACCTGC
>JACCXJ010000275.1 GCA_013697045.1 Gammaproteobacteria bacterium | reverse complement strand
CCTTTGCAGCGGAGAGCATTCGACCTCCTCGGCGTCAAGCGGTAACGTACCCAGTAGACGCCTACAGGATTTTACAATTATCCCATTCTACCAATAGGTTACGTTGCCACCCCCAAAGAAGTTCGGGTTAGGCGACGGCGGCGTTGCATCGCTTGGCGGGGGACGGAGGGGAGGAGGGTTAAATCGCCGCACCTGTCGGGGGGATCCGGTCAGGGCGTCGAAGTGCGCTCAGAATACGGCCTGTGCCGGCGGCGATGCACGGTGCTATTTCACAAGATCTCTGTGAACTAGTACCCAACGGCTATCCCCGGCCGTGCATCAGACGGCACAGCCGGCCCGCGATCCCGAGCAGCAGCACTCCGGCCGCGAGGGATGACGACCAGGATCAAGAAGAAGCCCGCATGTCCTCCGAGGAAGGGGAACACCGCACCGCGTTCCACGGCTTCCAGCATCCCCGCCAGGTAGCCCGCCAGCAGATTGGCCGCGAAGCTCGACAGGAACCGCACCCCCCATGAGCATCGCGGCCATGGAGACCGGCGCCATGCGTGTCACGAGCGCCAGCCCGACCGGCCACAGGCACAGCTCGCCAGCGTGGTCGCCGGCCGCCTTATGCGTCTCATAGGAGACTGGGATCATACGACGGCAGGCTTCTTGCGGATTCGCTAACGTTACACGCCCGCCAACGGAGGGTGGGAGGTTCGTGGAGCGCGCCAAAACCCGAACGTTCTGACTGGTGCATCACGGGGCTTTGCACGCCCCTTCTGGAATGCGGTCGGGCCCGAAGAGGTGGCCGGGGCCCGACAGGTAGCGGCTTGCGTGCGCACCGGTTGAGAGGGCGGCACGCGTCCCATCAGTGATGTAGCTCACAGACCGCAGGGGCTTTCCGCGTAGAAAATCACTGCGCGGAGCGGCACCGAACGTGAGGAAGGTAAGGAAACATGTCAAGGATCCTACGTTATAGGCGGTTGATCATCGGCGCGCCACGGCGCAGGAGCGCCGTGCAACCCATGGCAACGGGCTTGGTGTGGCTTTTCTGCGTCATCCTGGCGGGTTCGGCGAGGGCCAACACCGTCACGGTCAACACGCTCGAGGATTTGCCGGGAACATCTGGCAATTGCTCCCTGCGCGACGCGATAGACGAAATCATTACCCCAACCACAAACCCACCACCGGGTGATTGTGGCGACAGCGACCCGAATGGGGTCGACACCATCACCTTTTCGGTAACCGGGACGATCGCTCTCTTGGCCGCGTTGCCGCAGATCAAAGACATCGACGAGGGTCTCAACATCGTCGGGCCGGGCGCCCGCTCGCTGACCATCAGCGGTAACGCGCCTAATGACGGCGTCAGCGCCGTGCAGGTGTTGCGAGTGCAGCCGAACGAGAAAGTGACTATCGAGGGCGTGACGATTGCCAATGGGCGTGCTCCTAAAAACGGCGGCGGTATCCAGAATTTCGGACAGCTTACGGTTAAGAACACGAGCTTCATCGGGAATACTGCCCTAGAGGACGGGGGCGCCATCTCCAATGAGAAACCTGGCCAGCTCACCGTTTTGAACAGCACGTTTTCCGGAAACTTTATCGACAATGAGACTCCACAGGAAGAAGAAGGGGGCGCCGTCCTCAACCTCGACGGGACCGCAACGATCGCTAACTCTACGTTCTTCGGCAACCGCGTTCCGAACACGGGCGGGGCTATTCTCAATTCCGGCAATAATGACGGCACCGGGATATTGACGCTGATCAATTCCACGATCAACGGCAATACCGGCAGCGAGGCTGGTGGGGGTATCTTCACCGGGGGGGCGAGATTAGGCTTCGCAACACGCTGCTCGCAGCCAACCCCGGAAACAACTGCGGATCGGAGACTGGGGGTCTCATAATTGATGAAGGCGGTAATCTCGACGACGGCGCGAGCTGCGGCCTGACTTTCGGTATCTCCATACCGAGCGGGAACGCCGGCCTGGATCCCGCAGGCCTCAGGGATAACGGCGGCGCGTCGGAGACCGACACGATCGCGCTCACCGCGGCCAGCGAGGCCATCGATCTAGGTCTGAACAACATTTGTGCCGCCGCGCCCGTGAGTAATTCGGATCAGCGCGGAGCCGCCCGGCCAATCGATGGCGACGGTCAGGATGGCGCCGCCTGCGACAGTGGGGCCTTCGAGAGTAGTGCGGCCACACCGACGTCGAACCTGCCGCTGGGGGTGACGAATCCGGGGAACCAGACGAGTGTGGTGGGGACGAACGTCAATCTGGCCATCAGCGTGAGTGATCCAAACGGGAACACCCTAAGTTACAGCGCCACCGGCTTGCCGGCGGGATTATCGATCAACGCCGGAACGGGGGTCGTCACTGGCACGCTGAGCACGGCGGGCACCTCGAACGTGACCGTGACGGTGAGTGACGGTCAGGGGGGTACGGCGGCGACGGGTTTCATTTGGACGGTGACGAGCTCCGGGCCGTCAACCGGGCCGGCACCGCAGTGCTCGGGTAGAACGGCCAATGTCTTCGTGCGGGACGGTTTCATCGGTGGTCCGGACGCCGGGCGGCAATACAGCGGCCGCCTGCGCGGGACCGCAGGCGGGGATGTCATGGTCGGTACCGCGGGGAACGACATCCTCGTCGGTTCCCGAGGAAGCGATCGGATCTGCGGCGGCGGCGGGAACGATAACATCAAGGGCGGCGCCGGTAACGATAGGCTGTTCGGTCAGGCCGGCAAGGACAAGCTGAGCGGTGGTAGCGGCTTCGATCGGTGCGACGGTGGGCCCGGCAGGGACACGATCATTACCTGCGAACGGATCCCGAACCGCTAGCCGGAGGCATGGCCGCCGCGGCTTCGATGGCTGCGCCGGCCGCCTTCCGATACGGGTGGCGCGCGGCGGTCGTTGAGGTGTGCGGACGGGCGCCGCTCCACAGGATTCGAGTAGGGCCGTGGCGCGGACTTGCGGTATCGATGTCGCGGCGTCGAATAGATTTGCAGGGGGACTTGTGCTAAGCCCCCCCTGGGGCGCGGACTAGCCACGCCCGCCAAGGTGGCTTTGACGAGGAGCGTGACACCAGCGCTTGCCGTCGCGCCGCAGCATTGATTTCCGGCCAATGGGGGGAGTTTACTAATGAAACCCCGCCATGCTATGGCCGGCCATTGGAGCCTGTAAAGGAATCGCTCGAAAGTCGAGCAAAGGAGTGGATCGATGAATCGTGGTATCAGGAATTGGCGGGCCGTGACGCCCGCTCTGGCGCTCGTGACAGCGCTCGTCCTCAACGCCCCCGGACTTGCCCGGGCGCAACCGCAAGTGAAAGGCCAGTGGGTGACCGTCCTTGATCCAACGGGATCAAGCGATCTTCTAATGTCCGTCAACCCCATCCATGCGGGGCTGCTGCGAACCGGCAAGGTCCTGGTCATCGCCGGGTCCGGCAACTACCCCAAAGACTCCGTCGATTCCGTCTACAAAGCGGCCGTGTGGGACCCGGTTGCCGGGACCATCGCGGACCAGAACATCCCCTGGGACCTCTTCTGCAACGGCATGTCCTTTCTCCCTGATGGTCGGGTGTTCATCACGGGGGGCAGCCATCGCTACCCGACCAACGATTTCAAGGGACTGCGCAATACCACGCTATTCGATCCCGAGACCTCGCGCTTTACTTGGGTGGCAGACATGGCGCACGGCCGTTGGTATCCCACTAACGTCTCGTTACCGGATGGCAGGACCGCCACGTTTTCGGGCGACGGCGAGGATGGCACCCGCAACGCCACAGCCGAGATATACACGCCAGGCATCGGATGGAGTCAAGAATATGCAAACGGCTGGCCCGCATTGCTCGGGCTCTACCCGCGTGCCCATTTGACACCTCAGGGAGACCTATTTTTCTCCGGTGCACAGCTTGATTCACATCGCTTCAATCTGGTAACGCCCGGATGGACACGGAGCGTGGCTTCAACGATCTGTCGCAGGACTCGGCGCTATGGGTCCTCTGTTCTTCTTGGCTTGCGGCCCCCTGGATATACCGCGCACATCTTAATCGCCGGCGGTGGGGTCACTACGGCAACCGCCAGCAGTGAGGTCATTGATCTCGGTGTATCGACACCTCAATGGCAGCCAACAGGCTCCCTGCATTACGCGCGTACGGAACATAACGCAGTTCTCCTCCCAAACGGCCGAATACTGGCAATTGGTGGATCGGCGACCGATAACCACATAGATGACAATGGTGGGGGGCGATTCTCCGAGGTATACGATCCGGAGACTGGTGATTGGTCTATCATGGCTCAACAGTTGTATTGGCGTCTCTACCATTCCACGGCCTTGCTACTGCCGGATGGACGAGTAGCGTCCCTTGGTAGCAATCCAAACCAGGGCGTCTATGAACAACATATAGAGATATACTCGCCCCCCTATCTCTTCACAAGCAACGGCGATCTTGCGAATCGGCCGACGTTAACTAATATACCGACCACAATCCACTATGGCCCAGCAGCCTTTGAGGTGACGACAGCCGCCTCAGGGGCGATCCAACAAGCCGTGCTAATGCGACCAGGGGCAGCAACCCACGCCTTTGATATGGAACAGCGACTGATTGAGCTTGAGATCGCGCCAGCCCAAGACGGAAAACTGCAGCTGGTCGGACCACCGAGTGCGAATATCGCCCCGCCGGGATATTACATGCTGTTCTTGATCGATTCCGCGGGGGTGCCCTCCGTCGCCACCTTCGTGCGGCTTGGATCCACTGCCGACAGTCCGACGATTGACCCGCCCCCGATCCCGCCAAATACGCCGCCTCCGCCTTCGCCGAATACCCCGTCTCCGCCTCCGCCACCAGGCGGATCGGTACCGAACTGTTCCGGCCATGCGGCGACTGTATTGGTGCGGGATGGGATCATCGTCGGTGGTCGCGACAGCGGGCTGCCATACCATGGCCGGTTACGCGGAACCGCAGGGGCCGATGTCGTGGTGGGTACCGCGGGGAACGACGTCCTGAAGGGGTTCGGCGGAAACGACCGGATCTGCGCCGGCCCTGGCAACGACCTCATCGAGGGCGGCACGGGTAACGACAGGCTGTTCGGCCAGTCCGGCAGGGACACGTTGATCGGCGGTGCCGGATCGGATCGGTGCTACGGCGGGCGCGGCACGGACAAGGTTGCGAGCTGCGAACGAAGGGTCAAACGCTAGCGTGGGGGATGGGTGGCCGCGTCGCCAAAGGCGCATGTGCCCCGCATCGGCGCCGGCGATCGCGTTTAGGCCGGACGGATGGAATACGGCGACCTCGAGCCGTGATCTGGCACCCAACGACGTGTACGGCTACGCCAAGACCGGAACCATCCGCCGCGGGCAGCGCCGCTGGCGACTACACCATCGTAATACGGACGTAATACGGACGACGCCGACTGGATGGTGCCTGGTGCCTGAGGCCAACGAAGGCGATAGCACCGCGGGCAACCCGATCAAGGTCACGCGCTGAGCGCGGCCAAGCACAACGCCGGGCCCGTGTCGGCCGACCTCCACGTCGCGACCCGTGGCCCGCCTCGCGGCGCCGGCGGGTCCTGCCCGTGGATCCAGGACGACACCTCTTTCCGGCGGAACGGAACTGGAGCGAGGCGATGCGCGGCACATCGGATTGACACCCCCGGCGCGATCCCCTAGGCTGCCCCCAGCGCCGATTTGAAATCAGCTTGCGGGCGCTCTATAAATACCGGCTAAAGCGATGCGGCCCGCTTTAGCACACGTGCTGAGCGGGCTTTTTCGTTACGGGGGGTAGGGGTGGTCGGCAATGGGGACGAATGGCGGCTCGACACCCGCGCGGTGCGGGCCGGGCAGGTCCGCTCCTCGGAGATGGAGCAGAGCGAGCCCATCTTCGCGACCTCGAGCTTCGTCTTCGCCAACGCCGCCCAGGCCGCCGCGCGCTTCTCGGGCCAGGAACCCGGCAACATCTACTCGCGCTTCACGAACCCGACGGTGCGGGTCTTCGAGGAGCGGCTCGCGGCGATGGAGGGCGGGGAACGCTGTGTCGGGACCGCCTCCGGAATGGGCGCGATCTTATCGACCTGCCTGGCGCTCTTGAAGCACGGCGACCACATCGTCTCGTCACGCGCTATCTTCGGGACCACGGTCGGGCTCTTCAATAACCTCCTGTCGAAGTTCGGCGTTCTGACGAGCTTCGTGCCGCTCGCCGACTACGCGGCCTGGGAGGCGGCCATCCGGCCCGAGACCCGGATCCTGTTCCTGGAGACGCCTTCGAATCCACTGACGGACATCGCCGACATCGAGCGCCTCGCGGGGATCGCCCACCGGCATGGCACGCTCCTCGTCGTCGATAACTGCTTCTGCACCCCCGCCCTGCAACTGCCGCTGTCGCTGGGCGCGGACCTCATCATCCATTCCGGGACCAAGTACTTGGACGGGCAGGGACGCTGCGTGGGGGGCGCGATCATCGGCACAAAGGCGGTCGTCGGCGAGGCGGTGTTCAACTGTCTCCGGAGCGGCGGGGCCAGCATGAGCCCCTTCAACGCCTGGGTGTTTCTCAAGGGCCTCGAGACCCTGGGGCTACGCATGCGGGCGCACTGTGAACATGCAATGAAGGTCGCGGCCCATCTCGAACGGCATCCCCGGGTCTCGCGCGTCTACTACGCGGGGCTTTCATCGCACCCGCAGCATGCGCTCGCCCGGCGCCAGCAGCGGGGGTTTGGCGGCATCGTATCTTTCGATGTCCCGGGGGGCCGCGAGGAGGCCTGGCGGGTGATAGACCGCGTGCGCATCTTCTCCATCACGGCAAACCTCGGCGACGCCAAGAGCACCATCACCCATCCGGCGACCACCACCCACGGGCGCCTGAGCGTCGAGGAACGCGCCGAGGCCGGGATCGGGGAGTCGCTCATCCGCCTGTCGGTGGGTCTCGAGGACCCCGACGACCTCTGCCGCGACCTCGATCGGGCGCTCGATGCAGCGTGAGGGCTCGCTCGGGGACACCACGCGATGCCACCGGGCGGTTGCAGAGCCCCTCCGTAGCGTGTAGATTTCCACATCCGGGCGCCGCTTTTGGAGATCGCGCACCGGTGTGTCGTGACAAGCAACAATCGGTTGGGGAAAGCCCCCCGGCCACCGAAATATAAAGGCGGCAGAGAACTATAAAGGCAGTTTCCCCGCGGTGGCCGAGGCGTCGCGCAGGTTCACCCCATAGTATTTGCCCCATGGTATTCTCCATTTCCATGAATCGGAGGGGTTTCCACGATGCCAGGACGTAACTTCCTGTTCATCCCCGGGCCGACCAACGTCCCCGAGCGGATCCTGAACGCCATGCACATCTCCCAGGAGGACATGCGCGCGATCGACTTCCCGGCCTTCACGATCCCGCTGTTCCAAGACGTGAAGAAGGTCTTCAAGAGTAAAGACGGCCAGGTCTTCCTGTTCCCGGCCTCGGGCACCGGCGGCTGGGAGGCCGGGATCACGAACACCCTCTCGCCCGGGGACAAGGTATTGGCCTCGGGTTTCGGGCACTTCAGCAACCTCTTCATCGATCTGTGCCAGCGCCACAAGCTGGATGTAGAGGCCCTGGAGGTCGATTGGGGAGAAGGCGTCCCGGTCGAAAAATACGCCGAGATCCTGGCGAAGGACACGAAGCACGAGATCAAAGCCGTGCTCGCGACCCAGAACGAGACCGCGACCGGCGTGACCAGCGACATCCCTGCGGTGCGCAGGGCCATGGATGCCGTGAAGCACCCGGCGTTGCTGTTCGTGGACGGCGTCAGCTCCATCGCCAGCATCGACTTCCGCATGGACGAGTGGGGCGTGGACGTCGCCATCTCGGGCTCGCAGAAGGGCTTCATGCTGCCGACCGGGCTGGCCATCCTATGCGTGAGCCAGAAGGCCCTGGCGGCGCGCAAGGACGCGAAATGCCCGCGCTGCTTCTTCGACTTCGAGGACATGATCAAGACCAATGTCAACGGCTACTTCCCCTATACGCCGGCCACGATCCTGTTGCGGGGATTGCGGGCGGCGGTGGACATGCTGCTCGAAGAGGGACTGGAGAATGTCTTCGCCCGCCATCACCGCATGGCCGAGGCGGTGCGTCGCGCCGCGTCTGCCTGGGGGCTCAAGCTCGTCGCCAAGGCGCCCCGGTGGCATTCGGATACGGTCAGCGCCATCTATGTCCCGGAGGGCTTCGACGGCAACGAGGTGGTCCGCCACGCCTACCGGCGCTACAACCTGGCGCTCTCCGTGAGCCTCGCCAAGATCGCCGGCAAGGCCTTCCGTATCGGGCATCTGGGGGACTTGAACGAGCTCATGGTGTTGACGCCCATCACCGGCGCCGAGATGGCCATGAAAGACCTGGGGATCCCGATCGAGCTCGGCAGCGGTGTCGCGGCCGCCCAAGAGTATCTGCGCACGACCTCGAAGGACGTGCGGGTCCCGGCCTGAGAGTTTGTGAAAAAACCTACTGCGCTCGGGATCTCGCGTTCCGGCGGTGCTCGGAATCCTCATGTATTTCAACATACACTCCGGTTCCTGCGCTCCGGCGGAACGCGACCTCCCTTC
>JACCXJ010000375.1 GCA_013697045.1 Gammaproteobacteria bacterium | reverse complement strand
TCATGACCAACGACGAAATAATCTCCACACTTAATGACTTGATTGAAACCTCCAAGGATGGGGAACATGGTTTTAAGACCTGTGCGGAAGATGTGAAAGACATGGAGCTCAAACAGGTCTTTGCGGCGGCGACGCAGCGATGTGCCGAAGGCGCCAAAGAACTGCAAGAACAAGTACGCCTGTTAGGTGGGGATCCGGACCAACGTAGCAGCGTCGCCGGGACCCTCCATCGTGCCTGGGTGGATATCAAAGCCGCAATCACGGGCAAAGACGAACAGGGTGTGCTCGAGGAATGCGAGCGCGGAGAAGATGTGGCGAAGAAAACCTATGAGAAGGCCATAGCAAAAGGCTTACCGGACAATATCCGGTCTATCGTTCAGCGACACTATCAGGGGGTAGTAGCGAATCATGCCCGCGTGCGGGATTTGCGCAACCGCTACCGGAAAGCGAATTGAGGGGCCGACCGCCATGGGTCTTAACGGGGAATAAGGGGCGATACCGTGCTCTATGGACTGAGCGCCACGCCGACGTTGGGGTCGCCCATCACCTAAAGATCTGAGAGCATTGTGCCTCACTGCAGTGGCCCGGCGGAAGCCGTTTCATGCTTCGCAAGATCGCAATCGCCGTAGCCATCGTCTTCGCCGGCGCCCTCGCGGCGCTCGTGATCGTCGTCGCAGTCTTCGACTTCAACCGGCTCAAGCCGCTCATCACGGCGGCGAACTTTTCCGGCCGGCAGCTCGAGATCGGCGGCGATCTCAACGTTCGCAAGTCGCTGACCCCGAGCGTGGAGACCTCCGATATCCGTTTCGAGAACGCGAAGTGGGCGAAGGATCGGGAGTTTGTGGCAATCGAGAAGCTTCGTTTCCGCATCAAGTTGCTCGAGTTGCTTCGCGGCCGCGTGGTGATGCCCTATCTGGAGATCGAGGGACTGCGAGTGAACCTCGAGAAAGATGGGGAGGGCCGGGCGAACTGGCAGTTCAGCGGCGCATCGCCGGCCGAGGCCGTGGCCGAGACGATCCTGCCGGAGGGCCGTACCGATTTCCCCGCCATCGGCGAGCTCAGCGTGCGGGATACGCGCGTCGTGTATCGTGTCGCCGGCAAGACGCTGCGGGACGTGCAGATCGACGAGGCAACCGGTCACAGCGACAACAGGGGGATCGCGCTCCGAGCGCAGGGGAAATATCAGGAGCGGCCGTCGCGGCTGCGAGTCGATGGAGACTCCGTCGGGCGATTGTGGGCTGCGGACCGTCCTTATCCGATCGAGATCAAGCTCGATACCGGCGCGCCCCCCGACACACCCAAGGAGAGGTTCGCGGCGCACGCGAAGGGTACGCTCACCAACGCTTTCGACGGGGGCCGCTTCGGCTTGAAACTCACGGTCGAAGGCTCCGACATGGCTCAGCTCTATCCACTCGCCGGCGTCGTGCTTCCCAAGACGCCGCCGTACTCGTTGACGGGCATGCTCGGCCACAAGGGTGATGAGTGGAGGTTCGACGCCTTTCAGGGTCGTATGGGCGACAGCGATCTAGCGGGAGACCTTGCCATTCGCACCGCTGGCGATCCACCGCGCATGGACGCACGCTTCGTTTCCGACAAGCTCGACTTCGACGATCTCGCGGGCTTGGTAGGCGCGCCACCCGCAACTGGAGAAGGAGAGACCGCATCAGCCGAGCAGAAGGCGGAGGCGAAGCAGCAGGAAGCGGAGGAGCGAATCATTGGCGCGACGAAGATCGAGCTCGAGCGCCTGCACGCCATGGACATACACGCGAAACTGGACGCGAAGCACGTGATCACGAAGCGGATCCCCATCGACAACGTATCGCTCGCGATCGTGGTCGAAGATGGCGTGCTGCAGGCCAAACCGGCGCGCTTCAAGCTCGGCGAAGGAGCGATCGACCTTGTGGTGACCCTGCACGCCGATAGCAAGCCGGTGCGCGCTGAGGTCGAGGGAGAGCTTCGCAGCGTCCCGCTATGGGCGCTGTTCAAGAGCACGGCGTTCCAAGACGAAAGCAGCGGTGTGCTCGACGGGCGAATGCATCTCCGCTCCGAGGGCGGCTCGGTGCGTGAGATGGCGGCTCACGCCGACGGCGAGGCTTTCGTCGCGGTGTCGCGCGGCACGATCAGCCACTTGCTGATGGAGCTCATCGGGCTCGACGTATTCGAATCGATCGGCGTCGCGATCAGCGGCGACGAGCCGATCGAGATCCGTTGCGCGCTCGCCAAGCTCGAGGCCCAAAACGGACGCGTGAAGATCGATCCGCTGGTCATGGACACGAGCGATACCAAGATCACCGGCAAGGGTGAGGTGGACCTCGCGTCGGAAAAGATCAACATGCTGGTCACGCCCTATTCCAAGGACTTCAGCCCGTTCACGTTGCGTTCCCCGATCCGCGTCGGCGGCAAGCTCGCCGATCTGGACGTGTTCCCGGACGCCGCGAAATTGGGCCCCGGCGACACGCTCAAGCAAATCGTGAGCACGACGTTGTCGGCGATCATCGGCCTGTTGCCGCCGATGGATATGGTGCTCGCCGATGACAGTCCGTGCCGGGATCTGCTGACGGAGGTACGCGAGTCGATCACCGAGGTGTCGGAGACACCGGCCCGTTGAATCGCTCGACAGCGGCAGTTCAGATTCAAGTGGTGCTGGGGCATTGGGCCGAGGTCCCACACAGAGGTCGTATTTCGACTCGTGCGGCGCTATCCAAGCATGTGACGAACCGCAACATCTTTGATGCCCAGCATGACCTTCTCAAATTTGGCCAACATAGCCCACAGTAAGCGATTGATTTTGCCAGATCGCGAAAAGCGATATGAGAAGGTCGATGGCTGGTCTTACATACCTCCCTGGTGGCAATACGAGGCCTTCTTCTCGGGGCGGCGAGCGCGGGATGGCCACTCCGAGCCGTTGTTGCCGCCGTCGCTCGCGTACCCAGCCGTTGCCATGTGCCGTCTCGCGCCGCATCATGAGGCACGTCGTATGGTCGATCTGGGCATCGATGAGGACGATGGCGCGCGGTGTCGCGCACCGCGCGCCCCGGCTGCAGATCGGCGAAGGCGCCGAGCTGCGTCCGGATGTCCCGGGAGGCATTGAACAACACCCACTCCTCGCCGTCCCCGACCGCGATCGACGACTGGGTGCGGGCCTGTGCCCGGATCGTGCCTTGGCGCAGGCCGGCGCAGTTGCGGCAGTTGCAGTTCCACTGCGGGAAGCCGCCACCCGCGGCGGAGCCGAGTACGTATACGCGCATCGCGGCAGAGAGTCTATGGGTCGGGGCCGCGATCCTAGCAAAAACGCCGGGTCGGGCCCTGGTCGCGTTCCGAACGTCCCGGCGCGTGGCCGAACCGCGTGGCGTTCGCCTGATTCTCGTGGCCGAGCGGCTCCTGTTCCTGACCGGCAAGCTGGCCGAGCCCGGGCTCTGCCGGATCCTCGGGGCATTGCCAGGCCCCGAACTCAGCTACGAGGTCTTCAACATCGGAGTTAGCGTGGCGGCGCTCATGAGCGCCGAGATGATCGCGCGGCGGCTCGACGGGCCGCGCGGCGCCGACCGCGTGATCGTCCCGGGCCTGTGCGCGGGCGATCTCACGGTGCCGGCGGAGAAGCTCGGCATCCCCGTGGTGCGGGGTCCCGAGGACATGAAGGACCTTCCGGGCTTCCTCGGTCGCGGCGGGGTCCCCCCCGATCTCAGCCGTTACGACATCCGCATCTTCGCCGAGATCGTGGACGCACCCCGGTTGGCTGTCGATGGGATCCTGGATCGGGCCGCGCGCGCTATGGGGCCGACGGGGCCGACGTGATCGATCTCGGTTGCCTGCCCGGCGGCCGCGATCGCCTCTTCGAGGTGCGGAAAAGGGACCGCCGCGATCGCCCGCGCGGTCATTCGATCGATTCCAAATGGCCTGATCCAGGCCGCGACCCCCTCCCACCCGGTTCCACTCCCTGAGCCGACAGCCTCCTTTGGCCTGCACTCGCCCCAGAGGCCAAAACGGCCCCCGGATCCGGGCGCCTCGGACGGCTGAAGGGCCCGAAACATCCCGCATCCTGGACCGACGGATCGCGTACTTGACAACCCACAGGTCCATCCGTACTCTTCCGCTTGCCGAAAAAGGGCGTTTGAAATTCCTATACCCATACCCTACCCACGCGGAGCGTACAGTGACCTGTATGTTGTTCACACCTAACCGAGGAGGCTCTCATGGTATCTATTCCTAAAGTCGTCGGTCTCATGTCATGTGGTTTCTTGCTGTGCCTGGGTCTGGCGGGTGTTGCGTCGTCTACAGACAATATCGGCGACGCGAAACCCGGCAAGACGATCAAAGGCGAAGTGTTGCGCGTCGAAGGTGATAGCTATTATATCGTCAAGAATGGGGAGGACGGAAAAGAGGTGCATTTGCATGTTGACAACACCACCCAGAAAAACTTCGTAACGATTGTCCCGGGAGATAATGTTGAAGCGAAATTCAACGATCAGAATCACGCAATTTCAATTCTAACAGACCAGAATCAGTCCCACTGACTCTCTCTTCTCGAATCAGCAAGAGGGCTCAGTGGGGTGATAGCAGGTAATTGTCTTGATCTTAGTGGGAGTCGGCAGGACCGTTCCGCATCGGACCATACTGCCGACTCCAAGAACGTTTCTGATTCGCACGAATCAGAGCCCGGCGCCGCTGGCGTGCCGGAGAGCCCAAGCAGCGGGAGTGGCATACAGCACAAATTATTTCTCCAGACCTTTGGACTATCCGCGTCATAACCCAGGAAGTCTTCACTCCAAAAACTAGGAGTCTTCCTAGCTCCGCACACGCTCCGGGGAGCGTACAGTGACATGATGTTGTTCACACCTAAGAGGAGGGTCTCATGGTATCCATCTACACTGCCTGGTGCTCGATGGGGTCTACCGCAGCGCCGCGGGCGTGCCGGTATTCCATCCCGTGCGTCCCCTCACCGCGGGCAGCTCCAAGTATTACTGACGCGTATCATCAAGCGCCTCATGAAGTTCTTGACACGCAAGGGCTATCTCATCGAAGAGCAGGGGATGACCTACCTGGCCGACCCCGCTCCTGAGACCGCGCTCGGGCCCTTGCAGCAGGCGGCCTGCACCTACCGCATTGCGCTCGGGCCCCGGGCGGGCCAGAAGGTGCTGAGCTTCCAAACCGTCTCGACACGAGAGCCGCCACCGACCCCCGTGCGCTGTGTCAACGCGCAGGGCTTCAGCCTGCATGCCGAGGTGTGCTGCGCCGCCCATGAGCGCAAGAAGCTGGAGCACCTGTGCCGCTACATCACCCGCCCCGCCATCGCCAACGAGCGACTGAGACTCAACCGTGCCGGCGATGTCGTGCTGCAACTCAAAAGCCCCTACCACGACGGCACCACCCATGTCGTGATGTCACCGCTGGAGTTTATGCAACGCCTGGCCGCGCTTGTCCCGCGCCCAAGGCCCCATCTCATCCGCTTCCATGGCGTGCTCGCACCCAACGCCAGGCTCCGTCCCGAGATCATCCCGAGCGTGCCGCTCAACGCCCATCCCCCCTCAGCCGACCCCGCCGAGGCACCCCCTCCCGCGGCGCCTGCCCGCCTGAGCTGGGCCCGGTTGCTCAAGCGAGTGTTCGATATCGATATCGGGCAGTGTCCGCAGTGCGGCGGCCCCTTGACGATCCTGGCCGCCATCGAAGACCCTACCGTTATAGACAAGATCCTCAGCCACTTAGGCTTATCGGCCCGGGCACCGCCGCGATCGCCCGCGCGGTCATTCGATCGATTCCAAATGGCCTGATCCAGGCCGCGACCCCCTCCCACCCGGTTCCACTCCCTGAGCCGACAGCCTCCTTTGGCCGGCACTCGCCCCAGAGGCCAAAACGGCCCCGGATCCGGGCGCCTCGGACGGCTGAAGGGCCCGAAACATCCCGCATCCTGGACCGACGGATCGCGTCATTGACAACCCGCGGGTCCATCCGTACGCTTCCGCTTGCCGAAAAAGGGCGTTTGAAATACCTATACCCAGGGCAAGCGGTGTGCCCAGGCTCGTCTGGCGTGCCACCGGAGCACTCACTTGCGCGCTGACCTCTGGGACACGATCATCATCGGCGGCGGCCCGGCGGGCTTGTCCGCCGCTTTGCTGCTCGGGCGCTGCTGCAGAAAGGTGCTGGTTTGTGATGCCGGCAGGCCTCGCAACCGGGCTGCGTATCAAATGCATGGTTTTCTAGCACGCGACGGCATCTCGCCTTCAGAATTTCGCGCACTGGCTCTGCAGCAACTGGAACGTTACGACAACGTTGAGTTGTGGGAAGGTGAAGTCACCGACGTTGCCCGCGATTCGGAAAACAGGTTTCGCGTGGTGCTGAATGGTGATCGTTCGGAGCTGGCGCGAAAGATGTTGATCGCGACGGGCGTTATGGATCAACTGCCTGCGCTGCCCCGCATCGAAGCGTTTTGGGGCAAGAGCGTTCATCAGTGTCCGTATTGCGACGGGTGGGAGCTGCGCGGTGCGCCGATCGCTGTTTACGGGAAGCGTTCTCGCGGCTTGGAAATGGCCCGTGCGATGACGGCATGGACGTCCGACATCGCACTTTGTACCGACGGACCGGCCGGGCTTAAGGCCAGCGACCGGCAGCACCTTGCACGCAACGGCGTTGAGTTGATCGGAAGAGCGCATCGCCGACCTTGCCGGAGAAAATGGTCAGTTGAGCGAAGTGGTTTTCGCGAGCGGCCGGAGACTGCCGCGCCGCGCATTGTTTTTCGATACGCCATGCGTCTCGCAAACGCAGATCGCACGCAAGTTAGGCTGCCAACTGACGCGAAAGGGCAGCATTCGCTGCGGGCGTTATGAGGCCACCAGCGTTCCGGGGGTTTTTGTTGCGGGCAATATCATCGAGGACGTGCAGCTCGCGATCGTTGCTGCCGCTGAAGGCACGCGCGCTGCGTTCGGCATTAACCGTTCGCTCACACGCGAAGACTATGAGCGACGTGCCACCGGAGTGCAGCACGTCGAACACCCGCCGGTCGACGATAAAGACGTTGCGCGGCGCAGACCCGACAAGCTTGGAGCGTCGTAAATGCTCAACGAGTTGCTGTTGCAGGCGGTCAAAGCCGTGGCGTACTACGTGGTGCTGATCGTCATCATGCGGCTTGCCGGCAAGCGGCTGGCGGGACAGACGACGACGTTCGACCTGATCGTGCTGATCACGCTGGGAGTGGTAATTCAGAGCACAGCGTTGCAGCAAGGGTGGCCCAACGCGCCGGTGTTCGTCGTGACGTTGTTCGCAGTGCACCGCGGCCTTGCTGCTCTATGCGCACATTCGACGTGGTTCCGTCATTTGGTGCGCGGCAAACCCAGCGTACTGGTGCGCGATGGACGCATCATCGATAAAACGCTCGAGCGCGAACGCATGAGCCGCGAAGAGTTGCAGGCGGGTTTGCGCAAGCTGGGCTATGACTCGCCCGAAACGGTCAAGCTGGCGGTGCTGGAAGAAACCGGGCACATCTCGGCGGTCGGTGCCAACGGTCCCGCCACGATCACATCGGAGCGGGTGAATCCATAACGCGCGCAACCTCTTCTTCCGGCATCGCGTGTTGAGCGAAAAATTGAAGCATCGCCCGCGTCGCATCCGGCCCGTGCGCATCTGAATACGATCCGCGTATAGGAACTTCAAAGGCCCTTTTTCAGCGAGAGGCAGAGTACGGATGGACCTGCGGGTTGTCAATGACGCGAGCCGTCGGTCCAGGATGGGGGACTTTTCGGGCCGTCCATCGACCCGCGGCATCCGGATCCGGGGGCGTTTTGGCCTCTCGGGCGGGCGCAGGCCAAGGGGGATTGGCAGCTCAGGGGGTTTGAACCGGACAGGAGGGGGTCGCGGCCGGGATCAGGCCATTTGGAGTCGGTCGAATGACCGCGCGGGCGATCGGGGCGGTGCCAGGGCGGACAAGCCGAGATGGGTGAGGATCTTGGCGGCGCGGTGCTGTTCCGGTTCTCGGCCGAGCTGCGCCGCTATGCGACGGAGCATCGTCGGGCCTGCGGGACTGGGCCGGCCGCGTCTACGACGTGCTGGCCTGGCTCCCGTCCGCATTGCCGCGCTGGGCTATGTGCTTCCGGCAACGTGACCGGCGCCTTCGAGAGCTGGCGGGTACTCGACACCCCAGCGTCGGGCCGGGGGCACAGGACCAGATCCGGCGGCTCTAATTACTTCACGAGCCATCTGAACGCGGGTGCCAAAACGCGCATCGCGGGATGGAAGGTGGAGATCGCTCGCGCCGATTCGTTCACAAGCTCTCAGGCAACGCCCGGCCCCTAGTAATCAGTCATGTTACATCGAATGGATTCGTCACCCCGGCAGGGATTGCCGGGGTCCAGGATGCAGGACAGCACCTACGTCCATGTACTCTGGATTCCGGCAATCCATGCCGGAATGACGGGCCTGTTTGAATCACATTGCCTGACTACTAGACGCCAGGACGGGTTACGCGAACAGGCTCAGGCACTGCGCCGCGATGTTGGCCGCGGAGCGCCCGCCGTTCTGGAGTGGCAGGAGGCGTTCGAGCTCCTCGGTCGGCACCTCGGCGTGCACCTCCTTGCCGAGCGCGAGCGCGACGTACGCGACCGAGGAGAAGCGCGTCACCAAGGTCGTGCAGTTCGCGATCATGTGGTCGGTGTTGCCGTCCTTGAACATCAGGGCCGCGGGCGAATAGCGCTCGACCTCGCGGCGGGCCCGGCAGTGGTCCTCGTTGGGGTGGAACTTGAAGACGATCGGGCGGCCCCGGGCGAGGCGGTTGACCTTGTCGATGAAACGGCGGCGGTTCTCGTAGCGGTACACCTCGCGCCGGTCCGAGGTTGCGGCTAGGACATAGTCCCGATGCGGGAAATCGTTGTCCACGAAGCTCCGGCAATCGTCGAAGTTCGGGATCCCGGTGACACGCGTCTTTTCTCGGCGCACCCCCTTTTTCACGAACAGGTCACGGTAACCCTCCGAGGCCACACAGAAGAGGTCGTAGGCATCGGAGAGCCCGGTGGTCGCGGTGGACGCCAGCCAGCGCGGCAGGGGCAGTATCTTGACCAGGTGATAGAGGATCGATTCGGGATCGGTCATCCCTTCCTGCACGAGGACGAGCTTGGAACGGCGCACGTTTTTCGGGACGATGAGGTCGCTGCAGGTGACCACCAGATCGTAAGGCCCCCGGCGGCCCTCGTAGTCGATGCAGACACCCCGCTCGTTCAGGAACCCGAGCGTCTGGCGCAGGAACTTCCCGCCCATCACCGTCCAGTCCAAAATCCCGGTGCGATGGATGGGCTTGAGATAACCGTCGCAGTAATAGGGGGTGAAAAAAGCCCGAAACTCGGCGAGTTGGCGCGAGACCGCGTACATCATCTTGGTCTGGTTCAGCGACCCACAGATGTACAGCGCCCGCATGGCCCCAACGTAATAAAAAGTCTAGATCTTGGGTGGCGTGACGCCCCGCTGCCCCTGGTATTTCCCGCCGCGGTCCTTGTAGGAGACCTCGCAGGGCTCGTCGGACTCGATGAAGATCACCTGCGCCACGCCCTCGTTGGCGTAGATCTTAGCGGGCAGGGGGGTGGTGTTGGAAAACTCGAGCGTCACATGCCCTTCCCATTCGGGCTCGAGCGGCGTCACATTGACGATGATCCCGCAACGCGCATAGGTGCTCTTGCCCAGGCACAGGGTCAGCACATTGCGCGGGATGCGAAAATACTCCACGGTGCGGGCCAGCGCGAAGGAATTGGGCGGGATGATACAGACCGGGGCCTTCACATCCACGAAGCTCTGCTGGTCGAAGCGCTTGGGATCCACGATCGCCGAGTTGATGTTGGTGAAGACCTTGAAGTCGTCGGCACAGCGGATATCGTAGCCATAGCTCGAGGTCCCGTAGCTGATGAGCGGTAGCGCCCCGTCGCGCCGGATCTGGGTCGGCTCGAAGGGATCGATCATGCCGTGCGCCTCGGCCATGCGGCGGATCCAGCGGTCCGACTTGATGGACACTCTAGGTGTTTTCGATGACGATTTTGGGAAAGCGCCCCGAATAGTCCCGCGCCCGGACCGCGAGCTTGCCCGCGATCTTGCGCGCGATCTCCCGGTATAGTTCCGCGGCGCGCGATTCGGGCTCGACGGCCACGATCGGTCGCCCCTGATCCACGCCCTCGCGGATACGTGTCTCGAGCGGCAGGGCACCGAGCAGATCGACGCCATACTGCCTGGCCATGGCCGCCCCGCCGCCCTCCCCGAAGATGTGCTCCTCGTGCCCGCAATGCCCGCAGGTATACACGCTCATGTTCTCGACCACGCCGAGCACCGGGACCTCGACCTTCTGGAACATCTTGAGGGCCTTACGGGCATCGAGCAGCGCGATGTCCTGAGGGGTGGTCACGATCACGGCCCCGCTCACCGGGATGCGCTGGCAGAGCGTCAACTGGATGTCGCCGGTGCCGGGTGGGAGGTCCACGACCAGATAATCCACGTCCCGCCAGCGCGTGTCGTTCAGCAACTGCTGCAGGGCCGAAGTGACCATGGGTCCGCGCCAGATCATCGGTGTCTCCTCGTCGATGAGGTTGCCGATGGAGATGGCCTGGACGCCGTAGCTCACGAGCGGCTCGAAGGATTTCCCGTCGAGGGTCTCGGGCTTGCCCTGGGCGCCCAGCATGCGCGGCTGGCTCGGGCCGTAGATGTCGGCGTCGAGGATCGCCGCCTGCGCCCCGCCGGCCTGCAGGGCGAGGGCGAGGTTCACGGCCACCGTCGACTTGCCCACCCCGCCCTTGCCGGAGGCCACGGCGACGATGTTCTTGACGTTCGGCAGGGCGGTCGTGCCCTTCTGGACCGCGTGGGCCACGATCTTCTGGGTGATGCCTACGGTGACGTCCCGTGCGCCGGTCGCGCTCGCGACGGCCTCTTTCAAGGCCGCACAGAGCGCCGGCCCGATGTCCCGGATCGGGTATCCGATCTCGACCCTGATGCTGATCCGCTCTCCCTCGATGGCGATGGCCTTGACCGCCTTGGCCGAGACCAGGTCCTGGCCCAGGTAGGGGTCCGAATAGCCACGCAGGGCCGACTCGACTTGTTCTCGTGAGAGCTGTGACATGGGTGCGGCAGAGCGATGGATCTCGGGGATTCTACACCAAGAGCCGGGGCCGGCGCAGGATGATTGGGGCCTGACTTTCCGAGACCGCCATGCACCGGATGTAGTGGTCCGCTAGACCTGACCCCCTCACGCCGGAACCGATCGGCGCCGACGCGCGTGCTCATCTCTTGGCGAGAGGAAATCCCCAGCGCATAGTTGTTGAAATGTTCAACAACCGGACACCGCCATGGCAACCATGAACTTCAGCGTTCCCGATGACGTCAAGGAACGCTTCAATCGCACCTTTGCCGGCGCCAACAAGAGCGCCATCGTGACGGCCCTATTGCAGGAAGCCGTCGAGCGCGCCGAACGCAAGGCTAGATCCGACGAGGCCATCGGGCGCATCCTCTCCCGGCTGGACGAGCGCCCCGTCGTCAGCCAGGCCGAGATCGACGACGCTCGTGAAGACGGGCGGCCCTGAGTGCGCGTCACTCTCGACGCCAGCGTCACACTCAAATGGTTTCTTCGAACCCCGGCGGAAGCCGACTTGCCGCAAGCCACCGCGTTGTTGCGCGCCATCGAGGCCGATGAAATCAAACTGATCCAACCGCCACACACTCTGGCGGAGGTCGCGGCCGTCCTGGTCCGCGAAAGACCGGCAACCGCCCTGGACGATCTCGCCGATGTCGCGCGCATCTTCGACTGCGGCACCCGCGCCGGTTCTCTCGGGGTCTACCGCCGGGCGATGCAGCTATCGCGGCAGCTTGGCCATCACCTGTTCGATACCCTCTACCATGCCGTGGCCTTCGAGGAGGACGCCACGCTGGTCACCGCCGACGCGCGCTATTACGACAAGGCCTCGGTGCTCGGGAAAATCATGCTGCTGGGTGATTTTTCGAGGGAATAGCACCGGGGTGCGGCACGCGGCCGTTGGCATAGGTGGGCAACCGGGACCGAAAGCCTGCAAGGGGCTTCCGGCCTGAAAGGGCGATTACCCCCTGGGTGCGTGCGGCGATTTCTTGGAGGCCGAGGTAAGCTTTATGATGAGTTGCAGGGCGAGAATGGTTGCCAAGGCCGAAAGCCCGTATTCCCGGGGTACGCATTACCATGACACGGTTTCGGGTGGTCCTCTCCGCTGTGAGCAGCGAGCTCGGACAGGCCCGATTCCAGGTCGCGAGCGATCTGCGTGCTCGCGGCCTGGAGGTCGAGGTCCAGGAAGATTTCCGCCAGGAGGCGGCGGTACCGGACGCGCGATTCATTCGAGGAGCGTTGAAGCACGTCGACGGTAAAGAACCCATGTTCCACCCGCCGGCGCGATGACGTCAATAGGCCGGCCGGCGATCCACGGGATCACACACGATTGATTCAGCCTGGCAAGCACTCGGCGCTAGGCGCTTGATCGGGGACACCACCGTCGAGATCTCGGGCCTCCAGCAGGAACACCCCCTCTCCTCCGCGCCGGAACTCTAGCCACACGAAGGGCAGGCGCGGGTAGCGTGCCTCCGCGGCCGGGGCGGCTTCGCCGGCCTCGACGACCAGCGTTCCGCGTTTGGTCAGGTGTTCGGTAGCGCCGTCCAGGATCCGGCTGACGATCGCGAGGCCGTCGCCGCCCCCATCGAGACCGAGTGGCGGCTCGTGGCGGTGCTCGGGCGGAAGGGTCGCCAAATGAGCGGCCGGGACATAGGGCGGGTTGCTGAGATGAGGTCGTAGCGCTCGCCGGCCAAGGACTCGTATACATCCGAGCGCAGTAAGCGGACCCGATCCCGAACGCCGTGCCGCTCGGCGTTGCGGCGCGCGATCTCCAATGCCCCTGCGGAGATATCCGTGGCGTGGACCTCCGCCTCCGGGAACGCCAGGGCGCAGGCGATCGCGATGCAGCCGCTGCCGGTACCGATGTCGAGGATGCGGCGGGGATCCTCGATCCACGGCGAGAAGCGCGCTTCGATGAGCTCGGCGATCGGCGATCGGGGCACCAGCACGCGCTCGTCGACATAGA
>JACCXJ010000356.1 GCA_013697045.1 Gammaproteobacteria bacterium | reverse complement strand
CGGCCTACATCATTGCCAAGAACTGCTTGCAGTTCTTCACCGTCGACCGGAGCCTCTCCTCCTATTATGCAGCACCGGTCGATCCCACGACATACACCTCGTCGGTCTGAGGCGGAGCCTCGTTAGTAATCAGTCAAGATGATTCAAATAGGCGGGGTATCGCTACGTTCAAACCATCCTTCGGTCCGTCGTCGCAGGAATAGCCGATGAAACAGAAAAGCGCGTTCCCTTCCGTTACCGAGGAGTTGCTCCGGGAGGTCGTGCGGCGGATCTTGTCCGTAGGCACGCCGAGAAAAATAGTCTTGTTTGGTTCGTGGGCACGCGGACAGGCCCGTCCCGACAGCGACCTGGATCTGCTGATCATTGAAGAGTCCGACTTGCCGCGCCATCGCCGGGCGAGACGCCACCGCATGATCTTGTTAGGGCTTTTCCCGGCTAAGGACATCGTCGTCTGGACACCTGGTGAGGTAAGGCAATGGCAACATGTCCCGAACGCTTTCCGACGATCCTGGCGGAAGGGAGGGTCCTCTATGAGCGATCAGATCGACCTAGCGCGTGGCTGGCTGCTCAAGGCCCATAGTGACCTGATGGCTGGACTGGGTGTGCTCGTTCATAATGGTGCGGCGACGGTCCGATCGCCGGATAGATAACGCACTTTGAGCGTAATGCACGCCACGGGCGGAAAGCTCCTGCTGTTGGTCGACGGATCGTCCTATCTCTACCGGGCCTTCCACGCCCTGCCGCCGCTCTCGACCTCGCGCGGCGAGCCGACCGGGGCCGTGCACGGGGTTGCCGCGATGCTCAAGCGAGTCGTCAAAGATCATGCGCCGACGTACCTGGCCGTGGTCTTCGATGCCAAGGGCAAGACCTTCCGCGACGACCTCTATGCCCAATACAAGGCCTACCGCCCGGCCATGCCAGACGAGCTGCGGGCCCAGATCGAGTCCCTGCACGCCCTGGTGCAGGCCATGGGCCTGCCGCTGCTCGTGGTCGAGGGGGTCGAGGCCGACGATGTGATCGCCACCCTGGCCACACAGGCGAGCGTGGCCGGGATCGCGACGCTCATCGCGAGCGGCGACAAGGACCTCGCCCAGCTCGTAGACGAACGCGTCCGGATCGCCAACGACAATACGATCCTCGATGCGGCCGGGATCAAGGACAAGTTCGGCGTGCCGCCGGGGCTCATCGTCGATTACCTGGCGCTCATCGGGGACAAGACCGACAACGTCCCGGGTGTCCCCAAGGTCGGGCCCAAGACCGCCGTGGGCTGGCTCGAACGGTACGGTTCCCTGGACGGAGTCATCGCGCATGCCGCCGAGATCCCGGGCAAGATCGGCGAGAATCTGCGGGCCGCCTTGCCCGATCTGCCCCTCTCCAAGCGCCTGGTGACGGTATTGCGGGACGTACCGTTGGAGGTCGGGCCGGAGGACCTCGCGCCGAGCGCTCCCGACATCGCGGCCCTGAAGGCGCTCTATACTCGGCTCGAACTCAAGACGTGGCTCGACGAGCTGCTCGCCGCGGCGCCTCAAGCGGCCGTGCCCGAGGGCGCGGTACCCCGCTATGAGACGGTGTTGACGCGGGCAGAGCTCGATGCGTGGATCGAGCGCCTGAGCAGCGCCGATCTCATCGCGATCGATACCGAGACCACGAGCCTCGATTATATGCAGGCCCGCATCGTCGGCGTGTCCTTCGCTGTCGAGCCCGGGCACGCCGCCTATGTGCCGTTCGGCCACGACTATGAAGGCGCGCCGGCCCAGCTCTCCGAGGTGACGGTGCTCGAAGCGCTGCGACCGATCCTGGAGGACCCGGCGCGCGGGAAGCTCGGTCATAACCTCAAGTACGATATGAGCGTGTTGGCGACCCACGGCATCGCGCTCTCGGGGATCCGCCACGACTCGATGATCGAGTCCTATGTCCTCGACAGCACCGCGACCCGCCATGACCTCGATTCTCTGGCCCTCAAATACCTGGGGGTGCGTACCATCCACTACGAGGACGTCGCGGGCAAGGGCATGAAGCAGGTGACGTTCAACCGCGTCCCACTAGAACGGGCCGGGCCCTATGCCGCCGAGGACGTCGATGTGGCCTTGAAGCTCCACGAGGCATTCCGGCCCAGGCTTTGCGGCGAGCCGGGGCTCACGCGGTTGTACGAGGACATCGAGGTGCCGCTCATCCCGGTCTTGTCGCGCATCGAGCGCAACGGCGTCCGCGTCGACACGGAGATGCTGCGCGAGCAGAGCCGGGAGCTCGGCCGGCGCCTGCATGACATCGAAGAGGAGGCACACGAAGCGGCGGGGATGATCTTCAACCTGGATTCCCCCAAGCAGATCCAGGAGATCCTGTTCGAGCGGCTCCGTCTACCGGCGACCGAGCGTACCCCCAAGGGCCAGCCTTCCACGGCCGAATCGGTGTTGCAGGAGCTGGCGCTCGACTATCCCCTGCCGCGCCTGATCCTGGAGCATCGCAGTCTCGCCAAGCTCCGATCGACCTACACCGAGAAGCTCCCGCAACAGGTCGATCCCGGCACCGGGCGCGTGCACACGAGCTATCACCAGGCCGTGGCGGCCACCGGGCGCCTGTCTTCCGCGGACCCGAACCTCCAGAACATCCCGGTCCGGACCGAGGAGGGCCGCCGCATCCGCCGGGCCTTCGTCGCCCCGCCCGGCTACCGGCTGATCGCGGGCGACTATTCCCAGATCGAGCTCCGCATCATGGCCCACCTCTCGGCCGACCCGCTGCTGGTCGCGGCCTTCGCGGAGGGGCAGGATATCCATCGCGCCACCGCGGCCGAGGTGTTCGGCGTCGCCCCCGAATCGGTCAGTGCCGAGCACCGGCGCGCCGCCAAGGCCATCAACTTCGGCCTCTTATACGGGATGTCGGCCTTCGGTCTCGCGCGCCAGCTCGGGATCGAGCGCCGCGCGGCCCAGGAATACGTCGATCGCTATTTCGTGCGCTATTCAGGCGTGCGCGCCTTCATGGACCGTATCCGCTCACAGGCACGCCGGCAAGGCTACGTGGAAACCGTGTTCCACCGCCGCTTGCACCTGCCCGAGATCAACTCCCGGAACGCGCCGCGCCGCCAGTACGCCGAGCGCACGGCCATCAATGCGCCCATGCAGGGCACGGCCGCGGATCTCATCAAGCTCGCCATGATCCGCGTCGACCGCTGGATCGCGGATACGGGCATCGACGCCAAGGTGATCCTGCAGGTGCATGACGAGCTGGTCTTGGAGGTCGCCGAGGACGCGGTGGATAGTGCCTCTCGAGGACTCAAAGAGATGATGGAGTCCGTGGCGCAGTTGACCGTGCCGCTCGCCGTCGATATTGGGGTGGGTGCCCATTGGGACGAGGCGCATTGAGTATGCTAGAAACCTTGACGAAGGAGTCGTGGAGCGAATGCCTGGGTGGTTCGTTCGAGCTTTTGGACGACGGGCGCGGCACCATTACCATGGTCCTCGCCGAGGTCACGGGCCTCGGCCACGGCGCACGTGGCCGGCGCGACCCGTATTCCCTAGTTTTTCGCGGCCCCGCATCGCCCATCCTGCCGCAGCGGATTTATCGTCTCCGACACGACCGCATGGGCGATCTCGAGCTATTCCTCGTGCCGATCGGCCCGGATGGCGAGGGGATGCGTTATGAGGCGATATTCACGTGATGCCGGTCGCGTAATGAGCGCTTTGGCAAACACCCTGCGTTTTAATGCATCGACCCTGTGGGTGGATCTGACCCGCAGGACCGCGTCGGAGGATTCGGAGGTAGCCTTGGACGAGCTGGCGGCCTTTCTGCGCGGCCCGTGCCAGGACAACGGCATCCGCCCGTTCCGGCCGGGCTACGCCGATGTGCGCACCGCCGCCGATGGCCATGTGGAGCGGGCGAGATTAGCGATCGACAGATGATCAAGCATCCCAGAATCTATTCCTTGCCCCCTGCCAGGCAAAGGTATCTACACAACTCGTCATTCCGGCATTGATTGCCGGAATCCAGAATCCAGGGACGGGAACGCCAACCCAGGCCACAAGTCACGCCAGTCCGAATTCGACTGTTCGATCAGCCGGATCTTTGCCGTGCGGGACCATTTCTTCAGTTGTTTCTCACGCAAGATAGCGTTTCCCATGCCCGCATGAAGTTCGTACCAGACGAGATCATGCACGCCATAGCGTCTTGTGAAGCCGTCCGCCAGTCCGTTACGGTGTTCGTAAACGCGCTTGAGCAGGTTGGATGTTACTCCCACGTACAACGTCCCATTGCGGCGGCTGGCGAGAAGATACACGCAGGGCTGTTTATCCATGCGGAAATGCTATCACGTCCTTGTGATCTGGATTCCGGCAATCCCTGCCGGAATGACGGGCTTGATCGACGGAGGGTGAGTCTATCCGGCCTGAGGGTCGCGACTTCCGGACGACATGACAAGCACTCCGCAATCCACTACACTTGGCCAAGCTTAGCCAGCAAGCGCGTCGGGAGGTACCCATGCAAGTCAACATGCTCGAAGCCAAGAACCGCCTTTCCAGCCTGATCGTCGCTGCCGAGCAAGGCGAGGAAGTCGTGATTGCCCGTAACGGCGTACCCGTGGCGAAAATCGTCAAGTACGACGCTCCCCGGATAAAGCCGCCCGGCGCCTGGCAGGGAAAGGTGGCCTATTCGACCGATTGGAACTCGGCCCAGACCAATACGGCGGTCGAACGCCTGTTCCATGAGGGTGGCGACGATGAAGCTTCTGCTTGACACCTGTATCGTCTACGACTGGTTGATGGGGGCGATTACCGACCGGCCAACCATCGATCTGATCATTGCCGGAGGCGCCCTCGTCAGCCCGGTTTCCGTGTGGGAAATGGCGATCAAGCACGGCCTCGGCAAGATGCACCTGCGTTCCCCGCAAATTGCCGCCGACATCGAAGCCCAGGGCTTCCGATGGCTCAACATCAACCCTTACCATGCCCAGACCGTTCTGCACCTGGCCGGCCATCACAAGGATCCGTTCGACCGTATGCTCATCGCCCAGGCCAGGCATGAAAGCCTGTCCATCGTCACCTACGATGCGATTTTTCAGCGCTATCTCGCGGATACGCTAATCGTTCGTCACTAAGCGTCGTGTCGGTGGGTTACGCCGCAAGAAGCGCGGCTAACCCACCCTACATTGATTCGAGGAAGACCGTGTGTCCGTAGCGCAAGAACCACTCATCTCGAAGACCCCGGCCTGGCAGGCGCTTCGAGCGCATCAGGCGCGCATGGCGGACGTGCATATGCGCGCGCTGTTCGACGAAGACCCGCGGCGTGCTTCCCGGTTTTCTCTGGAGGACGCCGGGCTCTACCTCGATTACTCCAAGAACCGGATCGTCGCAGAGACTCTGCGCCTGCTGCACGACCTGGCGCACACGGCGCGGCTGGAGCACGCGATCGGGCGCATGTTCGCGGGCGAGCGTATCAATACCACGGAAGGGCGGGCGGTCCTGCACACCGCCTTGCGCAACCGCGGGCAGGAGGCCGTCAGGGCGGACGGCGAGGATGTCATGCCCTCGGTGTGCGCGGTGCTCGCGCGCATGCGCGCGTTCAGCGAGGGCGTGCACAGTGGCGAGTACCGCGGCATGAGCGGGGCGCCCTTCACCGACATCGTCAACATCGGGATCGGCGGATCGCACCTCGGACCGCTCATGGTAACCCGTGCCCTGCGGCCGTATCAAAGGCGCGGCCTGCGCGTCCACTTCGTCTCCAACGTCGATCCCACGGACATCGCCGAGACCCTGGCCGTGGTCCAACCCCACACGACGCTCTTCGTGATCGCCTCGAAGACCTTCACCACGCAGGAGACCATGAAAAACGCCGAGACCGCGCGGCACTGGTTCATCGCGCGTACGGGAGATGCGGCGGCGATCGGCCGCCATTTCGTCGCGGTGTCCACGAACATGACGGCCACCGCGGCGTTCGGGATCGACCGAGAGCGCGTCTTCGGGTTCTGGGACTGGGTGGGGGGACGCTACTCGCTGTGGTCGGCCATCGGGCTGCCCATCGTGCTCTCTCTCGGCATGGAGGTCTTCGAGCGACTCCTCGAAGGTGCGTATCGCATGGACCGCCATTTCCGCGGCGCGCCGCTCGAGGCGAATCTCTCGGTGGTGCTCGCGCTTCTGAATCTCTGGTATACGGACTTCTTCGGCGCCCAGAGCCGCGCCGTGATCCCCTACGATCAGCACCTCGAATACCTGCCGGCCTATCTTCAACAGCTCGAGATGGAGAGCAATGGCAAGGGCGTCACGCTGTCTGGAAGCGCGCTCGATTACCCGAGCGCGCCGGTCGTCTGGGGCGCGCCCGGCACCAACGGGCAGCATGCCTTCTTTCAACTGCTCCATCAGGGCACTTTGCTCATCCCCGTCGATTTTCTGATGGCCCTGCACGGTCGCCATCCCCCTGAGGAGCAGCACGAGCTTCTGGTGGCGAACTGCATCGCCCAATCACAGGCCTTGATGCGCGGCAGGAGCGCCGCCGAGGTTGAGGCCGAGATGCGCGCCCGTGGCGTCCCGGAGTCCGAGATCGAGCGCCTCGTGCCGCACCGCGTCTGTCCCGGCAACCGGCCGAGCAATACCCTCTGCTACGAGCGCCTGACACCGGAGACGCTCGGCGCGCTTATCGCCCTCTACGAGCACAAGACCTTCACCGAAGGCGTGGTCCTCGGCATCGACTCCTTCGACCAGTGGGGTGTCGAGCTCGGCAAGACGCTGGCGGCCGAGGTGGCGGCGGGGCTCCGCGGGCAGATACCGGCCCCGGACCAAGACGGCTCGACGCGGGCGCTCATCGAACGCTATCGGCTTCGGGCCCGCGACGTCCCCGAGCCTCCCTCCACCGGGTGACGACCCCGCACCTCGGGCGCGGTTTGTTCGAACGACGCCTGGACTTGCTCGCGACCTTTGAAAGAGCCCCGTAGGCTCGCAAGGGCGGCGCGGATCCCGGCAGGATCGGCGTCGCATGCCGGGTTTCGTGCTAGTAGGCAGTCATGTTAATTCGAAGTGATTCGTCACCCCGGCAGGGATTGCCGGGGTCCAGGATGCAGGACAGCACCTACGTCCAGCTCTGGATTCCGGCAATCCATGCCGGAATGACGTGCCTGAGAAATGCGGGCTAGAACCCGGCCTACGGCGTTTTCGGGTGGATCGTTTGATCGATCTGGTCCGCCAAGCTCGCCGCTCCCCGCTCCGTCAGTTTCCGCAAATATCCCTTGACCTCGACCACATAGTCGCCCACCACCCGCGTGGTCGTGGTGTTCACCAAACGGACCTTCAAGTACGCGAACAAGAAACTCGGCTTGTGAACCCGTCCGACCGCGATCCAATCGGCCCCAAGTCGTTTGCCAAACTCCGCCGCAACCTCAGGGTGATCGAAAAGATAACCGAAGGACACGTTCGCCTGTGCCTGAACAGCCGGGTCGATGGCAACGGATTCATTGCCACTCTTTTTCACCAGCGCCTCCCGCAGCAACGGCGCCACTCCGGCGGTCCGCGCCAGCTCTTCCGGCGTGCGGGGCAGTAAGGTCAGATCATTCAATTCGAAATCCAATACCGCGATGCGCGTACCCGCGAATGCCGGAGAGCCGAAGAGGACGCATGACCCGAGAACGATACCGGCCAGG
>JACCXJ010000259.1 GCA_013697045.1 Gammaproteobacteria bacterium | reverse complement strand
CCGTCGCGAGCGAAGGGAGGTCGCGTTCCGCCGGAGCGCAGGAACCGGAGTGTATGTTGAAATACATGAGGATTCCGAGCACCGCCGGAACGACATCCCGAGCGCAGTAGGTTTTTTCACAAACTCTCAGGCTCCTGCCGCCTGAGCCTTTCCTGCCCCACCAGATCGCGTGCGAACTGGAAGGCCGAGCGGCCGCTGCGCGAGCCGTGCGCCAGGGCCCAGCGCAGCGCCTCGCCACGCATTGCGGAAGGATCGCCCTCCGACACACCGAGGCGACCGATCCAATGGGATACGATCTCCAGGTATTCCTCCTGCCGCAGGGGGTGGAACGCCAGCCACAGGCCGAAGCGCTCCGACAGCGAGATGCGCTCCTCGACCGCCTCGCTAGAATGCAACTCCCCGTCTTCACGGTGCCCTGCGAGGTTGTCTTCCATGCGCTCCGGGACGAGATGGCGGCGGTTCGAGGTCGCGTACACCAGCACGTTCTCGGGCGCGCTGCCGAGCGAGCCGTCGAGGGCGGCCTTGAGGGCCCGGCAACTCGGGTCGTGAGGCTCGAAGGACAGATCGTCGCAGTAGACGAAGCGCTCGGGCCGCCCGTGCAGGGTCTCGAAGATCGGGAAGAGGTCCACCAGGGCCTCGTGCTCGACCTCGACGAAGCACAACCCCAGGCCGGCGTACTCGTGGATCAGGGCCTTGACCAGCGAAGACTTGCCGGTCCCGCGCGGACCCCAGAGGAGGGCATGATTGGCCGGAAACCCGGCCAGGAACTGGCGTGTGTTGCGATCGAGCGCCTGTTTCTGGCGATCGACGCAGCGGAGGTCTTCCAGCCGTACCGCAGACACATAAGGCAAGGCCCGTAGCGCCCCGCGCCGGCCCTCGCCGCGCTGCCAGCGTAAGGCCCGAGCCTGTGCCCAATCGAGATCCTGCGCGGGCGGGCCCAGCACCCCCTCCAGGCGCGTCATCAGCGACTCGACCCGCGCCATCAATCGTTCGGCTTCCGACATCACTGTGCGCCCGTTTTCCCAGCATGCCCGCCTTATATCAGCCCGTATTATATACAGCGCGCGGGCCGATGCTGGCCGTTAGCGCTCCGCCCGCAGCCGGCGCAGCGCCTCGTTCAGGCGTCCCTCGACCGTGGTCTTGTATTGCAACAAAGGGATGATGGGAGGGGGCCCGCCATCTCCCGAACACGCTGCCGACAACTCGATATCGCTCACGTCGACGGGATAGACCCCGGCGGGGCCATGCACATCGAGCAGGTGCAGGGCGGCCTCCCGGTAAGCGGAGGGGCCTTGCGTTGGCTCGGAGAACTCGCGGCCGCAGCACCGGAGCGTGAACGCCCGGCCGGCGTCGGCGTGCGGGGTCCCGAGCGCGCGCAAGAGGTAAGCGCCCTCCCCGCCCTCGGGTATCTCCGAAAGGCGCCGTAAGCTGTCCGGCTCCCCCGCACCGCCCAGGGTATAAAAATGCACGGGCGGCCCGGCGCCGGCCGATGCCGGAGCGCGGGCGAGCACCGTGTGCAGGAAACGCCGGTAGCGCCCCAGGAACGCATCACCGCCGTCGATCTCGGCCTCTGCGTGGAACAGCGCCCCGTGCTCGTCGAGGACAAAGACCAAAGCACGCTCGCGTAGGGCGGCCAGAAACACCTGCACCACCCCGGACTGGTTCTCGGCCAGGACCAGCGGCAGCGGTCCGCACGCCAGGGCCCCTCTTTGCACCAACGTCCGGGTGAACACCGGGAGGGGATGGCCGAGATAGCCCAACAAGGCGGCATGGGACGCGAACCCCTCCGCCTGCCAGGTATCACCGATTTGCGCCAGGACGCAATAACCACTGCCCCAGGCCAGCACGTAACGGCAGACCTCGGCGCGCACGCCGTGCAGGGCGGTCACCGCCTCGCCCATGAGTTGCTCGAAGTGTCTGGCGAGCCCTTGGGCGTCTGCCCGGGCATCACCGTAGACCAGCACCTCGATCGACACACGGTCGGCTCGTCCCGACGGCCAGGCCAGGTACTCACACAGGCAGCGCATTAAAGCGGTGTCCCCTTGAAAATGCAGGCCCAGCCGCTCCCCCCAGCTCGTCACCAGGATCAACTCGGCCAGCGTCACCCGGTAGCGATTCCAAGACGTGGGTTCGCCCTCCGACCGGTCTCGCTCCGCGCCCCTTCGTACGGATACCTTCTCTACCCTGAGCATCACCACGGCGCTCGTGAGCCTCGGCGCTGCGATGAGGTCGGTGGTTTCGGGTTTGTTCCCGGCACCGCGCGCGAGTCCCCGTTCGATGAAGCCCTGCATCGTCTCGAGGTCCGAGCGGGACGGTTCCCCCGCCCCTGCGTCCACGCACCAACGCGTATGTGATGTGGAGAGTCCGTTGAGGACGGCCCAGGCGATGAGCTGGCCGGGGGCCTCGCCGGTCCTGACTAGGGCCGCCGGGGAATTCTGTCGATCTACATTAAGCCCGCGCCACGCGACAGTCCCCACGACTCGGTGGGGTCCGGATAGCGGTGCAGGCACAACGCGTCTTCGACGCTTCCCCATTGGGTCCCTGGCCCGAGCAGGGTGAACTTACCGGGACGCCGTTCGAAGGCGGCGTGCAGGCGCCTTCCCAGGGCCGTGATCTCCTCGGCCGTGACGGACGAGCGCCCGCCGAGCGGCCGAGCGAACTCGGCCAGGACCCGGCAGCTCGTCCTCACGGAGTTGACCAGCTCCCGCCATTCCGCGCTCACCCGATCGAAGCCCCATCGATCCCGCTCTGCGAGCCTCGCGGTGTCCTCGCCCGACCAGCCCCATTGTCGGCTGAGCCCCGCCATGAACCGTCCACGCCAGGCCCGGGCCAGGTGCGAGGGAAGATGGCGTTGCGCCTCTTGCGCCTTGAAGTACAGGCAGCGCCGGGCCAGTGCCAATCGTGGCGCATCGGCCTGCCCTTCGAGGTACTCTTCGACCCGGCGGTACAAGAGCCAATACGGATCGAGGGCCTCAGCATCGGCAGCCCCCCCATAGATACACGCCTTGTAACGCATCGCGAGGAGATCAGGCCGGGGATATTCGCCGGCATACGCTTCCAGGAGCAACAGCTTTAGAACGGATTTATACGGGGCGCCGATGACCTTGCCGAGTTGCCACAGGGCCGCGCCGGCGTATTCCTCCCGTGGGACCTCGCCCAAGCCCCCGAGATCGACACAGGGCATCTCCGGCTGCAGGGCTTGCAAGCCGGCCACGCACTCGGCGTAGCGGTGCTCTTCGGCCGGCGGCACCCTCCACCACATCGGGCACACGCCCGCCAGCACCACGCTCGATCGATAAAACTCGTCGAGCAAGAGGTAATGCTGGGCATTGCCGCTGCACTCCGCGCTGAGCCGCGCGTGCCCGCCGGCGCGGAAGCGCTCGGGGTCGATGAGGAAGAAATGCACCTCCAGACTGAGCCCCTGGGCCCATTGTTCGACCACCCGTCCCTTGGCGTTGAGCTCCGCGAGCCGTCGCGCCTCGATGCCGGGCTCGTGGCAGACCCACACGTCGAGGTCGCTCTGCGGACAGTGGGCGATGCTGCCCAAGCTCCCCAGGCAGTAGATCCCGAGGAGATCACGGGGCTCCGCCGCCTCGCCCGCCCTGATCGCGCTCCGGAACAGATGCAGCGCCGCGTCCATGGCCTCGGGGCCAGGGGCGAAGTGCTTGATCCCGGCGGGGGTTTCGCGCGACACGTATCCCGGCAGGCCGCGACGGTTGACATGGAAGAGCAGCGGTAGGGCGTCGAAGAATCGGACCTGCTCGGGCCCCAAGGCCTCGCGGATCCGGTGCAGGCGCGCCCGGTTGATCGATTCGAAGCGGCCGAGGACGCCGCGCATCGGCTCGCTCTCTGTAGGCATGAATGCGCTTAGCGGCCTCTGCGATGCGATCCTGGACGCACAGGGTCTCTGCGGCAGCGGCGCGCCGGCGGCCTTTGAGACCCGTGCCCCGAGTCGGGGTGGCGGAATTGGAGGTACAATGGTCCCTCGGTCCCACGGAGGGTGTTGCGTCTCCGCCCCTACCACCGACCGCTGCGCGAGGGGCGATAAAACAAGCAACCGGCGATGAAACAGCAAGCGGTCTGTGTCTACCTCGGCGAGGCCCTGGGGCGTTACGGTTTCGGGGGGGGGCATCCGTTCGACGCGGGGCGCATGCGAAGCTTCGAAGAGGGCGCTACGAGCGCCGGCGTGCTCCCGCGGGTAGAGCGGCGCGAACCGGCGATCGCGGATCGCGCGACCATCGAGCGCTTCCATACCTCGGCCTATGTCGAGCGCGTCGTGCGACAATCCAAGACGGGAGAGGGCTATCTGGACTACGGCGATACCCCCGCTTTCCCAGGGGCCTACGATGCCGCGGCGGCGGTCGTGGGCAGCACGGTGGACGCCGTGCATCGGCTAATGCGTGGGGACTCCCGGCGCGCCTTCGTGCCCATCGCCGGGTTGCACCATGCGCGCCGCGACCGGGCGGGCGGCTTCTGTGTGTTCAACGACTGCGGCGTCGCGATCGAGGTCTTGAAGGCGGACTACCGTCTGGACACGATCGCCTACGTCGATATCGACGCCCATCACGGTGACGGGGTCTACTACGACTTCGAGGACGATCCGGCCGTCGTCTATGCCGATCTGCACGAGGACGGGCGCTTCCTGTATCCCGGCACCGGCGCCGCCGAGGAGACCGGGCGCGGCCCGGCGCTCGGGACCAAGCTCAACATCCCCATGCCGCCCTACTCGGATGAGGCCGCCTTCCGAGCCGCCTGGCCGCGGGTAGAGGCCCATGTCGAGGCCCATCTGGAAAAGGCCAGGCCGGGCTTCATCCTGTTCCAGTGCGGAGCCGACAGTGTGGCCGGCGACCCGCTCACCCACTTGCAATATTCCCCGGCGTGCCACACCTACGCCGCGGCGCGCCTGTGCACGCTGGCCGATCGCTTTTGCGAGGGCCGTATCCTGGGCATGGGCGGCGGCGGGTACAATCACGACAACATCGCCGCGGCCTGGAGCGGCGTGCTACGCGCGTTTGTCGAGGCGGGGTAGATCCGCGTATAGCCAATGTTGGGCTTCATCTTGTTTTGGGTCACAGAATGCTTAGGAATTTAACTGCTTGGATTTTCTCGGCGCACTGCAGGCGTGACGTGACAGGAATTATGAAATACTACCACTACATTCAAAATGCGAAGGCTGAGATGCTCTTTGCACAGATTCCACCCAGATTTCTGAGCGGCCTGAAGGTAGAGCTCGCCTTTGATTTCGGGGTGCTGAAAGGAAAGGTTGCTGGCGAGCACTGCGATCTCACAACTACTGTCGCCCGTGTTCAAGCAATTGAGAAGTTCTGTGAGAAGGAAGGACTGATAAAGGACCGATGTGAGGAAGGCACTTGGATTAGAGGAAAAATCAAGGCGCGTAGCGGCTTTTTCCCTCAATGCCCTGGCCTTGTTCTGTTCGGCGGTTGCATTGACAGCACGGTCTTACTACTTTTTGGGTCCGAAGCTCATCTGCTCTCAGGTTCCTGCAATCCGGCAAAGGACAAGGGCTGGTCGTTCATACCGCGTTCGCTCCACGCGCTCAAGGGCCATTTGGAAAGCAACTTTGAACTCTTGGATATTGAAACCACCAGGAGTGTGGTTGGAGAGCGCGATGTGTTGTTTGCTGACCAGGATGACATCGAGAGCTCAATGTTTAGTGCATTCTTGTCATTACCGGAGTCATTAACCGGGCCAAGTATTGAAATGTCGTTCCTTGCCCGGATCTTTCTTGTCAAGACTAATTCACGTGGGGAAAGGCTCGCTTTTGGCAGTCCGCTTTACGTGGCTGATTGAGGCCCAACAAACGCATGCACCCGAGCCCGCGAAGCGAATTTAACATGGTTCCTGTGAGTGCCCGGCGCGGGCCGGGTGATGCGAGACGTTGGGCCACTTTAGCGCAACTGCCTCTGGACAACCCCCTCGGTGGCAAGTTGGCACCAGACAGTACAGTGCTATACTTGTCCCATGCAAATTGAATACATTGTATGCCCTGACCACATTGAAGAAAAGCTCGATTCGAAGCATAATGTCACTTGCCAAGAGACCCGCCAAGTCGTGTTCAATAAGCCCCGCTTCCGTTTTGCTGAAAAAGGCCACACAGAAGGTGAAGATGTCTATGCTGCGTTTGGGCAGACGTTCGGCGGCAGATACTTATCGGTCTTTATCATTTACAAGCCAACCACCAAGACAGCAATTATCATCAGTGCGCGCGACATGAGCGGCAAGGAGCGCAGAGCCTATGGACGAAAATAAACTCAGCAGCATTTCTAAAGCGGATACCGACGACAAAATCGGTGAGTTCTGGGACAATCATGACTTCACCGACTTCGATACAGCGGCGCCAGATGTCAAGTTCGAGGTGACATGCGCTGTGCCGATTGAGGTGGAGTTATTCAGTGAAATTGAGAAACAGGCGCACAAGCGTGGCGTGAAAGTAGAGACATTGGTGAATCTTTGGCTACAACAGAAACTTGCTGAGCAAGAGCAACAGGTAGCATAGATCTGCGTTCTCTACTTACTGGCCCAAGACCGACTTCAACAATCCGGAAGTCCCTTCTCCCTCAGGGAGAAGGTTAGAGCCTGCCCCGGCGAAAGCCGGGGATGAGGGGAATAGAATCAAACACATGCGTCGATTATTTCGATCCCCTCACCCCAACTCTCCCGGAGGGAGAGGGAGAAAAGACGGTGCCTGTCCCGGAAGGGGAGGACTTGGAGGTGTACCCTGAAAACTTCAAATAGGTTTGGTTAGGCTTTTATCAGCGGTCTCGTTTATTGGTCTGTTAGGCGATTACTCAATACGTTTAATTCACGAGCACTACAAAATGATCTCACCAGGTCGCTTCGACCACTCCAATGTGGAACTGGGACATTCTCTGTTGGAGTCAGCGGCGCTGAGACGCCAAGGATGACTTACTTCCTCTACATCTTAATCGTAGCGGGCAGTGCTCTGTTAATGTACGCTTTGCTGGCGCCGTGGAAAGGGACGGTGTGGCTTAAACCGGAGGCTTGTCTTGTCTTGGCTCAGCAAGGAACAAGTGTTCAGAAACTCGAGGACGGTGCGTGCTTATGGGTTGGAAAATTCGATAACCGGCTTAAAGGGGTAAAGCTGTACGTCGGAAAGCAATTTATTGTCCCGTATCATCAGGTCGTAGCCTATGAAATCAAGGACTGAACGAGACCATGGGCTGCCAGGTGCGCTCGGGACAAAAGGGCGGAGGACACAATCAACAGCAATTTTGCCTAACCACCGCTTCGAGTCGGCCGCGCCCTATGTCGCGCGCGGCTCGAGCGGGGCCGTATATTAATATGTTTGGGCCAGTGGAGTCGAGTTATGTTCACAAGAGCAATGACGATCGCGGGATTCGATGACGAGCTGTCTCGAGCGATGGAAGGAGAACGCCAGCGCCAGGAAGACCACATCGAGCTCATCGCCTCGGAAAACTACGTGAGCCCGAGGGTCTTGGAGGCCCAGGGCTCGGTCCTGACCAACAAGTACGCGGAGGGTTATCCCGGCAAGCGTTATTACGGGGGCTGCGAGCACATGGACGTGGTGGAGCAGCTCGCGATCGATCGCGCCAAGCAGCTCTTCGGCGCCGGTTTCGCTAATGTCCAGCCGCATTCCGGCTCGCAGGCCAACGGGGCCGTCTACCTCGCCTTGATCAATCCGGGCGATACCATCATGGGGATGAGCCTGGCGCACGGCGGCCACTTGACCCATGGCGCGAGCGTCAACGTCTCCGGCAGGATTTACAAGGCAGTCCAATACGGGCTGAACACCGAGACCGAGGAGATCGACTACGATGAGGTGGAAAGGCTCGCCTTGGAGCACAAACCGAAGCTCATCATGACCGGCTTTTCGGCCTACTCGCGGGTGGTCGACTGGCAGCGCTTCCGGGATATCGCCGACCGGGTCGGGGCCTATCTCATCGCCGACATCGCCCATGTCGCGGGACTGGTCGCCACCGGGCTCTATCCCAGCCCCATCGACATCGCTGACGTCACCACCACCACCACCCACAAGACCCTGCGCGGACCGCGTTCCGGGCTGATCATGGGGCGGGCGAACCCCGACATCGAAAAGAAGATCAATTTCATGGTCTTTCCCGCCTACCAGGGCGGCCCCCTCATGCACGTCATCGCCGGGAAGGCGGTGGCCTTCCGTGAGGCCATGCAGCCGGAGTTCAAGGTCTACGCCGAACAGGTCATCAAGAACGCCCGGGCGATGTGCCGGGTATTCCTCGATCGCGGTATCAAGATCGTCTCCGGCGGCACCGACAACCACCTGTTCCTCGTGGATCTGGTCAAGCAAGGGCTGACCGGCAAGGCACTCGACGCCGCCTTGGGGCGCGCCCGCATCACGGTCAACAAGAACGCGGTGCCCAACGACCCACAGCCGCCTTTCGTGACCAGCGGCATCCGGATCGGCTCGCCGGCCGCCACCACACGCGGCTTCAAAGAACCCGAGTGCCGCCAGATCGCCACCTGGATCTGCGACATCATTGCCAACATCGACGACGATCGTCTCAACGAACGCATCCGTGGCGAGGTCGCCGATCTGTGCCGGAGATTTCCGGTCTACGGTCTCTGAGACGGAGCCGCATCGTTTCCGCCGGGCGCCTCGCGCCTGATCCGGCCCGCGCTTTGATCAGCCCCGAAAGATAGTCGACGCGGGATGCGCTGTCCCTTCTGCTCGGAGCCGGACACGCGCGTTATCGACTCGCGTCTGGCCGAGGACGGCGAGCGGGTGCGCCGCCGGCGTGAGTGCACGGCCTGCCAGGAACGCTTCACGACCTACGAGGCCGCGGAGTTGAGTCTACCGCGGGTGATCAAATCGGACGGCCGCCGTGAGCCCTTCATCGACGACAAGCTGCGCGCCGGCATGCAGAGGGCCCTCGAGAAACGCCCGGTCGCCCTCGAGCACGTGGAGGCATCGATCGCCGACATCAAACGCCACCTGCGCGCCTTGGGCGAACGCGAAGTGCGCTCGCGGCTCGTGGGCGATCTGGTGATGGCGGCGCTCCGGCGGCTCGACGCCGTGGCCTACGTGCGCTTCGCCTCGGTGTACCGCCGCTTCGAGGATGTCCAGGCCTTCGTCGAGGAGATCGAACGCCTGGGCGGCACGCCCGAGAGTTTGTGAAAAAACCTACTGCGCTCGGGATCTCTCGCTGCGGCTGGTCCAACGCCGATCCCCTCTACCTCGATTACCACGATACGGAGTGGGGCGTGCCGGTCCACGACGACCGGACGCAATTCGAGTTCCTGGTGCTGGAGTCCGCGCAAGCCGGCCTGAGCTGGATGACGGTCTTACGGAAGCGGCCGAGCTATCGCCGGGCTTTCGACGACTTCGATCCCGAAAAGGTGGCCCGTTACGGCGAGCGCAAGATCGAGGCGCTTTGCATGGACGCCGGAATCATCCGCAACCGCAAGAAGATCGAGGCGGCCATCCGGAACGCCCAAGTGTTCTTGGCCATCCAGGAGGCGTTCGAGAGCTTCGACGCCTATATCTGGCGTTTCGTGGACGGCAAACCGAAACAGAACGCCTGGCGCACCGTTACCGAGCTGCCGGCTCACAGCCCCGAATCCGAGGCGCTGAGCCGAGACCTAAAACAGCGCGGTTTCCGATTTGTCGGCCCGACCATCTGCTATGCCCACATGCAGGCCACCGGGCTGGTGAACGACCACATCGTGGGTTGCTTCCGATATGCCGAGTTGGCGGCGCGCGGGTGATCATGACAGGGATGGTGTGAGTCGAGCGATCTCCAATCAAGGAGAATGAGGCCCTCGAAGTCCGGTGTGAATCACATTGGCCGCGTCAGAATCGAATGGTCGGTGAAAAAATGATTCCCTCGCCCCCGTGAGGGGAGAGGGGATCAATTCCAAGCGTCAGCCGACGTTGACCGCGATCCGGCGCGGCTGAGCGTGCTCGGCCTTGGGGATGCGGAGTTTCAGCACCCCGTCCTTGAACGCGGCGTCGCTCTTCGTGGTGTCCAGCTCTCGGCTCAGGGTGAACACCCGCCGGAGGCGCGGCGTCTGGACCTCCGTATAGGCGAGGGTCGTACCTTCCGGTGTCTCCACGGCGATCTCGCCCTCGATGAGCAGCCCATCGCCGTCCACACGAACCGTGAGCCTGTCCATGGGCACGCCGGGCAGATCCGCAAACAGGGTGATCCCGGTCTCGTCTTCGAGCACATCGATCGGCGGCACCAGCGCGGGGCTATGCCGTTCCTCAGTACGCGGTGCAACTTCTCTCTTCTCACTCATGATTCATACCTCCAATTAACAGTCGATGGCTCGACTCATTTGACCTCGATACGCCTCGGTTGTGCCGATTCGCGTCTCTGGACGGCGATGGTGACCACGCCATCGCGGTAGGTCGCCGCGACGCGCGCCGGATCGGCATCCTCCGGCAGGCTCACCACCCGCTTGAAGGGGCCGACGGCGCGTTCATGCGCGTAAACGCTGAGCTTCTCACTCTCCTCCGGAACGTCCGACGCGCGCTCACCCGCGATGGTCAAAAGCCCGCGGTCGATGCTGATCGAAAGCTTCGCGGGATCGATGCCGGGCGCAAACGCATCGATGCGGATGGCTGTCGGCGTGCTCCCGATATTGATCGCGGGAAACGCGCCGCGGCCGACCGCGCGGATGCTCGATGGCAGACTCAAGCCTCCGAAACCCTGCATCTCGCGCTGCATCCGGTCCAGCTCGGCGAACAGATCGGTCGGAAACCGCAACAAGGACTCGTACATGCTGATACCTCCACGGTTTGGCTATAAATATCCCGCTCCTGCTCGCCGCACCGGCGTACCTGCGCTAGATGCAGCCGTGAGCAAGTTTTGCGGACGTAACCGTATATGGGGCCTGGTGCGTGTGTATCAAGCCCACGCCGCCGCGGTACGCGATCGCGAGGCGGGCTCGACAGATCCCGTTCAATCATTTCGCGCGTTTGAAGTGATAAGATGCGTCCGGGGCGGTGTCTCCCTTGCATTGGCACAGAGGGCTTTGGCACAGAGGGTTTCCCTGGAAAGCGATGGAGTTCAAAGACTATTACCAGAGCTTGGGCATCGAGCGCTCGGCCCCCGAGGGCGAGATCAAGCGCGCCTACCGCAAGCTGGCGCGCAAGTATCACCCCGATGTGAGCAAGGAGCGCGATGCCTCGGAGCGCATGAAGGCGATCAATGAGGCCTACGAGGTCTTGAAGGACCCCGAGAAGCGCGCCGCCTACGATCGGCTCGGGACGGGCTGGCAGCCCGGCCAGGACTTTCACCCGCCGCCGGACTGGGACACGGGCTTCGAGTTTCGCGGCAGCCCCGCCGGCGGGGGCTTCGCAGGGGACTTCAGCGATTTCTTCGCCTCGCTATTCGGGGGTGCCACCGGGGCGCGGCATCGGGCGGGGTTTCAGGGCCGCGGCGAGGACCATCACGCCAGGATCCTCATCGACCTCGAGGACGCCTTCCGCGGCGCCACGCGGGCCGTGACGCTGCGGGTGCCTGAACTGGACGCCGAAGGGCGACTCGCGGTGCGCGAGCGCACGCTGAACGTGCATATCCCCAAGGGGATCCGCGAAGGGCAGGTCATCCGCCTGGCCGGGCAAGGGTCGGCGGGACCGCAGGGCGGGAGGGCCGGCGATCTCTACATCGAGGTCGCATTCAAGCCCCACCCGTTCTACCGGGTGGATGGCCGCGACGTCTACATGACCCTGCCGGTGGCGCCCTGGGAGGCGGCGCTCGGGGCCACGGTCAAGGCGCCCACGCCGGGGGGCCCGGTGGAAGTCAAGATCCCGCCCAACTCCCAGAGCGGGCGCAAGCTGCGCTTGCGGGGCCGCGGGATCCCCGGCGAACCGCCCGGAGACCTTTATCTCGTACTGGAGGTGGTCTTGCCCCCAGCCCAGACGGATCGTGCGAAACAGATCTATCAAACCATGGCGCGGGAGCTGGCCTTCGATCCCCGCCGCGGTTTGGGCGTGTGATACGCGATGGATGCAGATATCTTCACCGGTATTCTCGTCGGCGAACAAGGTGCCTTGTCGCTTGAGGAGATGGTCGAGGCCTGCGGGGCCGAGACCGTGTGGGTCGTGGAACTGGTCGAGGTCGGTGTTTTGTCACCCGTGGGCAGGGATGAGGCGGCATGGCGTTTCGGCGCCCTGGATCTCTTGCGTGCCCGCCGGCTCGCGAGGCTCGCACGCGACTTCGAGGCCAGCACCGAGGCCGCCGCCCTGATCCTCGATCTGCTGGATGAGATCGAGCGGCTGCGCGCGCGCCTCCGGCGAGCCGGCATGGAGATAGATTAGAGGGCAGCGCGATGAACCTCGCCGAATGGCACCGCCATCGCTACCCGGATCGCACCCGGTATGGCCGTACGGCATGCCGGTGGTCGCGTCGCTCTCCGCCCGGCCGCGCTATCATGTGAGCGGATTGTGGTACTGACCCTCGACGCCCGGTAGCGATGAGCCAAAGATGCCATGACTGACACACAGCAATATTGGGCGAGCGCCCGCCGGAACTTTTCCGGCGAATGGGCCGTCATGACCTTCTACGAGCGCTTCGAGCAGGTCGTGGCGTTGATCCTGGCCAACGTGATCGCTGTGGTCATCGTGATCTCCCTTTTCCAGCTCATTCGCGCCGTGCTCATATTGCTCGCCGGGGAGGCCTTCCACCTGCTCGATCACGCCGCGTTTCAGGGCCTGTTCGGCATCATCATGACCCTGCGCATCGCCATGGAGTTCAAACACTCCATCATTCGCGTGGCGTTGCGCCGAAACAGCCATCATCCAGGTCAAGACCGGGGTGTACTGGGTGCTACGCGAGCGCGACGAGAGCCCGCTCGAACTGAACTCCGGTCGGCATACCTCACTCGCAACAGAAGAAGGAAAAAGCCACCATGAGCCCTAACCGCGAACCGTTCCGCTCCCCTCTTCTCTGGGTGGCCATCGCCGCGGCCGTTCTGTTCGTCCTCTGGCAAGGCTTTCCCTCCCTCACCCGGCAGATCGGCGGGGCGACCGCGACGCCGAGGGTAGTCACGCCGCGCGGGGATCTGGCCGCCGATGAGCGCGCCACCATCGAGCTCTTCAACCAGTCCAAGGCCTCGGTGGTCTACATCACGACCCGCGAGCGTGTGATGGACCCCTGGACGCGCAATATCTTCAGCATCCCCAAGGGGACGGGTTCGGGCTTCATCTGGGACGATCAGGGACATGTCGTGACCAACTACCACGTCGTCGCCGACTCCTCGGACGCGCGCGTACGGCTCTCCGACGGGCGGGACTACAAGGCGACGCTGGTCGGGGCGAGCCGCCCCCATGATCTCGCCGTGCTGCGCATCGGCGTCGCCTTCGATCGCCCCCCGGCCGTGCTGGTCGGAACGAGCCATGACCTCCACGTCGGGCAGAAGGTGTTCGCCATCGGCAACCCCTTCGGCCTCGACTGGACCTTGACCACCGGCATCGTCTCGGCCCTCGACCGCTCGCTGCCCTCGGACCAGGGCACCATCATCGAGCACCTGATCCAGACCGATGCCGCCATCAACCCCGGCAACTCGGGCGGTCCCTTGCTCGATTCCGCGAGCCGGCTCATCGGGATCAACACCGCTATCTTCAGCCCCTCGGGGGCCTTCGCCGGGATCGGGTTCGCGGTGCCGGTTGATACCGTGAACCGGGTCATCCCGGAGCTCGTGAGCGGAGGCAAGTACATCCGTCCGGCCCTGGGGATCGAGGTGGACGAGGAGCTGAACCGCCAGGTGACGGAGAAGCTCGGCGTCGAAGGGGTGCTCGTGCTCCGGGTGACACCGGGATCGGCCGCCGAGGCGGCCGGGCTGCGCGGTGCCCGCATCGATGAGGATGGCATAACCCCGGGGGACATCATCGTCGCCCTCGGAGGCAAGCCCGTCGATAGCGTCGCGAAACTGCTCGCCCTCCTCGACGACCACCGGGTCGGCGAAGCCGTGCCGGTCGAGGTATTGCGGGAGGGCGGCAAGACCGAGCTGACGGTCACGCTCCAAGCGGGTAGTTGAATCCTTCAGCGCGTCGAGGTGCTATCGGCTGATGCAAGCTTCGACGGCGCTACTTTGCGCTTGTACAATCCATTCTTTTCCGGTAAAGCGAATGGTCGCGCACACTTCTCCGGAGACGGTAGCATTCTCTCTGCGGGGTCACCTCTTCGAACTTTGCCATGTCCGCCTGTTCGGTAGTCTTGCCTGCCGTCCTTGCGGAAGGGCCTGCGCAGCCGGCAGCCAACAAGGAAAGACCGATGACCACTGCCATCGAGGCAGCAATAATTGGTTTGTGTAGCGTTTGCATAGGAACGTCCTCCAGCTCCATGCGATCGGGAATTACCGGCGGCCAGCTCTGCCGGCGCCGGACTAACTCAGTGAGATAAGCCCTCGGCTTTGCCGGGGGACTCACCGTGGTTTGACCTGTACTACGGTCGGTGTGAATCTCCGATCTCCGCCAAGACAAGGGGATTCACAGATAAAAGTATATCACGGTTTGAGTCATATGAGAAGGGGCTGCAAATATCACGTAGTGTTTATACCGAAGCGAAGGAAGAAGCGGATTTTCGGAGTGCTGCGTCGGCAGTTGTGGGAGATATTCCACGAGCCAGCGAGGCACAAGGAATCGAAGATTGTCGATCCGCAACCAAGAGGAAGAGGACGAGCGGTACGAGCAGATGAAGTTTGGAATTTACACCCGCCGCCTTGGGCGGCTCATATGGCGCCTTTGAGGCGCTCACCTACGCATGATCCCAGATGAACGGGCAGCGTGACCCAATGGCCTGCTGCTCTAGGGAGAAGTCAACCTCACTGCAGTCATCGCTGATGGATCCGCCTGGCACCGACTGAGTGTCAACTGGGCCGGCTCAAGGGAAACGGTAAACGGCGCCACCTTTTTCAGGACGCTCAAACCCAGGATCTGACGCGTGCTATCCGGAAACACCGCCGCCTCGATGTCCCGTACGACGCAACAGCAGCCGATGGAAACTTGGGTCACCCGATACACACGCACCGTCGTGCGGGAACCGTCCGCGAGGATGCCGGACACGTCTTTCACGTACTGCGCGTGTCCTCCCTCTTGTAACGATGCAAGAGTCTGTTCATTGATGGTCGTATATCCCGAGCCGGTGTCGACCATTAGTTCCCCGGAGGTCGTACCCCCGAAGCGGGCCGTCACATAGTAGGTGCCACCGCCTTTCATCGGTACGATCATGGCGAAATCTTCAGCAAACGCGCTCGTTGGACACGCGGCCTGCGCGGCAACAAAAAGGACGATAGCGGTCAGACGACGGTTCAATGGCAGCCCCTCTTAGCTGACTGATGCCCTCAGGCGCAATGCACGGTTCGCGCCAGGCGTAACAGTTGCTTTTCAAAAAGTTAGGGGGAATGCCACTCGGCGATGGGACCTTGTCCCACCCTGAAAGTGCGAGCTCTGCGAAGTGAGCCATCAGCACAAAGTGAGGCATCTCTACGTTCGTGAGGCCTACCGATTACTCGAAGATCAAGGCCTACTGGGCAACAGTACCTGTTGCAAAGCCCCATTGGATTTCCTATGCTTCACAGGAGCCGACAGTGTGTTAGTCCATAACAGCTTGCATGGCGTTTCGCGCTGCATGGTGCAGCCCGTTGCGCTTCGCCAGATGCCGGGATAGTATATATAGCTGCAAGACGCCCGACCCACCCTGAACTACCCACGAAGAGAGCTCTCTAACCCAAGAGAATGAGAAGGTTGCACGCAATCATTTGTAGTCTGGTGTTGGTCGCGCTGGCGAGCGCGTGGTCCCCAGGTTTCGGCGGGACTATGTATCAGTCCTGCCCGGCCGACTGCTGCGCGCCCACCAAGGACTCTCACCCTTGCTCCAAAGCCCTTGGAGAGCAGCCCGACGAGACCACATCGGGCCCCGAGTGCAGTTGCAACAGTACCTGTGATGCCACCTGCTCGGAGTGCATGTATTTCCACGCCGGCGCAGTAATGCAGGTGGTCTCGTTGACCCTGTCTTCGGCGATATTCGCCTTCAGCCCGCCTGAGGGCAGCCTCCAGCATCACCCCTCGCGAACCTTCCGTCCCCCTCCGACACCTCTCGCCTAGACCCGAACGACCGCGGCCTCGTTGACGGGCTGCCGCCGTGTAGCGCGGGCGGAAGGTCGTCATCGGATTGCATCCCAGACGCGTACAACGCCCATCCCCTGCCCTAACGATGGCCGGGGGAGGGACCGAAACGCCAAAACCCGAGCGGGCCCGAACGCCCGAGGGTCAAGTGCACCTGTGCTCGGCACGGCGCTCCATCGTC
>JACCXJ010000340.1 GCA_013697045.1 Gammaproteobacteria bacterium | reverse complement strand
ACGATGACCGGTTTCTTGAAATGACGCTCGGTCAGGTAGCGTTCGTGCTCGGTTTGCAAATCGGCACCCCATGCCGGCTCGAACTCGAAGGATTCGCCCGAGCCCCGCAGGATCTCGATGGCATCGCCGTAAGACAAGCGCTCGAACGCGTTTGCAGCGATATTCTCCAGTGTCGCAGGCAAGGACGGGTCCACGAAACGCGCGAACAGCCCCAGATCCTCGCGGCAGCGATCCAGCGCGTAGGCGACCAGATAGCGGATAAACTCCTCGCCGAGATCCATGTCCGCGTCGAGGTCATGGAAAGCCATCTCCGGTTCGATCATCCAGAATTCGGCCATATGGCGCGCGGTGTTGGAATTCTCGGCGCGGAAGGTGGGGCCGAAGGTGTAAATCTCACCGAGCCCAAGCGCGAACATCTCGCCCGAGAGCTGGCCGGAGACCGTCAGCTTCGCTTCCTTCCCGAAGAAATCCTCGCTGAAATCGACGCGCCCGTCCCGCTTGGGGATATCGTTGAGATCGAGCGTGGTGACGCCGAACATCTCCCCGGCCCCTTCACAGTCCGAAGCGGTCAGGATCGGGGTATGAATGTAATAGAAACCACGGTCTTGGAAGAATTGGTGGATCGCATGGGCGAGTCGCGAGCGCATGCGGAAAAGCGCGCCGTATTTATTGGTGCGCGGCCGCAGGTGAGCGATGGTGCGCAGGAACTCGTCGGAATGCCGCTTCTTCTGCAGCGGATAATCCTCGGGACAGGTCCCGATGACCGTGATGCTATCGGCTTGGACCTCCCAGCGCTGCCCGCTCCCGGGCGAGGCGACGAGCCTGCCTTCTACGGCAATCGCCGCGCCGGTGCCAAGGTCCTTGACCTCGGCATAATTGCCTAGCCCGGCCTCCGCAATGACTTGGATACTTCCGAGGCACGACCCGTCGTTAAGCTCAAGAAAAGAGAGTCCCTTCGCATCCCGGCGGGTCCGGACCCAGCCCTTGACGAGGACCCGCTTGCGCGGAGTATCGGCGCCTAGAAGCGTTATCACTTTGTCCCGTTTCTGCATGGTAGCCTCTTCCACGGATCTCTGGTTGTCTCTTAATCAAATCGTAAGTAGCGTCACGCCCTGTTGCCACTGATACCTTCCCAACGATCCCCGTAGTACGTCCCGCAGGGATCGTACGATTCGACGAAGATCACCTGCGCGCCACACTCATTCGCATGGATCTTCACGGGCTTGTGCTTCTCCCGACATCGGAACGATACCGCGCGCCCGGTTTCGCGAATCGTACTCTACACCACACCGATTGCGTTTCGACACACACTAAGGCGAGCGGGGAGGTCTGGCAACTGCGCACCCATTCTTCGGGTCTCCCTTTCCTCGACCCGGTCGCTGCGCCTTGCGACCGCAGCCGACTATCCTATCGGCGCATGAGCACCGACTTCTGGACCAGCTCGGGCCGGCATGGGCTCGTCCACAAGGCCGCGGTCCCTCCGGAAAAACCCGGAGGCACTCGTGGTGTTCGTCCATGGGAGTCGGGAACTGTTGCCGGACTTGGGGCCGTATGCCCCAGTGGGTACTGGAGGCCGCCGATCCTCGACGCCGTTTCGTTCTCGTACCCGAGGACGATGACGACGCGACGGACTGGGCCCGGATCGTCGGACTCTACGACATCCGGGGGGCGCGCCGATCCGTCGCCCCGTGATCGAGCTAGACCGAGCCGTGGTGACAGGTCCACCCGCGCCGAGTGCGCCAGGTGGTACTCCCCAGCCGCGCGCCAGGATGGTATCGATGAGGCCAAGTCCCGCCACAGGGCCGTCCGGCATCGCCACCGTTCCGGCAACTGGGGAGAACTACCCGGAGATCATCGCCACCGCCGACATCGGCTGCTATGCTTATCCGCGCCGGGAAACCCACGTGCCGGTAGTACACGGGGCCGAACACCTGGTGTAATCGGGTCAGATCGCCAGAGCGTGCGAGGCCGCGTCTTCCCCGCACAAACCGGGATACCATAACCTTGACGAGACCTTATCGATGAGTGCCGGTACTGACGCGCTGGGCGATCCAAGCCGCGGTGTGCCGATCCCATTCGCCAAGAAACTGCTGGTCCAGATCGGGGCCTTCGTCAGCCTCACGATCGTGTGTCTGGCGCTGTGGGTGGTGTACCGCACCCTGCAGTCGATCCAGCTTTCGGATGTGCTTGAGCAGTTTCGAGCGCTGCCGGCAACATCGGTTCTACTCGCGTTCCTGCTCACCGCCGGCGCCTACTTCGTGGTAAGCGGGTACGACATGCTAGCGCTCTACCACGTCGGCCGCCCGGTGCCCTACCGGCGCGCGGCGCTGGCCGGCTGTCTGGCCAACGCCTTCGGCACCAACCTGGGTTTCGCGATGGTCACGGGCGGCGCGATCCGATACCGCATCTATTCGAACGCGGGTCTGAGCGCGCTCGAAATAGCGGGCGTGACCACCATGTCCGCAGTCACCGCCTCGCTCGGTATCGGGTTTCTGCTGATCCTGTCGCTGTTGTTCGGGGCGGACCAAGCGACAGCGTCCGTCATCCATCTGCCGCCCGCGTGGAAGCGGATGCTGGGCGGGCTCCTGTTGGCCTTCGTGGTGGTCTATCTCACCGCGGCCGTATTCCGACCTTTGAGTATCCGACGGTCCGCAGATCATGGCACTCGTGTTGATCTTCGCCGGATTGGTTCTGTTGTTCTCGATCGCCGTCCCGGCGCCGGCCGAGCGCCTGGCCACACTTAGCGAGGTCCTCCCCCTGCCGGTCCTGGAGATCGCGCACGTCGTGGCCGGGGCCACGGGCGTCGGGCTCATCTTTGTGGCGCACGGCCTGTCCTTACGGCTCGAGGCGGCTTATCGCCTGGCTGCCTTGCTGCTCGGGGTGGGGATCGTGACGCTCGTGTGCAAAGGGCTGATCTACGAGGGCGCAGCCGTGCTCATCGCGATACTGGTCATGTTGTTCTATACCCGTCCGGAGTTTCGGCGCGACGGCGCGCTCTTGAATCAAGGCTTTCCGACGGAATGGACCTCGACCTTGACGGCGCTCCTGGCGGTGACGATCTGGTTGGGGCTCCTGTCCTACAAACCGGCCGAGTATTCCCACGAGCTCTGGTGGCACTTCGACTACACCGCCGAGTACGCGAGGTTCCTGCGCACCATGACCGTGGTCCTGGTGACGACCGTGGCGATCGGCCTCGCCAACCTGCTGCGCCCCGACCCGGTGCCCGACCTGCCGCTCGCCGGCCGCCTCGAACAGGTGCGGTCCATCGTCAAGCAGTCCCAGAGCGCACGTGCGGGCCTGGCGCTCCTCGGTGACAAGTGTTTTCTGTTCAGCGATTCGGGTAAGGCCTTCATCATGTACCGCGTCAAAGGGAAGAGCTGGATCGCGCTGGGGGATCCGGTGGGGCCGGCGGCAGAGCGCGAGAGGCTGGTCTTGACGTTCCGGGTACTATGCGATCGCTACGGCGGCTGGCCGGTCTTCTATCTGGTGGACGCCGAGGGCCTGTCGCTGTACGTGAACCTCGGGCTTTCTCTCCTGAAGGTGGGCGAGGATGCCCGCGTACCGCTCGAGCGTTTCTCGCTCACGGGCCACGAGCGAAGGGAGCTGCGCAAGGCGCACGATCGGGTCCTGGAACAGGGCGTCGATTTCGCAATCGTGAGTTCCCACGAGGTGCCGGCCCTGATCCCGGAGCTGGAGGGGGTGTCGAACGACTGGCTGGCGCACCTGGCGAAGACGGAGCGGGGCTTCTCGCGGGGGTTCTTCAACCCGGACTATGTGGTCAGGTTCCCGTGCGCGGTAGTGCGCCAGGACAAGCGCATCATCGCCTTCGCCATCCTGTGGGTCAGTGGGGGAAAAGAGGAGCTGGCCCTGGGCCTCCTGCGCTACCACCGCGATGCCCCGAAGGGCATCATGGAGTTCATGGTGACGGAGCTCATGGTCGGGGGACGGGCGCGCGGCTACCGGTGGTTCGATCTGGGCATGGTACCGCTGGCCCGACACGAACGGCAACTGCCTGATCCGCTCTGGCATCTGATCGGCAGGATGGTGTATCGCCAGAGCGAACACTTCCAGGACAGCGACAGCCATCGCCGGTTCGCGGCGGCCCTGGACCCGGTGTGGCGGCCCAAATATCTAGCCTCTCCGGGTGGGTTGAAAACGACCCGCATCTTGCGCGACGTGGCGAGCCTCGCTTAGCGGGGCCAGGCGAGGCGTTGCTTCCCACCCGTTGAGTTATCCTTGGCGGAGGGCGAGATAGGGTTTACTGCGTTTTCAGGAGTCAACTATGACAGAAACTTGGATGCTCGCCGCCATCTGGTTAGGCTTGGCTTTGATCGCCGCGCTGTTCTCGGTTTGGCTGCGTATTGCCACCGCTCTCTCCGAGATTGTGGTGGGCACCCTCGCGCAATTTGTCCTCGGTATCGCCTTCGGAGCGTCCGTGCTCCAAGCCGATTTGCCCTGGATAAAGTTCCTGGCGGGAACTGGCGCGATACTCCTCACCTTTCTCGCCGGTGCAGAGCTCGACCCGGCAGTGCTGCGCGTGAGGTGGAAAGAAGCCACCGCGGTGGGGCTCATGAGCTTCCTCGCGCCCTTCATCGGCTGCGCCGTCGTTGCCTACGCGGTGCTGGATTGGAACATCGCCGCGAGTTGGCTCGCCGGTGTGGCCCTCTCGACCACCTCGGTGGCCGTGGTCTATGCCGTGATGCTGGAGTTTGGGCTCAACACGACCGACTACGGCAAGACAGTGCTCGCTGCTTGCTTCATCACCGATCTGGGGACGGTCCTCGCCCTCGGCTTCATCTTCTCGCCGTTCACGCTCAAGACGCTGATCTTTTTTGGGGTCACGATCGCCGTGCTCGTGATCCTGCCCTGGTTGACCCCGCGCTTCTTCCGGCGCTACGGCGGCCGTCCCTCCGAGATAGAGGCGAAGTTTCTGCTGGTCGGCCTCTTTGCGCTGGGGGCCCTTGCCGTCTGGGCCGACAGCGAAGCGGTGTTGCCGGCCTACCTCCTGGGCATGGTGCTCGCGGGCTCGGTGGGAAAAGACCACGTATTGATTCGGCGCTTGCGTACCTTGACCTTGGGGCTGCTCACCCCCTTCTATTTCATCCGCGCGGGCTCGTTGGTGTCGATACCCGCCTTGACCGCCGCACCGGCCGTCTTCTTCCTCCTGCTGGTCACCAAACAGATCACCAAGATGTTGGGAGTCTACCCCGTGACCCAGCTCTACCGCGCCCCCGCGCAAGAGGCCATGTACACCACGCTCTTGATGTCCACGGGACTCACCTTTGGGACCATCTCCGCCCTCTACGGGCTGAGCCACCAGGTCATCGACCAGACGCAGTATTCGTTTCTCGTGGCGACGGTCATCGGCAGCGCGGTGGTCCCCACGCTCATCGCCAACGCCTTTTTCTTGCCTCGCCATCTGTTGGCGAAGCCCTCCGCTGCGTCAACGCCGCCTCTCGAGCCGCAGCCCGCGACGAGCAGCGCCAACGTCTATCCTGCTTCAGAATCGAATTGAGAGGAGTATTGCTATGATTACGAAGATCCTCGCCGCCTACGACGGATCGGAGCCGGCAGGTCACGCTTATCGGTTCGCGCTGGACTTGGCCAAGCACTACGGCGCCGACCTCTTAGTCCTCGCCGTCGCGAGTCCACCCGAGCCGCCCGAGGACATCGAGACCGAGGCCGTTCTCGAAAACGCCGAGACGGGGTCGATCTCATTGTGGTAGGTCATCGGGGCAAGGGGTTCTTCGAACGCCTCTTGGTGGGCTCGGTCTCCAAGCAAGTGGTGACCCACGCCTATTGCCCGGTGCTTGTGGTGCGCTGAGGCACCTACCGCGATGGGCCGGGACGAGGAGGGAGCTTGATTTCCTGACCGACCCGCAGTCGCCTCGGGTCCGCTTTAGGATTGGCCTCGGCGATAACTGACCACTGGGAGGCATCGCCGTAGAAATGCGCGGCGATCGCCATTAACGTGTCGCCGCGCTGGATAGTGTAAGCGCCCGAAGGCAGCGGCGTCCCTACGAGGGGCGGTGCATGCGGCGGCGCATCCGTGCCGGCGTGATTTAAGCCCCGATCGGCCTCGGTGTCGACCGTCTCGGGCAGGGGAGGGGCCGGTTCCGGTGCCGCGCTGGGCTCAGCCACCGCCGGCTCCGACTGCATAGGCGGTGTTGATGGTGTTAATAAGGACGGGCGGGACGCTACATCGCTCGGATCCCTGACCCTCTCCGCTACGGAGCCTTGGTCTGAGGGGGTTGCGGCGGCGGCAGGCGTCTGCTCAAGCGCCGCATTTCTGGGGTCTTGCGTCGCGGGTACCGGCCATTCTCCGTTCTTTTGGTAAAGCCACCCGGCACCCGTAATCATCATCACAATGACCGTCCCGAGCACTCCGAGCCACCCCCATGGGTAAGCATTTGCATCAGCACGAGTGCTTTGATGCGATGATGTCGACATGATACGCGAGTCGGCTTTGAACGTTTCCGCTGATTCTAGCATGGCGAACCGTCGCTACCACCCTTTGATCGCCTTCGTCGCGCGGCTCCGCACTTCGCCATGGTACGAGAGTAGAGGTTATGAGTCCGGCCCGGGCAGGCGGCCGGCGAGCGCATCCCAACGTATGACGAGACCGGGCAACATCCTCACAGGGGTCTCGCCCACGAACTCCCGCACATCCGGCTTCCCGTACTCGGTGCCACTTGCGGGACGGTTGGTCGATGCATCTTGACAACGTCTCACAAGGGGGCCAGTATGACCACATTCTTGATAGTCTCTTTGTTGGCGTTGGTGCCCCGTGGGGGCGCCGTAGCCTAATAGGCCGGTGGAGGATTGCTGACGTCCCGTGTGCTTGCTTTAAGCCGCTGCAATGGCTATTATAAACGGGCAAGGCGAAGCTTTCGAAGAGATGGCAGTTCGGACGAGATTGCTCCTGATTTTCCTGGTGCTATGGCTTCCAATTAAGCCGGCGCTGGCCTTCGTCATGCCGTTCTGTACGCAAGACATGGGGATGGCGTCGCACAAGGGACATCAACTTGCCCCGGCGCATCATGGGCAAGCACCTCAGTCTAAGGACGATCGGCATGAAAGATGCCAACCACAAAAACAAGCTTGTGAGTCGCCGGTGCTTTGCCACATTGCTTCTTCGGCCGTCATATCGTCCATTCCGGTAGTCATAGAACCCGATTCGGGTAACCTTTTTCTCCCTGACAGCACGTCAAGTCTGAACGACATCGTCCCCGAAGGCCTCGAGCGTCCTCCTCGCGCCCCTCTCGCCTAACGAGCGAGAAAACCGGCCGCGAGCGAGGGCAGCTCGTTCTCTCCGTCTTTTCCGTTTCCTTGAGTGACCCTACGCGGTTTTGTCGCCGGGATCTCCGGTAATTCATCGACGTTGTCGCTGCGGGCGTCCAGCCCCCGACAACATCCTGCACTGCATCCGCCGATGCCGTGTTTTTCACGGTTTCACGGAGTACTGAATATGATGCGAGTGTTGAGAGCATGTCATTTGAGCGCACCCGCAGCGCTTTTTCGCGAAACTGCGGTTGCATTGAGAACGATGGAGACGACAGCCGTGTGGCAGTTACTCGTATTTCTTGCGGCCTTGGCCGCTTGGGCGACCGATCTAGTGTTCGCAGGCCAATACGATCTCCTCATAGAAAAAAACCCAATCAACCTGACGGGGCGAGAGCGGGTAGCCACGATGATCAACGGTTCCGTGCCGGGCCCGGTGCTCCGATGGCGCGAGGGCGAGGACGTGAGGGTCCGTGTGACCAACCGGCTCGACGAACCGACATCTATCCAGTGGCATGGGATCCTGCTGCCCGCCAACATGGACGGGGTACCGGGGATCAGCTTCGATGGGATCGCGCCGGGTGCGGGTATTACAACTTCAACAAGCGCACCGTCTTCGACTTCTTCCGCGACGTCGCGGACAACGGCTGGGAGGCAGCGATCTCCGATCGGCTCGAGTGGAGCCGCATGCGCATGGATCCCACGGACATCGCCGATGTCACGGGCTACACCTACACGTTTCTCGTCAACGGAAAACCACCTAAGGCCAACTGGACCGCGCTCTTTAAGAAGGGCGAGCGCGTGCGGCTGCGGTTTATCAACGGCTCGGCGATGACCTACTTCGATGTCCGGATCCCCGGGCTCAAGATGACCGTCGTGCAGGCCGACGGCCAGGACGTGCAGCCGGTCGCGGTGGATGAGCTCCGCGTCGCGGTGGCCGAGACCTACGACGTGATCGTAGAGCCTGAGGGCGACCGCGCGTACACCCTCTTTGCCGAGGCGATGGATCGCAGCGGTTATGCGCGCGGCACGCTGGCACCGCGGGCGGGCCTGTCCGCGCCCGTCCCGGAGAGGCGGCCGCGGCCGTTGCTCACCATGGCGGACATGGGCATGGCACACGCCCCGATGAGCGGACCGCAACCGGCAGGCATGGCCGGCATGGACCACGACGGGCAAACGGAGGCAATGCACGGGATGGCTCATGGAGCCATGGACGCCGATAACGCGAACGATATGACAGCGATGATGCACGGGCCCGACGACCACGGGCCGAGCACTGACATGATCGCGATGATGCCGAAGAATAGGCTCAACGAGCCCGGCATTGGCCTTGAAAATTCCGGCCGGCGCGTACTCGTTTATACGGACCTGCGCAGTGCAGAGCCCGGTTACGATCTGCGGGAGCCTGATAGGGAGATCGAGCTGCACCTCACTGGCAACATGCAGCGCTTCATCTGGTCGTTCGACGGTAAAAAGTCTTCGGAGGCCAAGTCCATCCGGCTCCGGTACGGCGAGCGTGTACGGTTCACGTTCGTGAACGACACGATGATGAATCATCCCTTGCACCTCCATGGCGTGTTCAGCGAGCTCGACAACGGGGCGGGCGCCTACAAGCCGCGCAAGCACGTGATCAACGTGAAGCCCGCCGAACGCCTGTCCTTCGAGGTGACCGCCGATGCGCTCGGCGAGTGGGCGTTTCACTGCCACTTGCTGTATCACATGGAGGCTGGCATGTTCCGGAAGTTTGTCGTTGCCAAGGATATCGCGGCCTCGAGCTAAACTGACCGGGGTAAGACCGATGCTGAGGCGGGGGCGAAGTCCCACCATGTGTAAGCTCTGG
>JACCXJ010000331.1 GCA_013697045.1 Gammaproteobacteria bacterium | reverse complement strand
CGCGAGCGAAGGGAGGTCGCGTTCCGCCGGAGCGCAGGAACCGGAGTGTATGTTGAAATACATGAGGATTCCGAGCACCGCCGGAACGCGAGATCCCGAGCGCAGTAGGTTTTTTCACAACCTCTGAAGGGGGGAGCGCCGTATGCCTGTCGCGACACACACCATCGGAGCCGCGGGGTCGATCACCGGCGCGTCTTGCGCCGCCCGGCTCCGGCGGTTGGTCGCCGCGGCCTCTGTGGCGCTCGCGCTCGCTGGGTGCGCCGAGATGGAGGCCAAGGAGCGGGCTTCGAGCCTAGAGACCAGCAGCAACGCATACGCCGCGGCCTTGCGCTGGGGGCAATACCAAGAGGCGGCGCGCTTTCGCCTATCACGTAGCGGCCCCGTGACGATGCCGGACGTCGAGCCGCTGGAGCACATCAAGCTCACGTCCTATGAGGTCACGGACCAGACCATGAACGCGGACGCCACCGAGGCCCGGATGGAGGTCGTGATCGACTATTACCACGACGACATCGGCCGGGTCGATACCTTGAAGCAATCGCAGGTGTGGTGGTACGAGCCCACCCAGAAACAATGGTTCCTGGAGACCGAGCTGCCGCCCTTCCTGCGGCACTACACGCGGCGGCGGTAAGAACCAGAGCGCAGCGCGGCCGTTACACTGAGCGGGATTCCGACACCCCGGAACCCAGGAGGCTCCGATGAGGACAGCCCTCGTAGTGACCCGCGCAAGCCGTCCTGAGCACACCGCGGAGGCGAAGCCGGTCGTCGTCCAGACGGACGCAGACATCGTGCACCCTGTGTGACCGACGGGCGGGCTCATCGGCATGATCCTGCTGCAAGGCGCTCGTGGTCGGAAGCTGCGGCCATGTCCTCGGCTTGGGGATCGCCGCGGCGTTCTTCGACGTCCTCCGCAAGGACTTCGGAGACGGCGATTCCAACTCGTCCATGCGGAGCCCACCCCTCAGGGATTATTACTCCGACCCCGAACCACCGCTGCCGCAGAGCGAGACGATATTGTACGCAGTCACGCGCCGGTATATCCCTTTCAGCGAAAGCTCGCCGAGGGGCTCGGCCTGCACGCGCTCCTCGACCTTGCCGAACAGGCGCTGCGGGACCAGGATCTGGCCGGGGTTGGCCTCGACGCACAGGCGCGCCGCAAGGTTCGTGACCGGGCCGATCGCGCCGTAGTCGCGCCGGCCCTCGAAGCCGATCGCGCCTAAGGTCGCGTACCCGTTGGCGATCCCCACGCCGAAGCCGAGATCGTGGCCGCGCTTCTTCCAGCCGCCGGCGAGCACGGCTACCGCGCCGCGCATCTCGAGTGCCATGCGGATCGCAGAGAGCTCGGGCTCATGGAGCGGTACCGGATCGTTGAAGAGGATCATGACGCCGTCGCCGGTGAAGTGCTCGATGGTGCCCTCGTGCGCCATGACGATGCGCCCGAGTGTGGCGTGGTACTCGCGCAGCACGTCCATCACCTCCTCGGGCTCGGCGCTGTCGCTGAAGGCAGTGAAGCCGCGCAGATCGGTGAACACGATCGTGACCTCGCGCCGGTGGGTCCTGAGCGGGTCATCCACTTCGCCGGCGAGGATCAGTTCGCAAACGCGCGGCGAGACGAAGCGCTTCAAGCGCGCCAGACACTCCACCTCCGCCACCTGCTCGGCGACCCGCCGCTCGAGCTGCCGGTTCCACTCCGCGAGCTGCTCCGCCTGGCGCTTCACCTCGTCCTGTAGCGACTTCATGCGCAGGAGAGATTTGACCCGCGCGAACAGCTCCGACTGGTTGACCGGTTTCGGCAGGAAATCGTCCGCGCCCGCTTCGATACCCTTGATCCGCTCCTGATTCGGGTCCAGCCAGGTGCAGAGCACGACGGGCAAGAGGGCGGTAGCGGGATCGTCGCGGATCGTGCGGCACACCTCGTAGCCCGAGATCCCGGGCATCATGATGTCGAGCAGCACCAGATCGGGGCTCTCGGCGGCCACCCTCGCGAGCGCCTCCTCCCCGTTCGAGGCCGTGGAGACCGCATAGCCCTGCAACGCCAGTAGATCCGCGAGGAGCTTCACGTTGGCCGGCGTGTCATCGACGACCAGGATGCGCGCCCGCGCGTTCATCTGCGGCCGGTCTCCAAGAGGAGTCTCACGGTATCGATGAACTCGCGCAGGACCATCGGCTTGGCGAGGAAGGCGTCGAATCCGGCCTGCGTGATTCGCGTGCGATCGGTCGCGGTGACGGAGGCGGTGAGCGCCATCACCGGGATGCTCGAGGTCTTTGGGTCGGCGCGTAGCGCTGTGAGCGCCTCGATCCCGCTGATCCCCGGGAGCCGGATATCCATGAGTACGAGGTCGGGATTGCGCTCCCTGGCGAGCCGCACGCCGTCCTCGCCATTCACGGCCTCGATCGTCGCATAGCCCTTCGTCTGCAGCACGTCGCGCGCGAGCTTCATGTTCTTGTCGTTGTCCTCGACGATCAGTACGACCTTCATGCGCCGAATTCTCTATACATAAGCGGGCCTGTGCCCGGGCAACGTAAAGGTGAAGGTGGAGCCCTTGCCGGGAGCGCTCTCCAGGCGGATCTCGCCCCCATGCAGCTCGACGAACTGCTTGCTGAGCGCGAGCCCGAGGCCTGTGCCCGCGGCCTTGCGCCCGCTGTCGCGCCCGACCTGGGTGAACGCCTCCCAAACGGCCGCATGGTCTTCCGGTGCGATGCCCACGCCCGTGTCGGCGATCGAGACCTCGATCAGGGTGCCGATCGGCCTAGCGCTCACCCTCACCGTGCCGCCCTCGGGCGTGAACTTTACCGCGTTCCACATCAGGTTCAGCAGGATCTGCTTGAACTTTCGCTCGTCCGCGCGGATCGAGCCGAGGCCCCGCGCGATCTCCAGCCGAAGCGCAATGCCGTGGCGCTCCGCGCGTTCGCGTACCAAGGTCATCGCATTCTGCAACGCCGCAGGGAGATCGAACTCCGAGATCTCCAGATCCATTCGTCCCGCCTCGATCTTGGACAGATCCAGGATGTCGTTGATGAGCGAGAGCAGGTGCCTGCCGGAAGAGTGGATGTCCTTGACGTATTCGTCCTGCTTCTCGTTGAGATCGCCGAAGTAGCGCTCGCCGAGTGCCTCGGAGAAGCCGATGATGGCGTTCAGCGGCGTGCGCAGCTCGTGCGACATGTTGGCGAGGAACTCTGATTTATGTCGGTTGGCCACCTCGAGCTGAGCGCTTTTTTCCTGGATTTCGTTGAAAAGCCGCACGTTCTCGATGGCGATCACCGCCTGGTCGGCGAACGTCGTCACCAGTTCTATCTGCTTGTCGGTGAAGGGCTCGACCTCGGCGCCGCGGTTCATCCAGATCACGCCGATCGGTTCCCCGTCGCGCAGCATCGGCACGGCGAGCGAGGTCCGGTACTGGCCGATCCTCGCGAGCTCCTGGCGCGTATACTCGGGATCCGCGAGCACATCGTGAATGTGAACGACGTGTCGCTCGAGGATCGCCCGTCCGGTTGCGGTACCACGGTCCATCCGAACCGGTCTTTGACGCGCCTCGGCCAGCAAAGGGGAATCCGGCTCATAGTCGCGTGCCACACCGGGCAGGTAGGTGCCCTCCGCGTCCGGTCGCAGCATCACGCCGCGTTTCGCGTTGCACAGGCGCGTGGCGTTGTCGATCAGGGTTTGCAGCACCGAGTCCAGATCGAAATTCGAGCGGCTGATGGCCTTGAGCACCTCGGCGGTCGCCGCCTGCTGACTCAGCGCTTCGTTGAGCTTGGTGACGCCTTCCTCGATCTCGCGCAGGGCGCGTTCGTAGCGCTCCTCGCACGCTAGGAGCGCCTCCTCGGCCTTGATGAGCCCCTTCGCCTCACCCGCCATGGCGGAGTGAAAACGTGAAGGTCGCGCCTCGGCCGGCGCATCGGGGGTCCAACCGCACAGACGCCACCTCGCATACTTTGGGGTGAGGGTGCGGTCTATTGTCGCATAAGCGGCGATGGCACCGGATGGGTGGGCTATCGGCAGGCAGAGACGGGTGTTCCCGCAAGGCGGGGAGACCAGGGTGCTGCTTGGGGCGGACGGCATGCTCAGGATCCGGAGGGTAAACATCCTCTACGTCGAATGGTCGGGCGATCCGGGGTAGTTCGGGCACTGGGCCACCATGGATATCGGATGTACGATTCAACTTACATGGCTATCCCAAGGATTCTCAATGTGTAACCCTTCGAAAGAATGGGGTTTGAGTTTATCTACGAGACCAAACCATCGACAGGTAGGGTTGCCTACGATCTACTATTGACCAGCAAGGAGCTATCGCCCAGCGACGCGATCGAGATGGTCAGGAAAACCAATCTGGGTTATATTCAAACCGGGTTGATCGCAGTTAGCGAAAACACCTTAGGCCGTTTCCTGGAAACCGCTAAACGATACGATAGGCGAAGCGATCACGAACCGCTCCCACCATAGTCGAGCGCCACCGCATCGCGGCCCAGGACCTGGGCCAGGCGCTCCAAGAGGGCGTCGCTCGGCTGCACGCGATAGGGGTCGGGCAGGGTCAGCTCGGCGCTCGCCCGAACCCCTTGATAATCGATGACCACCGGGCACAGGCCCCTGGGCGATCCCTGCAGCAGGGACTTCAGCTCCGCCAGGAGCCCGTTGGCCAGCCCATCCGCCGTGAGGCGCAGCACCAGGCGGCGCGCGAGCTTTTCCCGGGCCGCCACGATGTCGCTCATGCGCTCGGCCGTGATCCGGTAGCCGCCGTTGAAATCGTCGATGCCGCAAACCCCCTCGGCGACCACGATGCGCCCCTTGGCGAGGACCTCGGCCACGGCCGGCAGGGTCTCGGCGTAGACCACGACCTCGATGCGCGCGCTCCGATCGTCCAGGGTGGCGATCGCCATGCGCCCGCGCCGCCCCTGGGTCGTGCGCAGGCTCGTGATGAGCCCGGCCACCCGGCGGCTTCCGGGACTCAGATCCGCCAAGCGGCACACAGAGAGCCGTACCAGCTCGTCGCGATAGCGATCGATGGGGTGGCCGCTGAGATAGAGCCCGAGCGCCTCCTTCTCACCGTGGAGCCGCTCTTCGTCGGACCACTCGGGCACGTCAGTGAAACCGAGCGTCACCTCGTCCGGGCTCGCCTCCGGGCCTTGCGGAAAACCGAACAGGTCCGCCTGACCGGCGGCGCGATCGCGCAGGCGTTGTTCGGCCGACTGCAGGGCGGTATCAAGGCTCGCCAGGATCGCGGCACGGCTCGGGCCCAGGCGGTCCAGGGCCCCGGCACGCGCCAGGGCCTCGGCGACGCGCCGATTCAGGCGTCTCTGGTCGACACGCCGGGTTAGATCGAAGAGGTCCCGGAACGGCCCCTGCGTCGCCCGCGCCTCGCCGAGGGCCTCGACCACCGAGCGCCCCGCTCCCTTGATCGCGCCGAGTCCGTAGCGGATCGCCCCCCCCTCGGCGACCGTGAACGCGTGCTCCGAGTCGTTGACGTGCGGCCCCAGGATCGGGATCCCCATGCGGCGGCACTCGTCGATCAGGGAAACGATCTTGTCCGTGTGGTCCATATCCGCGGACAACACCGCGGCCATGAAGGCCGCCGGGTGATGGGCCTTGAGCCAGGCGGTCTGGTAGGTCAAGAGGGCGTAGGCGGCCGAGTGGGATTTATTGAAGCCATAGCCTGCGAACTTCTCCATGAGGTCGAAGATGACGCCGGCGAGCGCCGCGTCCACGCCGCGGCCCGCCGCGCCGTCGATGAAAACAGCGCGTTGCTTGGCCATCTCCTCGGGCTTCTTCTTGCCCATGGCGCGCCGCAGGAGATCCGCGGACCCGAGCGAATACCCGGCCAGGACCTGGGCGATCTGCATGACCTGCTCCTGGTAGAGGATGACCCCGTAGGTCGGCGCCAGGATCGGCTCGAGCGCCGGGTGTTGATAACGCGCCGGGGCCCGCCCGTGTTTGCGTTCGATGAAATCGTCCACCATGCCCGATTGCAGGGGACCGGGCCGGAAAAGCGCCACCAACGCGATGAGATCCTCGAAGCGGTCCGGCTTGAGCCGCTTGACCAGTTCCTTCATGCCGCGCGATTCGAGCTGGAACACCGCGGTGGTCTCCCCGCTGCGAATGAGATCAAAGGCCGCGGGATCGTCTGGCGGCAGCCGCGCGATATCCAGGGTCGGGCCTTCGCGCCCGACGCTGATGGTGCGCACCGCCCAATCGATGATGGTGAGGGTGCGAAGTCCGAGAAAATCGAACTTCACGAGCCCCATGGCCTCGACATCCCCCATGTCGAACTGGGTCACCGGGGTGGTCGCGCCCTCCTCGCAGTAGAGCGGCATGAACTCGGTGAGCGGCGCGGGCGAGATCACCACCCCCCCGGCGTGGCGCCCGGCATTGCGGGTCAGGCCCTCCAGCCGCTTGGCGAGGTCGATGATCTCCCGCACCTCCTCCTCGGCCTCGTAGCGTGCCTTGAGCGCCGGTTCCTCGGCCAATGCGCGCTCCAAGGTCATGTGCAAATCAAAGGGGATGAGCTTCGCGAGCTGGTCCACGAATCCGTAGGCACGGCCAAGCACCCGGCCGACATCGCGCACCACCGCCTTCGCCGCCATGGTGCCGTAGGTGATGATCTGCGAGACGCGATCGCGCCCGTAACGCCCGGCGACGTACTCGATCACCTCGTCGCGCCGCTCCATGCAGAAGTCCACGTCGAAGTCCGGGAGCGATACGCGCTCGGGGTTCAGGAAACGCTCGAAGAGGAGGTCATAGGCGATCGGATCGAGGTCCGTGATGGCGAGCGCATACGCGCAGAGCGAGCCGGCACCGGAGCCGCGCCCCGGCCCGACCGGGATGCCCTCCTCGCGCGCGAAGCGGATGAAATCGGCGACGATGAGGAAATAGCCGGCGAACCCCATGTGCGTGATGACCTCGATCTCCCGCTCCAGGCGCTCCCGGTAGCGCACGCGCTCACTCTCGCCGCCGGCCGGGAGGGTCTGCTGCAAGCGGCGATCGAGGCCCGCGCCGGCCACGCGGCGCAGGTGCGCCTCGAGACCTTCGCCAACGGGACTGGGGAAATCGGGCAGGTGGTGGCGGCCGAGCCCGAGCTCCAGGTTGCAGCGTTGCGCCAGGCACACGGCGTTCTCCGAGGCCTCGGGGATGTCCGCGAACAGCGCTGCCATGTCCTCCGGCGCCTTGAGGTACTGCCCCTGGCTGTAGCGTCGCGGGCGCCTGGGATCGTCCAGCATGCGGCCCTCGTGGATGCACACCCGGGCCTCGTGGGCCTCGTAGTCTTCGGATTTGAGAAAGCACACGTCGTTGGTGGCGACCACGGGGACATCGCAGTCGGCCGCGAGCGCCAAGGCCCCTTCGATGTAGGCCTCCTCCCCCGGGCGCCCGGTGCGCTGCAGCTCAATGTAAAAGCGCTCGGGGAAGGCCGACCGCCACTCGTCGAGCCGGCGCCTGGCCTCGTCGTGACCGCGCTTGGCGAGCACCTGCCCGACCTCGCCAGCGAGCCCGCCCGAGAGCAGGATGAGCCCCTCGGCAGCCTCGTCGAGCCACTCCCGCCGCACCACTGGGATCCCCTGGGACTGCCCCTCGGTGTAGCTCCGGGTCACGAGCCGGGTCAGGTTCCGATAGCCGCTCTGGTCCTGGCACAAGGCCACGATGCGGGTGCGCTCCGAAGCGCCGCCCCGTGCGCCGGCGCGGCCCTCTACCCATAAATCCGCGCCGATGATGGGCTTCACCCCCCGTGCCTGGGCCGCACGATAGAACTTGACGAGCGAGAAGAGCGCGCTCTGATCGGTGACGGCCACGGCCGGCATGCCGAGCGCGGCCACGCGCTCGACGAGCTCGTCGATACGGATGATGCCATCGACGAGGGAATACTCGGTATGGACGTGGAGGTGGACGAACATCGGGGCTTGGGCCTCTCCCCCGGCATGCCGGTCCGGGATCCTATCCGCTGGCGAGGGACGGAGGGAAGACGCCGCGCTTGACGTGAGAACTATTGCACCCCGGCCGGTCGCAGCACCGGGCCTGTCGCCACTCCCACGATCGCACGCCGTCACGAGAGCACCCGTTCCCGCCCCGGGCGGGAACGGGTGGCACTGTCGGGGGGGTACCCCCGCGTCGGAAATCCCAGGGACTCCCTCCACCCCCGAGCGCCTCCGTCCGCGGTCCACCTCACGGGAGGAGGACTTCTATCCGCGCGAAGGCACCGAAGGCGTTGATCTGAGCGAACCTCTACCCGAGTTTGAGTTCGATCAGCGGGTGAGGTGCTGAGCGCCTGCCCTCCTGTTCCTGCCGGTCGCTGCACCTCGACTGGCAAAGGCGCACTCGTGTCCAGCCACCGGATACTGACCGCAGAGATCACCCGTGAGCCCTGCAACCCCACCGCCGTCTGCCAAATAACCCGACCCGGCGCGGACCCGCCCAATCACTGCCCCCTCCCCCACCGAGAAGACACCACGCTTGCGACACCGCGTTGAATATCCTATCCTTATACTAACAACTAGATTGCGGCAGGGCAAAATGAGATTACCGAAGTCCATCAGTCCGTGTCCGATTAGGGAAGCCGTGGCCGAAGTTCGCTTCGAGTCGAACGTGCCGGCCGACGCCGTGTTTGGCATCGTTTACCAAGCTCTAAAAAAGGATTTCGCGAAGTCCGAGGTGCTGCCCATCGTGGCCCTCCCGACGCCCATCCGTGATGCCGCGAAAGACTTGGTTTTTCAGCCCCATTATCGCCTTCTCAGCGAAAATTCTGTCGTGCTGGTCGGTCCCAAAGTGATTGCCGTCGGAATGCGCGGCGAGTATCGGGGTTGGCCCGCGTTGTCGGCGCGAATCAAGGACAGTCTGCGCCAGTTCAACCAAACGGGGATTCTTAGTCAGACCGTTCGCCTCGGTCTGCGATTCATCAGTTTCTTTCCCTTCGACATCTATCCCAAGCTGCGATTGCGAATTACCGTCAACGAGGAATCCTGGGACGGAGACGAGACACACTTCAAAACCGTTCTGAGCCGAGGCGGGTGCAGAAGCTTGCTGCAAATCGGCAAGGGACTGGCACTGGTGGACAAGCCCGAAGAAACAGGCTCCATCATTGATATTGATTCCTTCACCACGGAAACGGCAGGCGACTTTCCCAGCGTTTTGGACAGCTTCCTGGAATCAGCGCACCAGTCCGAAAAGGAATTGTTTTTCACACTGCTGACGCCTGAATTCCTCACAAGTCTCAAACCGATTTACGACGATGCAAACTGAATTCTATCGTTCCCAAACCGACCTCCTGCCGACCTTTTCACTGGTCTTGGCGGTTTCTCTGGTCGCCCTGAACTCGACCGCGAGTGCCGCCATGAACCCGCCGAACAGCGCACCGGGAATCCAAACGCCAACGGCCCATTACGCGCACGCCTATTACGGACGGCCTGACCAGTTGGCAGACAAGGCCGAGCAGATTGCGGCGCTGCGGCGCTTCGCGGAAGCTCTTTTGAAAGAGACGGAGGATAGCCCGCAAGCCGTGGGTGAAATCCTCAACCGGCATTTCTGGGATTTGGTATGAGTCAATGGTTCGAGGATTTTAAGACCTACCTTCCAAAGTATCTTCCCGCCGAGGCGCAAGCGAACCTCTTTGCGGAACTTTCGCAGTTTCCCAACAACATCGACAGGCGACTTTACACTCTGCGGCTCCTGAACGAGATGAACCTTTTTCAAGGAGACGGTCTAGCCAGTTTGTGGGTCGCCGATTTGCCGAACGAGAGAATTGGGAGGACGCGGGTGATGATACTGTCCAATACCTGCGACATCGCCCCCGACAATAAGCGCCTTCTCGGTCCGCGAATTCTTTACTGTCCCATCATCAGCTTTCCGAAATACCAGAATCTCCTCAACAGCGAGGCCGATCTGCCCGTCGATTTTAGCCTCACCGACCATCTTGAAGCCATCCGAAAGCAGCACAACTCGTCCATGTTCTACCTCCCGAAAAATGAAAAGCTGGGAGAGGAAGGGATTGCGGTGTTAGACCGGATTAACAATTGCGATGCGCAGGCCGTTGACCTAAGCGAACTGGTTAAGACGCGATTGTTCACACTGAGCGACTACGGGTTTTATCTGTTCCTGTACAAACTTTCCTTGCATCTTACGCGAATCCGCGAAGGCATCGCCCGCAATTGACGCTCCTGTGGGGAGAAGCACGATGCGCCCCGTGATTAAACCGGCTTCACGGGGCTGAAAGGGCCGGCCTGCTCGTGGAGGGACCACCCTCGAAGCGAGCAGACACGCCCAGGTTCCCAGCCACCGAAACGCACGCCGACGCTACGCCGCCTCCCCCCGCCCGCTACTTCTGGGCGATGTTGCTCGCTCGGATCTAGGAAGTCTTCCCACTCCTGTGCCCGCGTTTGTGGCGAGCCGATGAGGATCATTGCCTTCATTACCGATATGGGTTCCATTCAGCGTAGCCTCGAACCTCTCGCGGAGCTCACAACGCCACCCCGATCGCCTCTGCTCGCGGTCCGCCCCACCGGGAAGACCGCGCGAAGGCACCGAAGGCACTGATCTGAGCGAACCGCTACCCGAGTTTGAATTCGATCAGCGGGTGAGCGGGTAGGCGCGCGCCCTCCTCCTGCGGGTCGCTGCATCTCGACTGGCACAACCGCACTCGTGTCCAGGCATCGGATACTGACCGCAGAGCTCACCCGTGAGCCCTGCAACCCCGGTCTGGCAATAAGTGCTTCCCGGCTCGGCGCGGACCCGCCGAATCACTGCCCCCCCCGAGAAGACCACCCGACACCGCGTTGAATAGCCTATACTTTCAGCGTCGCGGCCTCCCTTGCTCTCGCATCCGTGATCAATGCGCCAGTGGGTAGGCGATGTCCACGCCGTACTTCGTCGCCATGACTTTCCATAGCCGGTCGCCGATCTCCGGCGACTGCTGCCGGATCTTGCTTATCTCCTTGCGGATGCGATCGAGGCACTCCTTCGGCCTTGCCCGCTCCTCGGTCGAGAGGGTGTCGATGTCACGGCATACCGACGCGTACCAGTCGGCCGCGATCAGGTGCTTCTCTGCGCGCTCGCCGAAGCGCAGGAAGGTCTGGAGCGTGACGAGGATCGCGGTCCCTATGCCGTTCAAAAGCAAGGCGATCTTGAACGCTGGGGGGATAATGTCCTCGGGAACAGCCACAACACCGGTCCCAACGACGTTGGAGGAGGTCACGAGAGGGACCCCCAGCATGAGATTCTTCTTCCTCAAGCCGCTGGCGAGCTTGTAATGCGCTTCCGAGGCGGCGGCCGTTCGCTGGCGCCAGTCCTTGAGCAGTGCCTCGTGATGCTGGCGCCAGTCCTTGAGCAGTGCCTCGTGATGCTCCACGCCGTACTTCGCCACCATGACCTTCCACAGCCGGTCGTCGATCTCCGGCGACTGCTGCCCGATCTTGCTTATCTCCTTGCGGATGCGATCGAGGCAGTCCTTCGGACTTCCTCGCTCCTCGGTCGAGAAGGCGAGTAGCTGGTAGATGTCACGGCATACCGACGCGTACCAGTCGGCGGCGATCACGTGCTTCTCTGCGCGCTCGCCGAAGCGCAGGAAGGTCTGGAGCGCGACGAGTATCGCGGTCGCTACGCTGATCGAAATGATGGCGAGCTTCCACACAGGGTGGATGGCCTCGGGAACAGCCATGATAGGAAACAGGCTGGCCCCAACGACGCTGGAGAAGATCACGACAGTGAACCCCCACACGAGGTTCTGCCTCCTAAAACTGCTGGCGAGCTTGTAATGCGCTTCCGAGGCGGCGGCCGTTCGCTGGCGCCAGTCCTTGAGCACTGCCTCGTGATGCTCGTCCCACTGCTCCCCCAGTCGCCGCTGGTCCCGGCTCTTGCGGACTACACCTGTCAGAACATCATGGATCAGCTCGATGCGGCGCTGGCCGCTCCAGTCTTCGGCACGCAAGAGCCGTTGCTCGACGAGTCGACCCAGCATCTCTGCAGTGACCCCCGAGGTCTCCAAGGCACTCTCGTAGGCCACGCTGTCGCGGTAGCCGGAGGTCGTGATCAATCGGTCTTCGATAAAATGGCGCAACTCTGGCGCTTGATTTGCCAGGCATCGCTCGTAGAACCCTTCGAGGATCTCCGCACTGCTGCCCGCCAAGAGCGCCGCGCCAATCTGGGTCGCGCCTATTTGAATGCGCTTTTCGTTCAGCTCGTGGCAGATGAGGCTGAGGAGCGCTGGTTCGATATCGAGCTCTTCGAGCAGTGGAGATCCGCTGGCCTGCGCTGCCGCGACGAAGTTGACGATGGCGAGTGCCACATCGGTATCGACGAGGTGCCCGCCGGCCTTGGTGACGACCTGGAGAGCCTGCTCTCCGTGCATGCGCCGCAGACGCAGGCGGTTGTGGATCACGGAAGGGATCTGCCTTCGTAGTCCTTCAAAGTCCGCAAGGAAGTCCTCGCGCAGGCTAAACACGAGCTTGTAGGGGTGATGGTTGAAGGCGTATTGCTGTGCCTCTTCCGGGTATTGATCGAGGCGTGACTTGACGGTCTCGGGGCAATGCCCTTCGATCAGATCGGCGAGCTCGCCAATAATTTCTTTAATCTCAGCGGCCCGTGCTGGGTTATCCCGACCGAGCGTGAACACCTCTTCGAACTGGTCAAACACCAAGACCGGCGTCATTACCCGATTGCGGGTATTCCAAAAAACTGCCCCTTTTTTGTGGAAATATTCCCACAGAGTTTCCCCGTTTTGCACCGGCGGGGATTCCACCTTCGCAGCACCTGCGAAGACCACGATCGCTTGCTTGATTTGTTGCAGGAGGGGTGGGGACTGATCCGCGTAATCGAGCCGAATACGGATGGGTAGCAGATTTTCATCGCGCAGTTTTGGGAAAAGACCCGCCTGGAGCAGCGAGGTCTTGCCGAGCCCTGACATGCCGAACAATACCGTCAGCCGCTCGCGCATGACCATCCGATAGAGATTAGCAATATCCGAATCGCGTCCGTGAAAGAACGCAGCATCGGCCTCACGGAAGGCCACGAGCCCAGGCCAGGGGCGTTCGGCGTCGAGCCGCAATTGATCGGGCGTGGGTATTAGTTCGGCTAGCTCGGCGCTCATGCGGTGGCCACCCGCGATCTTTGGTAGTCCCGAAACAGCGTCCGTACGAGCTCCACAAATTCGGGAGTGGCTTGACCCCCGGGCAGCGCTACCCATTGGATCTCGCGGAGCCACGAGACTAGGCCCGGTGATTGTGCGTTCGTGTCATCGATGGTGACCGGGATGATAAAGCGGAGATCAGGACGGCCTTTGATGTGCTCTTCGCGTGCGTAGTACCATTCGGTCCGAAACTCGCGGCGTTTGGGTGTCAGCGTGTTACTCGACATGATCGGTATGAACAGGCAACACGACTCGATGTTGCGGAGGATCTTGCTCTTCCAAGCGTCTCCGCCTCCAAGCTCGTCACGATCGAACCACACGTCGATTCCTACCTGTTCGAGCGCGTCGCGGATCAATCCCACCGTGGGCCGGTCCTCGCTGGCGTAGCTCAGGAAGACCGCGCCGCGTTCCATGTCATCAGGCGTGCGAGGAGGGGGTTCGAATGGTATCGGTTCCTTGCCCCTCGCGGGTGTGCAGCGATCCATCGGCTGTGGAGCTCGTTGACGAACGCGACAGCGCCGCCGGGGAAGACCTTGGTACGGGTACTGAAGTGCTGGAGGAAATGGACTAGCTCATCGTCTTGCTGGGCGCGTTCGTCGACCAGGACATCGGTCTTGCCGCGCGCCATTGACAGGCGCTCGTGCCTGCCGATGCGCACTAAGAACCGTGCGAACCAATCGGAAAAGGCACAGCCGATGATAAGCAGGTGGCTCCCGACCATTGCGTCGAATAGACGTTCGGGCCGGCCGGTCTTGGACTGCAGGGCGTGTATGAATTCGAGTAGGTCTTCATCGGTGACCGCATAGTCGGGTATCGACGAAAGACGCCCAAACAAATGAAACACAGTGGCGAGATCCAGCTTCTCGACCTCCCTCGGGAGGTCCTGGGTTGAGTTTGGCGAGAAGGCCAGGATCTGTGTCTTGTCCTGCCCACCGTAGCGAACGCGATTCAGGGCTTGGACGAGCAATGGGTCGAAGCTGGTACTGACGAAGAGCTTGAGGGGGCGTATTTCGGCAAGCATGATTAAAGCGGTGGGGAGAGATAATTCGTCTGACGGTGGCATCACCCGCTTGAGAGCAGGGTAGATGTCCTCAATCTCCCCGCGCTCGGCAAGGTAGCGACAAACGACAGTGTTGAGGGTGGTGTCGCCCGAGTTCCATGTAATGCGAAGTTGCTTGGCCAGCCGTTCGGCTAGGTAGCCATATAGGTGTGCCGTACGGCCGCCTGTCTCTAAAGTTAATAACTCCGGACCGACGACTGGGATGACCCGGCCTTCCTCGATGAACTGCAGCACCTGGTCCCAAAGCCGCTCGGTATCGACTGCTAACAGTGCCATTGGTGTCCGGGCAGAGAATAAGAATTTCAAAAGCCCTTTTTCCTCAGGCGCAAAGATACGACTGGACCGTTAGGCTGTCAAACGTCCGCGGTTGTCCGGCCGGAATCGGCGAATTATCGGGCTGTCGGGGACTGGGTTCGTTAAGGACCGGGGCATTATGGTGTCTTAAGGCGTGCAGGCCAAGGGGGGTTGTCGCGTCAGGGAGATGGAGCGCATTGGAGGGGGTATTGGTCAGCGATCAGGCCGTGCGAAGAGAGCGAATGCCTGCGATCGCCGAACCCGCTCTTGAAGATGCCGCTCCTACGCCTCACGACGCCGATCGCTCAGCTCGTCGCGTAGGGTCTTGAGCGATTTCAAGGTCTTGGCCTGAAGCTCGACCTCGCTTGCCGTGCCTAGCTCGGCGATGATGGGCTTCACCCCCCGTGCCTGGGCCACACGATAGAACTTGACGAGCGAGAAGAGCGCGCTCTGATCGGTGATCGGCCACGGCCGGCATGCAAAGCGCGGCCACGCGCTCGACGAGCTCGTCGATGCGGATGATGCCATCGACGAGGGAATACTCGGTGTGGAGGTGGAGATGGACGAACATCGGGGCTTGGGCCTCCCCCGGCATGCCGGTCCGGGATCCTATCCGCTCGCGAGTGACGGAGGGAAGACGCCGCGCTTGACGTGAGGACTACTTGCACCCCGGCCGGGTCGCACCGGGGCTGCACTAGGACCGCGTGGTGGGCAAGGTGAACCTGATGCGTCACTTTTTGTGCTTGCCGGTCGCCCGCGCCACCGGGAACGACCCCGTCCGCATGGCGCACGATGTCGGGCCCGGGGAACCCGCCTTCCGCTGGATCGAGGTTCTTGACTAGTCGGTCTAGAACGTGTAAAGTGCCCTCTTCGTGACCAATCTACCCCGGTAGGGCTTGTGGCGAGGCCGAGAGAGTTCGATCTGGAGGAGGTCCTCGATAGGGCCGTGGAGACGTTCTGGTCCAAGGGCTACGAAGCCACCTCGATCCGGGATCTGGTGGAGAGCATGGGGATCCATCGTGCCAGTCTGTATGTCGCCTTCGGAGACAAGCAACGGCTCTTTCTGTCGGTCCTGGATCGATACCGTCAGATGGTGGTGAGGAAGCTGCTCGACATCCTCGAGGCGCGCCCTTCCGGCAGGGCCGCCATCCGGCAGTTCTTCGCGACCGTGGTGGAGCATGTCCTCACCGGCGGGCCGTTGCGCGGGTGCCTGATCACCAATTCGGCCGTAGAGCGGGGACTGTCCGATCCGGCAACGGCGAAGAAGGTGAGCCTATGCCTCACCCAGCTCGAGGACGGTTTCTACGCGACCTTGCTGCGTGCTCAGCGTGGCGGTGAGCTGGATCAACGGCGCGACCTGCGCGCGCTCGCTCGGTATCTCACCAGCAGCCTGCAAGGGCTCTTGGTCATCGGGAAGATCCAGACGGACCGTGCGGTCCTGGAAGACGTCGTGGAGGTTACGCTCCGAGCGTTGGATTGATTTTTTTGGTCTTTTGATTTTTTTGGCCATTTCTGGAACGAACGGTGATCCAAATGGGCGGAGTACACATACTCACAACCTGAACAATTCTAGGAGGGTGTCATGTCCGATGTGAAACTAATCGTGATGTATCCACGTCCCAAAGATATCGAGGTGTTCGAGAAGCTCTATCAGGAAGAACACGTCCCGATGGCGGTAGAGAAGCTCTCGGGCAAGACCAAGTTCGTAGCGACCAAGGTGGTGGCAACCCCGGATGGAACGCCCCCGCCGTTCTATCGTATCGCTGAGGTCTATTTTCCGTCGCTCCAGGCCTTGCAGGCGTGTGCGCAGTCCGCCGGCGGCCAGGAGACCGTGGCCCATGCCGTGAAGATCTCAAGTGGCGGGGCCCCGGTGCTTCTGGTCGCCGAAGAGCAGACGTTTACTTTTGGTGGCAGTTCCGTGTGGGGGCGGCTGAAAACGCTGGTGTCCCCCTGATATACCACGCACGGTCGCTTTTTGATCCCCTCACCCCCACCTTTCGCTGGGGCAGGCTCTAGCCCTCTCCCGGAGGGAGAGGGGACCTTAAGGAGGCGATTGCGTGGCTAGTATAAGCTCTATCAGGAGGAGCACGTACCGATGATTTTTGAAAAGCTCGTCGGCAAGACGCGGTTCGTAGCGACCAAGGTCGTGGGGACCTCGAATGGGACGCGGCCACCGTTCTACCGTATCGCCGAGGTGCATTTCCCGTCGCTCCAGGCCTTGCGGGCGTGCGCACAGTCCGACGGTGGCCGGGAGACCTTGGCCCATGCCGTCAAGATCTCCAGTGGCGGGACGCCGCTTTTCCTTGTCGCGGAAGAGACCACGTTCGTTTTTGGCACCGTATCTCTATGGGACTGGCTGAAAGGGATCGCGTCTTCCGGATACGCCCGCGTCTGCGGTGCTCGCGCACCGAAGCGCAATAGGAACTGCGCTGCTTTCCATAGCTAGCAAGCTAAGGGGCAGATACACGACCATCAAACGCCTGTCCGACGCGCATTGAGTCAGTGTGACTAACCGTTCTAGACAGACGCGGCGAAACGCCGCGTCGCTCGACACTTATCGATGGAGGGCCCCTGTAATGATGGCGAAAAAGCACCTGATGTACGCTTACCTACCACAACCCTTGACGACGATTATCGATATCTGTCGGTTCGAGAAGGGTCCGCAGGATTTACCGCACTCGGTCTGGATGTTGGGTACCTTTCTCGCTACTTACACGCTGGGCAGAACGGTCGTGGCACTCTTCACCATGCCGGCGGGGATGGCCGCGCTGGCCGGGGTCATTGACAGCGCCCTGCTCGCGACTATCGTGGCCGCTGTCTTGTGGACCCGTCACCTGTACCCGCGACTCACACAGACGCTGATCGGTTGTTTTGCCGTCGGTAGCGTGGTGAGCCTCTTGACCATCGTGGGGTACTCCATCGTGAGCCTGGCGCCCGACCCCCTGTTGCTCCTGGGGGTCGGCCATGCGCTGACCTTCCCGCTGATCCTGTGGAACCTCGCGCTCAACGCCCATATCCTGCGCGAGGCCCTATCGACGCACATTACGGTGGGCTTCGCGGTGGCGTTCGTTTATCTGGTGATCCTCTGGCAGATCACCGAGCGGATGGTGGCTTGACCCTGCCAGGCGCAGCGTTGGCGCTTCTTTACCAGCGAAAATAGGCGAGCGCCTGATCGCCCAGGAACCACAGGGCGGCGATCATGACCACGAAGTAGAGCACGGTCACGACGAGCCAGAAAAAGGCCACGAACATCATGAGCCCGTCCTGCTCGAGCTCGGCCACGCACGCGAAGAAGATCCCGAGCGCCGGGAGGAGGTTGTTGAAGGGCATCCCGAAGGCCGGGATGGCCATGAGCAGTCCCCCGGCCGCGATGGTGAGCCCGCCGATGCGCTGGCCCTGCCGGCCGCTGACCCAGCCGCTGTAGCGCGGGCGGGTGAAGCGCCGGCACCAGCCGAGGATCTTGAGGCAGATCTTGATGATCACCTCCCAGGTCTTCTCCCCCATGACGGTGGCCCGGACCCTTTTCGGTAACACCGGCGTCGGATGGCCGCGGAACAGTTGCCACCCGAGCAGAGCGAAGGTCAGTCCGCCGATGACCGACAGCGGCCCGAGCGTCAAGGGTTGCAAGAACGGGAGGGCCAGGATGATGCAGATGAAGGCGTAGGCCGCCTCGTCGATGGAGTCGAGGACCTCACCCAGGGTCAGCGCCTCGTGGCGGGCGCGCTCGGCACAGCGATTGAGCGTTGCAACCAGCGTGTCATAGTCGGCCATCTCAGCGCTTCCTCCTCGCGGGAATTCGGTAGCGAACGACAGCCCGCACGCGATCGATGACAGGCGAGCGGACATCCGGGTTCTCGGTTCGATGGATGAGCGCCCCTCGAAGGCATGGCGCCAGGCATGCTGGCGCTCGATGACGGTCCCGGCGGGGGCGGCGGACAATAGTAGGGTGAGTGCTCCTGCTTGTTCAAGCCCCGCGGCGTCGGGAGTGAGGCGCGTCCCGGGCGGGGCGAGGGAGGACCGATCGCCGGTTTGCTCGTGCCGCTACCGAGTGATTTCCCGGTGACAGACGGGAGATGACAGGCGCCGGCCGCCGGCATAGACTGTATATCACATCAGTCCAGGACGCCGGACCATGCCCCCTCCCTACGCCGAGTTGCACTGTCTCAGCAACTTCACCTTCTTGCGCGGCGCCTCGCACCCCGAGGAGCTCGTCGCCCGGGCCCATGCGCTCGGGTATGAGGCGCTCGCGCTCACCGACGAGTGCTCGCTCGCGGGGGTGGTGCGCGCTTATGTGGCCGCCAAGACCTGCGGGCTTGCGCTCCTCATCGGCACCGAGGTGAGGATCACCGACGGCCCGAGGCTGGTCCTGCTCGCGACCGATCGGGACGCCTACGGGGACCTCTCGGCCCTGATCACC
>JACCXJ010000260.1 GCA_013697045.1 Gammaproteobacteria bacterium | reverse complement strand
ACTATTAGGGTAAAGGGGGTCTCCACTTAGCTGTAGTATATACTCAACAGGCACCCTCAAGGACATCATCGCCAAGCCCTGACCCCAATATCTTGTAGTCACTGCAGCTAAGTGGAGACCCCCATTTAGGGTATGTATCACCACGCTCCTACCTCCATGGAGGGCCCGATGCGCCGAATCGCCGTCATCGGGGCCCGTTTGATCTCCGTGGCTTTGGTCGCCGCGGCTTTGATCGTCGCGGCCTGCGCCACGACGCCCACGGGTCGGACCCAGTTGCGGTTGGTATCCGACGCTCAGATGGCGGCCATGGGCAGCACCGCCTTCGCGCAACTCCAGCAAAAGACACCGCCCGCCTCCGATCCTAAGACGATGCGATACGTCGATTGCGTCGCCGAGGCGATCACGCGCACCGTGGCACCCGAAGAGACCTGGGAGGTGCGGGTCTTCGACGCACCAGAGGTCAATGCCTTCGCACTACCGGGCGGAAAGATCGGTGTATACACGGGGCTCCTCAAGGTGGCCGAGAACCCGGACCAGCTCGCGGCCGTGATCGGTCACGAGGTGGCACATGTCCTCGCCGGCCATTCCGCCGCACGCGTGTCGAACGAGCTGGCGGCCCAGCTCGGAGTCACGGTACTGGGGCAGACCACCGGTGTCGACCCGCAGCTCATCGGCCTCGGAGCCAATCTGCTCCTGCTCTTGCCGTACTCGCGGGCGGACGAGACGGAGGCCGACGTCCTCGGTCTGCAATACATGGCGAAGTCTGGCTTCGACCCACGCGAAGCGCCAAAGCTGTGGGTCAATATGTCGAAACAAGGTGGCGGCGCCCCACCCGAATTCCTGTCCACCCACCCCGCCAACGAGACCCGCATTCGCGACTTGCAGGACCGCTTGCCGCAGGCCCTCCCGCTGTACGAGCAGACGCGGGCGAAAGGCGGACAACCGAAGTGTGGATGACACGAGGGGCGAGCGAAAAGGTGCGCACGCCCGTGGCGGCGAGGCGCCTATCGAGGCGAGCCGACACTAAGCCGACACTACGCTGAGGGGGCGCCCCGCTTTTTTCCTCCCCCTTGCGAAAGGGGAGGTTAGGAGGGGGTCGAGGCGTCTGCACTCAAGACGACGCTCGTCTCAGACACTGGCGTGTTTACCCCCACTAAATCTCCCCCTTCTGAAGGGGGAGACTTTCCATCGGCGATTGACTAATGGTCGAGCTCGTGGCCCAGCACGCCACCGGCGATGGCGCCGGTGGTCGTCAGCAGCGGCGGATCACCTCCGCTCAGCTCGTGCCCCAAGACGCCTCCCAGGACACCGCCGAAGATGATCGGCAGGGACGAGTGGCTGCGACGGTAGTACCGGCCGCCGTAGCCGCCACCGTAGCCGCCACCGCCGTAGCCGTAGTTGGGACGATAGGCCACCGGCGCAGGAGCATGGTCTTCATGGTAGTAGTAGTGATGATGCTCGTGGTACACCGGGCGAGGCGGCGGGGGCGGATAATAGTCGTGGTGGTACCCGCGATGGTGATGGCGCCGATGCTTGCGCCACCCATCATCATCGGCATGGCTCGTGGCTGACAGGGCCACGAGCGCGACCGCGACGACGGTACCGACCCATGCAGAAATCTTCATTCAAAGTCTCCTTTTCAGTTGGTTCGATTGGGCTGTAAGCTGCTCTTACAACCCGCAGCCTAGCGCCCGACCCTGAATCCAGGCTGAACGATCGATGCTGCCGAGCGACGCGTCCGGACACCTGGCGACGACCGACTTCCTGGTGATCGGCGGGGGCGTCATCGGATTGTGTCTGGCCTTGAACCTCAAGCGGCACTACCGGGACTGCACGGTGACGCTTATCGAGAAGGAGGAGAGCTGCGGCCGGCACGCCAGCGGGCGCAACAGCGGGGTCCTACACGCCGGCTTCTACTACGGCCCGGACTCGTGGAAGGCACGGTTCACCCTCGAGGGGAACCGTGCCCTCAAGGCCTACTGCCGGGAACGCGGTATCCCGATCAACCTCACCGGCAAGCTGGTCGTCGCCCGCGACGAAGCCGAGTTGTCGGGCCTGCATGATCTCTTGAAGCGGGGCCAGGCCAACGGGGTCCCGCTGGATCTCGTCACCGAGGAAGAGGCACGCCGCATCGAACCGAGGGTCAAGACCTGCGGCCAGGCCCTCTACTCGCCCGAGACCGCGACGGTCGACCCTAGACGCGTGGTCGCCGCCTTTGCCGCGGACGCAGAGGCGGCCGGCGTGGTTCTGCGTCCTTCGACAGCGTATCTCGGTCGCCGCAAGGGCACGGTCCTGACCACAGGCGGTGCCATCGATGCCGGCCACGTGGTGAACGCCGCCGGATTGTACGCCGACGCCGTGGCGCGCGACTTCGGTTTCGCGCAGGACCACGCCATCTTGCCCTTCAAAGGCCTGTACCTGCATTCTTCGGAGCCTACCGGATCTCTCAAGACCAATGTCTACCCCGTGCCGGACCCCGCCTATCCCTTCCTGGGCGCCCATTTCACCCTGGGCCCCGAGGGCGGGGTGACCCTGGGCCCGACGGCCGTCCCGGCGCTGTGGCGGGAACAGTATCGCGGATGGGCCGGATTCGAGCGCGGTGAGCTCCGCGCGGTGTTGCGCCTCGGCTATCGCCTGTGGCGCAGCGATCCGAGCGGCTACACGCGCCTCGCGCTCACCGAGCTGCGATGTTGCTTCAGACCCTACCTCGTGCGCGAGGCCGCGCGCCTCGTCGATGGGGTGCGGGCCGAGCACTTCCGCGTCTGGGGCGAGGCCGGGATCCGGGCCCAGCTCGTCGACACCCGGACCGGTCGACTCGAGCCCGACTTTCACTTCGAGGGGGACGAACGCTCGTCGCATGTCCTCAACGCGGTTTCACCCGCCTTTACCTGCGCGCTGCCGTTTACTGCCTATCTGGTCGATCGGATCCCGGGGCGCGGCGCCTTGCCGCCCGATCCGGTCGTTTGACAGTTCATCGGCGGGCAGGTAGCTTCCCATTTTTACCGTTGGCGGCCCGCACTGGGCCGGACGCGGCCTCGACGGATCCAGCGCGCTCGTGACCCAACTGAACGCCCATTTCCCCCGCATCGACCGCCTGCCCCCGTACGTCTTCAGCACCGTTCACGAGCTCAAGATGGCCGCACGTCATCGCGGCGAGGACGTGATCGACTTCGGCATGGGCAACCCCGACCAGCCCACGCCCGGCCACATCATCGACAAGCTCTGCGAGGTGGCGGCACGCGAGGACACCCACCGCTACTCGGTGTCGCGCGGCATCCCGAGGCTGCGGCGGGCCATCTGTAACTGGTATGCGCATCGCTACCAGGTCACCTTGGACCCAGAGACCGAGGCCATCGTCACCCTCGGCTCCAAAGAGGGGCTCGCGCATCTCGCCATGGCGGTCGTCGATCACGACGATACGGTCCTGGTGCCAAACCCGGCTTATCCCATCCATCCCTTCGGTTTCGTGATCGCCGGGGCCGAAGTGCGCCATGTCCCGAGCGGACCTGGGATCGATTTCTTCGCGGAGCTGGAGAACGCAATCCGCGGCTCTCGGCCGCGCCCCAAGCTCTTGTTGCTCAATTTCCCCAGCAACCCCACCACCGAATGCGTCGAGCTGCCGTTCTTCGAGCGGGTGATCGAGATCGCGCGCCAAGACGGCATCTGGGTGGTGCAGGACCTGGCCTATGCGGACCTCGTGTTCGACGGCTATGTCGCGCCGTCGATCCTGCAGGTGCCGGGTGCCAAGGACATCGCCGTCGAGTTCTTCTCCCTGTCGAAAAGCTACAACATGCCGGGCTGGCGGGTCGGGTTCATGGTCGGGAACCCGACCTTGGTGAAGGCCCTGGCGAGGCTCAAGTCGTACCTCGACTACGGCATCTTCATCCCCATCCAGGTGGCCGCCATTGCCGCTCTCGACGGGCCCCAGACGTGTCTAGACGAGATCCGCGAGACGTACCGCCGACGGCGCAATGTCTTGTGCGATGGTCTCAACAGCATCGGCTGGCCCGTCGAGAGGCCGCGTGGGACGATGTTCGTCTGGGCCCCGATCCCGGAGCCCTACCGCCGGCTGGGGTCGCTGGAGTTCTCGAAGAAGCTGCTCCTGGAAGCCAAGGTGGCCGTGTCTCCGGGCATCGGTTTCGGGGACTACGGCGATGGCTTTGTACGCTTCGCACTCATCGAGAACGAGCACCGTACCCGCCAGGCGATCCGCGGGATCCGCGACCTGCTCAAGAAGGACCGGGTCGTCGAGGTCCGAAGCGCCGAGGCCTCTTAGGCCCGGCGGGGAGACGAGGGGTGAACCCAGTCAAAGTCGGACTCCTGGGGATGGGGACGGTGGGCGGCGGGACGCTGCGCGTCCTGCGCCGCAACCAGGACGAGATCAGCCGTCGCGCCGGGCGTGCCATCGAGATCACCTGCGCCAGCGTCCGCGATCTCAACAAGCCGCGCGACCTCGCGCTCGCCGGCATCGTGCTCACCCAGGACCCGACGGCGGTGGTCGACGACCCCGAGGTGCGGATCGTCGTCGAGCTCATCGGCGGGCTCGAGCCGGCGCGGACACTCGTCTTACGCGCCATCCAGAACGGCAAGCACGTGGTCACCGCCAACAAGGCGCTCATCGCCATCCACGGCAACGAGGTCTTCGAGGCCGCCCAGGCGCGCGGCGTCATGGTCGCCTTCGAGGCCGCGGTCGCGGGCGGCATCCCGATCATCAAGGCGATCCGCGAGGGGCTGGCCGGGAACCGCATCGAATGGCTCTGCGGGATCATCAACGGCACCGGCAACTTCATCCTCTCGGAGATGCAGAACCGCGGGCGCGATTTCGCCGGCGTCCTGCGCGAGGCCCAGCGCCTCGGCTACGCGGAGGCCGATCCGAGCTTCGATGTCGAGGGCATCGATGCCGCCCACAAGCTCACGATCCTGGCCGCGATCGCCTTCGGTATCCCGCTCCAGTTCGAGCGGGTCTACACGGAGGGGATCACACGGATCACCCGTGCCGACATCGACTACGCCGACCAGCTCGGCTACCGGATCAAGCACCTCGGCATCGCCCGGAACACCGGGACGAGCATCGAGCTTCGGGTCCACCCGACCCTCATCCCCAAGCGCCAGTTGCTCGCGAGCGTCATGGGCGTCATGAACGCCGTGCTCATCCAGGGCGACGCCATCGGCCCGAGCCTCTACTACGGCGCCGGTGCCGGCGCGGAGCCCACGGCCTCGGCGGTGGTCGCGGATCTCGTGGATGTGGTCAGGACGCTGACCTCGGACCCGGAGAACCGCGTCCCCCACCTCGCCTTCCAGCCGCACGCACTGTCGGACCTCGGAGTGGCCCCCATGGAAGACGTGCGGACCGCGTATTATCTACGCATGAGCGCCGTCGATCAGCCCGGGGTGCTGGCCGACATCACGCGCATCCTGGGCGATCGGCAGATCAGCATCGAGGCGATCCTGCAGAAAGAGCCCGCGCCCGAGGAGCGCCATGTCCCCATCATCTTTCTCACCCATCGGATACAGGAACGGGCCATGAACGACGCGATCGCACGCATTGAGGCGCTGCCCGCGATCAAGGGCGCCGTGACCCGCATCCGCCTCGAGACCCTGGAATGAGCGAATACAACGGGATCATCGAACGCTACCGCGAGCGGCTGCCGATCGGTGCGGGCACGCGCATCGTGAGCCTTTGCGAGGGTGGCACCCCGCTCTTGCGACTGCACCACATCCCCGCCCTCCTCGGCAAGGACATCGCCCTGTACGTCAAATATGAAGGCCTCAATCCCACCGGCTCGTTCAAGGACCGCGGGATGACGATGGCGGTCACCAAGGCCGTCGAGGAAGGCAGCCGCGCGATCCTGTGCGCCTCAACCGGGAACACCTCCGCCTCCGCCGCGGCCTATGCCGCGCGCGCCGGGATCCGGGCCTTCGTGTTGATCCCGGAGGGCAAGATCGCGCTCGGCAAGCTCGCCCAGGCCGTCCTACACGGGGCGCTGGTCATGCAGATCCAGGGGAACTTCGATGTCGGCATGCGTCTCGTCAAGGACGTCGCGGTTCGTCTGCCCGTGACGCTCGTCAACTCCGTCAACCCGTATCGCCTGGAGGGTCAGAAGACCGCGGCCTTCGAGGTGATCGAGGCGCTCGGCCGCGCACCCGACTTCCACTGCCTGCCGGTCGGAAACGCTGGCAACATCACGGCCTATTGGATGGGCTACCGGGAATACCACAGGCATGGCCTGGTGGAAGGCCTTCCCCGTATGTGCGGTTTTCAAGCGAGCGGCGCCGCACCCTTCGTGCGCGGCCACCCGATCGACCACCCGGAAACCGTGGCCACAGCGATCCGGATCGGCCACCCCCAGTCCTGGGACCTGGCCTTGCGGGCGCAAGCCGAGTCGGGCGGGTGGTTCGATGAGCTCTCCGACCCCGAGATCCTTGCGGCCCAAAGGCTCCTAGCGGAGCAGGAAGGGATCTTCTGCGAGCCCGCCTCCGCGGCCTCGCTCGCGGGCGCGATGCGGGACGTGCAACGCGGCAAGATCCCCGAGGGCAGCCTGGTGGTCTGCACCCTGACCGGCCACGGCCTCAAGGACCCCGACATCGCGATCGCCCAATCCTCCGCCCCGCCCTTGAAGATCGAGGCACGGTTGGCAGAGGTGGAACGGGTGATCGCGGGGGAGATCGGGAGCTGATTCAGGTAGCGACCGATCCACGTGGTGGCTGCAGATCTCGATGACGAAAGTGCCGCTGTCATCGTCACGATCTATGAACCTGATCCCGAGGTGTGGGACGTGGATTTCAAGAGGAGAAGGCGATCATGAAATGCGTTATCTGTAAGCAGGGCGAAGCCTACCCAGGTATGGCTACCGTCACCCTGGAGCGCGCCGCAACTACCCTGATCTTTAAGCGAGTGCCAGCGCTGGTTTGTGAAACTTGCGGTGAGGAATACGTAGATGAAGACGTAACCAGGATGCTGCTTGTCCACGCCGAAGGAGCGATCAAAGGCGGGCGTAGAAGTGGATGTGCGGTTCTATCGAGCGGCGTAGTACGACGAAAATCGTAAAGATAAGCAGCAGGGTCAATCCCACGCATGTCAATCCCACGCATTGCGCTCTGCTTGTACCTGATCTTCGATTTGCTCGGCCGTCAGCGCATGGCGGCAGGTAATTATAAGCGGTTCTGGCGCAAGAAAGCCAGTACGCTGGCGGCGTGGCACTGGCTCTTGGGAACAGCGCTTGAGTACAAGCTTGCCTATGCGCCTCGGAAGTAGACGGCTAACCCGCCCATGAACCCGGACGCACAAACAACAGCAAGCGCAGCGCCGCTGTTTGTGCGTCGGTTATGGGCATTCCGTTAGCCAGGCATGGGGACTCAGAGGAGCACCAACTGCAAAATGCTGAACACCGCGACTGATTCAATCATGCAGCACAGGGGATTTCGGTGAGCTGCGCGCAGGTGATTGCTACTTGGCTCGTCGTTCTTGGAACGCTCGTCCTCGCCGCTGTAGCTGTCTTCCAGGACACAATCCGCGGGTGGTTCTACCGACCAAGGTTTCGGATCACAGTCAAGACCGAACCGCCGCACTGCGTCGCGGTGCCGATGACACGACCGGACGGCACGTTCGTGGCAGACTCCTACTACCTCCGACTCTGGGTCGAGAATACCGGCAACGCCACAGCAAGGAACGCCGAGGTCTATGCAAACAGGCTGAGGCGCAAGCGGACGGATGGCACGTGGGAGCTTGTCAAGACGTTTCCCCCAATGAACCTGAAGTGGGCCGACGTGGGAGGAATATACTTCCCGAGCATTGCACCGAAGATGGGCAAGCACTGTGACCTTGGGCACATCACGGATCCCCCGAAGCGGCAGAACGTTGGTGAGGACGTACCGAGACTCGCCCTGACTGAGCACACCACGTCGCTAGCTTTCGATCTTATCGTCGCCCCCAATCACCGCGGGCATATCGTCGGCCCCGGTGAGTACCAGCTCGACATCCTCCCGGCGGCAGAGAACGCCCGTCCGATCGGACGGACCGTCACGATCTCCTTATCTGGAACTTGGTACGCGAATGAGGACGCGATGTTCCGAGACGGCATCGGTCTGCGCATTGACTCCGACTGAACCCGCGGTCGCGCTCTCTCCATTCGGTCGGTCGCTCTAAATCTAGGCATCTCATTTGTGATATTTACCATTCGCACCGCGAAAAGCCGGTGAGGCGTCGTGTTAACATTTGCTAAGAGCCCTGATTGGGTAGCTGTGGGTTAAGTCCGGCTCCGATGCCACCCGGCATGAGGGTTCACATCATGCCGGCATGAATGCCTGCTGCTAGTATTCGCCCGGCAGCATGACGACCTTCTCGCCGCCCTCGCCGTCGCAAATGGACAGCTTGATCTCGGTAGAGGGAAGTCGGTGTACGGGATGCGCTGCCGGTACAGCGGCTTGTCGTTACCGTCTTCGATTAAGACAACACCCTTGCGCTTGTCGAGGTCAACGGTTAGGTGCAGGCAGGCGAACGCCTCCCCTCTGAGTTTCTGGCGGACACATCCAGATGATGTCGAATAGCACCCGGCTCTCGGCCAGCCACTTCGCCCCGTCCGTCAGCAGCAGGCCAGGGTGCGAGCGGTAGTATTGCGTGGTGCCGGTGAACTGCGGCAGGCCAGCTTCGATTTCGTTACGGGATAGCATCCTCATCACTCCATGAAAAGATTTGTTTGGCCAACGCCACGGGCGTCGGCCTCGTGTCTACGCACCATTGACTCCTCCCTGGCCCTTGTCCATACTTCCCCTCCAACCCATCTTATCCGCACCGCACGGCGGATAAGATTACTATTCGTTAAGGGTTTCAGTATACGGAGGCGTTGCTATGGCGTACTCTCCTGAATCAATTAAGATCCGCAGCGGTGGTGTGGTGGCTATCTTCGCCGGCGTCATCCTCCTCTGGGCGTTGACGCCCACCGTTATTGCATATATCTATCCTGGTTTGGCGAGCCGCGGCCAAGCCGGCGATCTATTTGGCAGCATCAATGCGCTATTTTCCGGCTTAGCATTCGCCGGCGTAATCGTTGCCATTTTGCTACAACGCGACGAGCTTGAGCTCCAACCCCATGAGATTGCAGCCAACCGCACCGAGTTGGCGCGCGCTGCAACCGCGCAGGAGGAGTCACGCGAAGCACTGCGGAGGACAATTTACGCACAGGCGCTCAAGACAGCAATGGATATCCTCCAGGCCCCAGACGTTCGCAGAGCGCGTCGCGTCGTGCTCTCTGCTCTTCGCGACAAGGCTCTCGGCGAATGGACGGTTGACGAGCGTCAGTACGCAGAGACCGTATCTCAAACCTACGACACGGTAGGACTCATGGTACGGTACGACATGCTACCTGTTGAATACATCGCCGATAGTTGGGGTGACTCACTGCGGAGAAGTTGGAGAATAGTGAAGCCTCTCGTCGACGAGTACCGCGCAGTGAGAGACTCATATGAGTATTGGGACGACTATCAGTATTTGGCGCAGGAGGCTGAGCGATTTCGCAAGCCCACACCCGGGATCGGCCGGTTCACCAGCTCGTAGACCAAGCTGCTCGCGCAGCAGCGGACATGCTCGTGGATCCAGCAGGCGTAGGGTGCGCTGTGCGCACGCGGAACAAGGGTTATCATTGATGAATGTCACGTTATCGTCGCGCACCCATTCCCGGTGGAACGTATTTCTTCACCCTCAACACCTATCGCCGGCAGGTACTCCTGACCCAGGC
>JACCXJ010000253.1 GCA_013697045.1 Gammaproteobacteria bacterium | reverse complement strand
CCGTGGTTCGATACCCCGCGTTACTGGCAGGACAGGATCCTGGAATTGCGGGAACAGGTGGCGCTCATGGACGAGCCGCCGCTCGGCCCCTCTTGAGGAGGCCAACCGATCGGCTGCGCGCACGACGATCCTTTCATCAGCCCCGAGCGCCGCAAGCCCGTTTTTCTCACCACTGCCCGTCGCGAGGCCGCCGAGGCGCAAGGAAGGCGCCCGGTTCTTGCCCGTGACGCTATACGAAGGTGCCTTGCTAGCTAGGGTGCGGTCGCTCGGCCGCCGCCTTATCCAGGCCGCGTGATTCGACCAGCATCGTTATCCCGCCCCGCGAGGCGATCGAAAAGCGCGTCGAGGGCGTCCATGCGCTGCTCGCCCTCGGGCAGATCGGCCGTGATGCGGAGCCGCTCGTTAGCCTCGAAGCGATAGCGAGCGGGTTGGCTCTGGACCAGGCGCACCACCGAAAGTGGATCGATCGGGGCCTCGGGGTGAAAAACGATGCGCCCGCCCCTGGGGCCGAGGTCGACGCGCTTGACCCCGAGCGGCGCGGCGCGGAGCTTGAGGCGGGTCACGCGGCAGAGATCCTTGGCGGGCGCGGGCAGGCGGCCGAAGCGATCCGCCATCTCTTCCATGATGAGCGTCAAGGCCGCATCGTCCGCCGCGCTCGCGATGCGCTTGTAGAGGATGAGGCGCGTGTGCACGTCCGGGAGATAATCTTCGGGAATGAGGCAAGCGGTGTGCAGCTCGATCTCGGTGCCGTGGTCGAGGGGGCGGTCGAGCAGGGGCTCGCGCCCGCTCTTCAAGTCGGCGACCGCGCGTTGCAATAGCTCGGAATAGAGGCCGAAGCCGATCTCCTGGATATGCCCGCTTTGCTCCTCGCCCAGGATCTCGCCGGCGCCGCGGATCTCGAGGTCGTGGGTCGCGAGCGTGAAACCGACGCCCAGCTCTTCAATGGAGGCGATGGCCTCGAGCCGTTTCACCGCATCGGCGCCAAGCACTTGGCGCGGCGGGATCACGAGATAGGCATAGGCGCGGTGGTGGGAGCGCCCGACCCGGCCACGGAGCTGATAGAGCTGGGCCAGGCCCAGCTTGTCGGCGCGGTTCATGATGATGGTGTTGGCGTTCGGGACGTCGATACCGCTCTCGATGATGGTGGTACAGACCAGGCAGTTGAAGCGCTGGTGGTAGAAATCGAGCATCACGTGCTCGAGCTCGCGCTCCCGCATCTGTCCGTGCGCGATCCGCACGCGGCCCTCGGGGAGCAGGGTCTCGATCTTTTTCGCGATGTTTTCGATGGTCTCGACCTCGTTATGGAGGAAATACACCTGGCCGCCGCGCGCGATCTCCCGCACCATGGCCTCGCGCAGGAGGTGGTCGTCCCACTCGTTGACGAAGGTCTTGACGGCCAGCCTGCGCGCCGGCGGGGTCGCGATGATGCTGAGCTCGCGCGCCGCCGACAGCGCGAGGTTGAGCGTCCTCGGGATGGGCGTGGCCGTGAGAGTCACGATGTCCACCTCGGAGCGCAAAGCCTTGAGCCGTTCTTTCTGTCGCACGCCGAAGCGATGCTCCTCGTCGATGACGAGAAGCCCCAGGCGCTTGAACGATACGTCCTCCTGCAAAAGCTTGTGGGTCCCGATGACGATATCGACGGCGCCTGTTTTTAGGCCCGTGGTGATCCGGTCCTGCTCGCGTTTGTTTTGAAACCGCGACAGGAACTCGATGCGTACCGGCCAGTCCGCGAAGCGGTCCTTGAAGTTCTCGAAGTGCTGCTGGGCCAATAGGGTGGTCGGCACCAGGATCGCGACCTGTTTCCCGTCCATCGCCGCGACGAAGGCGGCGCGCATCGCGACCTCGGTCTTGCCGAAACCCACGTCCCCGCAGACCAGTCGATCCGTCGGCTGCTCGGCCCTGAGATCGCCGAGCACCGCGGTGATGGCCGCGGCTTGATCGGGCGTTTCCTCGAAGGGAAAGCCCTGGGCGAAGCTCTGGTAGGCGTCCTCATCGATGCCGTAGGCATGCCCGGTGCGCGCGCTGCGCTTCGCATAGACCTCGAGGAGCTCGGCCGCCACGTCTCTGATGCGTTGTGCCGCACGCGCCCGAGCCTTTTGCCACTGGCTGCTGCCGAGCTTGTGGAGCGGCGCGTGCTCGCCCTCCGCGCCGGTGTAGCGGGTGATCAGATGGAGCGCCAGGACGGGCACGTAGAGCTTATCACCGTCGGCGTATTCGATGCCCAGGTATTCGCCCCGGGTGCCGCCGGCATCGAGTAAAAACAACCCGAGATAACGACCGACCCCGTGGTGCTCGTGGACCACCGGCGCGCCCTGGGACAGCTCGCTGAGATCGCGGATGAGCCCCTCGGGATCGCGCGCGGCGCGGCTCTGGCGGCGTGCCTGGGGGGCGTGCTCGGGGAATAGCTCGGACTCGCAGACGATGGCGATGCGCCGGTCCTCGATGCGGACGCCGCGCTGCAGAGGCGCCACCGTGAGGCCGATGCGCGCGTCGCCCGTGAGAAAGGCGGGGAAATCGGCGAAAAGCACGAAGGGGATCGCGTGCTGCCGGAACAGCTCCGAGAGGGTCTCGCGCCGGCCCTTGGATTCGGCCACGAACAGGACCCGCCCTTCATAGGTCGCGAGAAAACGTTTCACGAGCCCGAGCGGGTCCGCCGCATGCGCCCCGATAGGCAGCGTGGGAGGCGGTAGGGTGGCGAGCACCGAAACGCCGTCCGTGCGCTCCGCGAGCGGGCCGAGAAGCATGATCGAGGGATGTGCCTTGACGGCGGCGAAGACCTCGTTCGGCAAGAAGAACACCTCGGCCGGTGTGCAGAGCGGGCGCTCGCGGTCGTGGCGCAGGGACTCGTGGCGCTCGCGGACCTCGCCGTGGAAACGCTCGGCCGCCTCCTCGACCCCGGTATCCACGAGAATCAAGGTGTCGGCGGGCAGATAATCGAACAACGTCGCCGTCTCCTCGAAGAACAGCGGGAGGTAATACTCGATGCCGGGCGGGCAGAGGCCCTGGCTCACGTCCCGGTACAACGGCGAGCCCTGGGGCGAGCCCTCGAAGCGCGCGCGCCAGTTGCCGCGGAAACGTTCGATCGCCGTCGGTGTCAGGGGAAACTCACGCGCCGGGAGCACCCGGATCTCGGGGACGGTGCCGGTCGAGCGCTGGCTCTCGGGGTCGAAGGTGCGGAGGCTGTCGATCTCGTCGTCCAGCCAGTCGATGCGGTACGGGGAGGGGCTGCCCATGGGGAACACATCCATGATGGAGCCGCGCAGGGCATAGTCCCCATGCTCGATCACCTGGGACACGGCCCGATAACCGCCGCGGATCAAGCGCTCGCAAAGCGCGTCGCGATCCACCCGCTCGCCGGTGCGGAGCAGGAGCGTGTTCCCTTCGAGGAAGGATCGGGGCGGCAGCCGCTGCATGAGGGTCGTCACGGCGGCGATCACGATGCCGCCCGGGAGCTCCGGCAGGCGGTAGAGCGTCGCGAGGCGCTCGGAGACGATGTCCTGGTACGGCGAGAAGCGGTCGTAGGGTAGCGTCTCCCAGTCCGGGAAGGCGAGCGGTTCCAAGCCGTCACCCCCGAAGAACCGCACCTCATCGGCGATACGGCCGGCCTCCGCGGCGTTCGGTACGATGACGAGGCAAGGCCCCCGATGGCGGCGCACGGCCGCAGCGATGGCGAGGCCCTTCCCGGAGCCGTAGAGGCGCGCCCAGCGCCGACGATCCCCCGGCCGGTTGGGCAGGGGGGGCTCGAAGACGCTCTCCAGACGCTCGGTAACCAAAGGCTCTGTTTCCCATGGCCGAGCTTCCGAAGGAGGGTTGTCGGATTCCGTCATAGGCAGGGACGACGCGCGGCGAGGCGGCACGGGGATCATAAGCACGCGGTGGGTTCTGGCAAGGGGGTGTCGGGCGGGCTACAGCCCCGGCACTATCTCGTATGCACCGCCCCGTCGTTTACATTGATGATCTCGCAAGGGCTTCCTCATCGAAGAGCAGGGCATGACTTACCTAGCCGACACCGATCCGACGCTCGCGCTCCGGCCCCTGTGGGCGGCAGCTTGCACCTGTCCGCAGTGCGGCGGCACCTTGACGATCCTCGCTGCCATCGAGGATCCCCCGTGATCACCAAGATCCTCACCCATCTCGGCTTGTCCGCCTGGGCACCGCCCCGATCGCCCCCGCGGCCATTCGATCGATTCCAAATGGCCTTCTATGAGGGCCCCGACCCCCTCCCGTCCGGTTCAACTCCCCGAGCCGACAGCCTCCTTTCGCCGGCACTCGCGCGAGGCCAAACACCGCGGATCCGGGCGCCTCAGGTCGATGAACGGCCCGGAAAGTTCCCCATCTTGGACCGACGGCTGGCGTCATTGACAACCCACAGGCCCATCGGTACTATTCCTCTCGCCGAAAAAGGGCATTTGAAATTCCTATACCTTAGTCCCCCGACTTAGTCCCCCGATTCTAGACCGAGGACTCGCGAATATGACGCGACTTCCAACCCCTGGGTCAGATGATCACAATAGCGATGGCACGCTTAAATCGTCTACTACCCTTGCCACTAAAGCCGACGATAATGCAGTGGTGCATAAAGCTGGTAGCGAAACAATAACTGGCGCTAAAGACTTTACTGGCGGCGCTACCATTAATGGAACTGGTATTGCAGTTACGACTGACTCTCGGCTAACTGATTCCCGCACGCCAACCGGTTCGGCCGGCGGTGATTTGACGGGTACGTACCCCAATCCCGCGGTGGCGAAAGTAAACGGCGTCGCTGTTACTGGGATACCCTCCAATGGTCAAGTTATAACGGCAACCAGCAGCAGTGCGGCGAGTTGGCAGGCACCGAATGGTATCCCTAAAGATACTATCTTCATCAACACGGCTGACCATGAGCTTGTGCTTGACGGCGTAACAGACGACTCCGCCGCCTTCCAGACGATGCTGACGACGTATGGGGCAAATAAGATTTACCGGTTCCCGCCAGGCGCCAACATGCTGATCAAGACGCCATTGACAGCAAGTCTGTCAAATATCGTGATTGAAGGCTCGGGTCGCGGCCTGACCACAATTACTATGGACACTTCATTGACTGGGGCGAGTAGCAACGCGTTAACTATCAACTCGTCTCCAACCTTCGAGACCTCATTCTCTCTCGTGGCTTCTGCCAATATTGGCGACACCGCCGTCTCGGTGTCGCCCGCTAATGCTGCAACTTTCTTGGCCGGAGATTATGTCTTGGTACGCTCGAACGCCCTGGTGGACACACCAAATAAACACACCGATGAAGTTAAAATCGTCAAATCAGTTGATGCCACCAATGGTCAGGTATACTTCGATGACCGGATATATTCTCCTCACCTGCTTTCCGATAGCGCCACAATTATCAAGGTATCTGTCCTAAAGGACGTCACCGTCCGTGGCATTACGTTCACTTCAGCGCAGACAAGCACGCCAGATATTGCCACAGCAACATTCCTTGCACAATACGTGGATGGGCTAAAGGTGGAAGACTGCGAATGGAAAGAAGTGTGGTATACGGCAGTCGACTTCACCAGCTGTTTAAATTCTACATTTGAAGGCAACGTTGTTAACCGTGTAAAGACTACCACGGCCTCGGCTACGATTCGCTATGGTATCTTGGTAGCATCAGCTACCCGCAATCTTACAGTCGCCAACAATCACTTCAACAGATGTCGTCATTCAGTCGTGGTCGGTACGCACGGCACGACGAATTACGAGGGCCTCACCCGCGACTTAACTGTCGTAGGGAATACTTCTGTTGCATCAGATACCGCTCACTTCGATTGTCACCAGCCACTCGATGGAGGTTTGTTTGCCAACAATACTTGTATCGGCGGCATTAGCTACCTCGACCCGGCCGCATCAAATGTCAATGGTATTCAGGTCCGTGGCAAGAACGTCACGGTAAGCGGTAACAAAATCAGTCATTGTCAAAAGGGCGTCGCAATTCAAGGCGACAGCTTGCATACGGCGCAGTCAATTACTGTTTGCGGCAATATCATTAACGAGTGTTACGCCTCCCGGGTAATGACCTATCTTACTTCCTCGATTACACTATCTAGTACGCCTTTCACTGCGTCGGTAGTCGACGCGAGTAGCCTTGCTGCATCGGGGACGATCCGGCTGATCTCAACCGATAAATTTACTTATACCGGCAAGAGCATAAACGCGCTGACTGGTTGTACTTCATCACAGACTACCACCTACCCTGCTGGTGCTTCAGTATCGCAAATCTCGACCGACGGGGTTGGAGTTGAAATGGATTCGGCCGCAACGATCAGCGGCATAGTGATCATTGGCAATACAATCGAGAACACCGACTCATCGGCCGTGTTAGGCCAGGGCGCCCAGACCGGAGTGCTCGTTGCCGACAACTACTGCAAAAATAACGGCCGGATAAACAAGGCATCTGTGCAATTCAGTAGCACCACCGCTGGCCCGATTGTAGTACGTGGGAACACCATCGAAGGTAACGTCACCTCACGGACAGTCACTATCTTAGGAGGGGATGGACACACCGTCGAGAACAACTCGTTCGTCAGTAACTTTAACCAAACCCCGAGGGTTGCGGGGACCAATAGCGCAGTCCGTAACAACCGTGGTATTAACCCGATCGCACCCTACTCGTTGGGCAATATCGCGGGTGCGGTGACTGTTACACGGGTCAATGGCGACCATCAGTATGGCACGCTTACCGGTAACGTGACGTTCACGGTCACCAATGGTTCATTTATTGGCGACCGGCTCATCCTTGTGCTTACCCAAGACGCAACCGGTAGTCGGACGGTCACCTGGCCGAGCAATGTCAAGCTTGCCAACAGCTCACTTACGTTATCTACTGCAGCAAATGCGGTCGATACCGTATCGCTTGTCTGGGATGGCAATAACTGGCGCGAGACAGGCCGGGCGCTGCAATCTGCTAGCACTGTGCTCACTCAACCAATCATCAAAGGTTCGGCGGTTGTTGGGCTCACCGACGCGGCGACGATCGCCACCGATGCTTCGACGGGCAACATATTTATGGTCACGCTTGGCGGCAACAGGCTGCTCGGTAATCCAACAAATCCCACCGATGGGCAGAAGTGTATCTGGCGGCTGAAACAGGATGCCACCGGATCGCGTACTATTTCGCTCGACACCGCTTTCCGGCTGAACACCGATCTCGCCAGCATCACCCTAACCACTACGGCCAACAAGACCGACTACCTCGGCGCCGTGTACAATGGCACCGATAGTACCTGGGATATTATTGCGTTTACCAGAGGCTTCTAATGGCGCGTGTTTGGTCGTCCGGTTTTGAGTTAAACTCGAAGACTACGGGTGTCGAGTTCGATAACTTCTCGGCGGCGCCTACTTCAACTGTCACCTCGCCGGCGCATAGATCGAGATCAGCGCCGGCGACGCTCGTGTGCCCGTCCCGCCCCATGGTCTTCGTGGACCACCGGCGCGCCCTGGGACAGCTCGCTGAGATCGCGGATGAGCCCCTCGGGATCGCGCGCGGCGCGGCTCCGGCGGCGTGCCTGGGGGCGTGCTCGGGGAAGAGCTCGGACTCGCAGATGATCGCAATGCGCCGGTCCTCTTGATCCGGACGCCGCGCTGCAGAGGCGCCAGCCGGCCGAAGGGGCGGTTCGCGTAGACCACTCCGTCCTTCGTCCGAAGGTCCGGGCGGCGGGGATTGCGGAAGGAGTCGTAGTGGGCGGTTCCTCTGCCGCACCGATCCTTCACCGGACATCGACCCATGCTTACGCGGACGCGCGTCCCGAGGACCGATCTCTCGGCCGAAACGTCGTCCCCACAGGCGCGGACGACGTCATCGGCTGTGGGGACGTCGTCCCCTGCGATGCCCCTTCGTTCGCACGCGATGCGCTCCCGTCCCGCTGCGATGATCCGATGTCTGCCTCGCGGTGATCCGTTGTTTCCTCGCGATCATCCTTCGCCCGCGCGCGATGCTCCTTTGCTCCATCGCGATGATCCTTCGATCCCGAGCCTCGATCCTTCAATCGGGAGCGTTCCGGCAATGTATGTATCCGTGCGGGGATCGATCAGGGCCGTGCCGACGATGCGTGTTCATGCGCGGGTTAGAGCGCGCCTCCCATCACCCGACGTGCCTTCCCACGGCTTGATCTTCGCCAGCTCAGCGCCCAGCGCACGTTCCGCGATCTCGGTGTCATGCATCACTTGGGCACGCAGCCAGTATCCGTTGGAAAGACCGAAGAACCGGCATAGCCGCAAGTCGGTGTCGGCGGTTATGGCGCGCTTGCCCGCCACGATGTCGCCGATACGCTGCGCCGGTACGCCAATCTCCTTCGCCAGCCGATACTGGCTGATGCCCATAGGTTTCAGGAACTCCTCCAACAGGAGTTCGCCTGGTGTTACTGGCTTGAGCTTACGCATCATCGTTCCCCGTCAGTGATAGTCCACGATCTCGACGTCCTCAGCGCCCGCGGCGTCCCAACGGAAGCACACACGGAAGTGATCGTTTATGCGGATACTATGCTGGCCCGCGCGATCCCCTTTGAGTGTCTCAAGTCGATTACCGGGCGGTACGCGCAGATCATCCAAGCGGGCGGCGATCTCCAGCTGCCGAAGCTTACGTCGCGCAACAGTCGCGATGTTCGCGAACCGCTTCACTCGCTCGCCCTTTGAAAGGGCTTGCGTATCGACGCATTTGAACGTCCTGATCACTCCGTGATAGTAACGCGCGGCGTGATTAGCGTCAAGCGTCGGATGGCCGCGAAATCAACCTGCGCGCTCTCCGCAACCTCGTCGTTCTCGCAACCGAGTAGGCGCTCGTTGCCGATGGCGATCCGATGGGTATAGCGCCTGAGATGGCGGAGCACCGCTTCGGGACCGCCGAACGGGCGCTTCGCCTAGACCACCCCGTCCTTCGTCCGAAGGTCCGGGCGGCGGCGATTGCGGAAGGAGTCGTAGTGGGCGGTTCCTCTGCCGCACCGATCCTTCACCGGACATCGACCCATGCTTACGCGGACGCGCGTCCCGAGGATCGATCTCTCGGCCGAAACAGTCGTCCGCACGCGCGCGGGCGACGTCATCGGCTGTGGGGACTGTCCTTCCCCTGCGATGCCCCTTCGTTCGCACGCGATGCGCTCTCGTCCCGCTGCGATGATCCGATGTCTGCCTCGCGGTGATCCTTTGTTTCCTCGCGATCATCCCTCGCCCGCGCTTGATGCTCCTTTGCTCCATCGCGATGATCCTTCGATCCCGAGCCTCAGCGTTCCGGCAATGTATGGATCCGTGCGGGGATCGACAGGTCCGCGCTGAGGAGTGAGAGCACCGATCCCCGCAAGTGGTCACCTAATGTGAACCGCCTTCCTTGCAGCCTGTCCTCCGAGGCTTGCACTTGGCCGAGCTTGGCAATAATGCTGTCGAAATCGATCCCCTGAGTTGCAAGCGTCTGCTGCAGTATCGCTAAGAGTAGTTCTGGTTCAGGTGCAGGCATTGTTCCCCACTCTGGAACGAAGGATGACGACGCCATGGGAGCGCCGAACGAAACAAGATCAGCCGCGGCGGCCACGAAGGCTTGGAAAGGCGACGGCGATCCACGGCGGTTATCATTACCCTTGAAGCCCGGCGCGGGTCGGGCGGCGTGTTATGGCGCATCACCGTAGCCCTTGCCTAGCCACTGCACGAAACACAGTCCGTGGCCAAACGGATCACTCATCGTCGCCTGGCGTCCCCAGCTGAACGACTGCAACTCGCCTTCCAGCTTCGCCCCCGCGGCCAGAGCGTTTCGTGCTGCAGCCGCGACGTCGTCAACGATGAAGTCGAGATGCACCGGCGTCCAGTGCCGACCGTAGTCTCGAAACTGGGATGTATAGGTACTCGCCGAGGTCCCAGCTTTCTTTTCCATGAGATAGATCGGCGACGACGCGCCGAGCATCTCAACCACAGTTCCTTCGAACAGTCGACGTCCGACGCGAAGCCCGACACCTCGTTGGTAGAACGCGATCGCCGCCTCGAGATCATCGACATCGACGTTGATCAGAAGGTCCACCGCGGTAGCCTGTCTCCCGCCGCCCAACGTTAGAGTCCGCCGGTCCGTGCGAGCGGGCGAAGCCCGCTTCCGCGGGTCCGGTGCAACCACGGGTTGGCCATCACGATCACCCTTCGTACCGCGCCTCGCGGTACTCGGGGAAACCGTCGGACAACTTGACCCACCCGAGCTTACTGCTCGTGCGCGTGTGATCTTCCGGCGGCAGCCGTTCGGGATCATCAAGACTGCAGGTCGTGACGTCAATCTCGTCCAGGGCGTCGTCGTGCTCGAAAGTCAGCTGGGTGCCGCGCCGAGGACAGAAACTCCGCATTCCCTTCGGGGTTGATCTGAATCGCATAGGCGTGCCTCGGGTGAGCCGGAACTCAGACCGTGGCACGCTGAACCAGGCTACGAATGGGGCGCCGGTCGTTCGACGGCAGATCGAGCAGTGACAGTTCGTCTGGTCAAAGGGCGTGCCTGCCGTCTCATACCGGATCGCGCCACAGAAGCAACCACCGTTTAGCATTTCAACTGCCTCCTCTGGCGCGGCGCTGCCGTGATGCCCAACGAATTAGCTCACCGCCGCGCCGCTTTTTGGCGCGTCCGGTGGAGAGATTTGTTAGGTTCGCTTTTTGACAATGCATTAAGAACTGCCTTGGGTTCTCTCGCTACCACATTGAGCAAAACTAAGGCAGGCCCTCGTGGTCTACGATCACCGCGCTCCCAATGCCGTAACGTACCGAGACTGACCCCAAACGAGGCTGCAAACTCCGCTTGCGTCATACCCACCTTTTTCCGCACTGTTTGCACATCAATAAACTCGGGTTTATGTACAACAGCCTTAACAGGCTTACCATTGGCATGATCGATTGCTTCCAGTAAGCCCTGTTTTATACTTTTGACTGCTTCATTCATCTCTGGTGCTCCAAGCGTCGACAAGAAGACGAACTAGCCTAGCCAACTCGTTTCTTTCCGCTTTACTTAGGTTCGCCTTCTCGCCCTTACCGAAAACAGAGAGTAAGTACAGTGGCATCTCTTCGTTGTGAAAGTAGTAAATGACCCGAACTCCGCCGCTCTTGCCAGACCCTTGCCGTGCCCAGCGTATTTTTCGAAGGCCTCCGATGCCCTGCAAAATGACACCCGCTTTCGGAAAGGCGGCCAAATAGTCGATGACCGCTTGACGCTCGGTTTCTGACAGCAGCCGTTCGGCTCGGCGAGTGTACTCCGGCACTTCGGCAATGGTTTGCATCTGCCAGAGTGTAATCAGTAGTATTAGCGAGAATGGTTTAGCTGCTTCTCTTTGAACCTAACTTGGGCATCACCCCCCGCCGCGCATTTTGCGGTGGTCGGGCGATAGATCGGCTCCAGACTCATGCGAAAAGCGCGTCGAACTCGGCCGACGTCATCCCGAAGAGCGCAAGGGCTCTCTCGTGAATCTTCTGACTGCGCTCCCTAAGCATGTCGCCGAACTTGCCCGGTTGGAGGAGATCCCACGTCAAGAGGCGCTCCTTGAGGTCGTCGTCCGAGTACGCCGGCTGATCGCCCGGCTTCTTGAACCACTCGTGCGGCGCCGTGTCCGACTTGTTGAGGTTGCCCTTGCCGCGGAGGAAGTGGAAGTTCGCGTAGTGGTTCGTTCGCTCAGGGGGCATTCCCTGCTTCTCCAGCATCGCACGGGGGAAGATGTGGTCCCGTTGCAGGTTCTCCGCGTTATTGTCGTCTACCGTGATCCCGCCGTGGGCAATGTTGAGGGTGAGATCAAGGTGTCGCGACAGGAGCGTCTCGAGCAAACTAACGCCGTAGTGACTGGCGACGAGGCGCGTGAGCTTATCGAGCGGGAATGGCTTCCCTTTGACGCACTCTTTCCGCACGAAGGCGCCCATCCGCGCCTCGGCGCCCGCAAAGACACCGCTCATCAGCGTCGTGTACACCGCTACCACGAGCCTACGCTTCTCGGCTGGGCTCGGCGCCGGGTTCGCAACGAAGTAGAGAACGAACGGAAGCAGCGAGTTGTGGCCGCCTCGGAAGAACCGCTCCGAGGTGATCTTGCAGTCGTCCATCAGCAATAACGTCATGGATTTCCACGCCGCCTGCAAAGCAGGAAGGAGCTGCGGGAGATCTGTCGCGAGCTTCTCTACACGGCTGCGATCAGCGACTAGTCGGTCGAACCGGGTCTCGGAGCCCTTTGCCAGCAAGAGGCTCTTGAGCACGTCGTCGCGCGTAATGTTGAACGGGCGCAACGCGTTGATCTCCGTAACCGCTCGGGACAGCTCGGGTTGGATGTCGTTCCACTTGAGGTCCAGCAGGCTCATGAGCAGGTCGGACTTCTGGAGAACCAGCCCGCCTGAATTCACGCGGACGAAGACCTCCAGGATCTCCTCGATCGGCATCGGCTCGCCCGCGTCCTCGTCGATGAGATGGATCTGGAGCGCCGTCTTGCTGGCCAGCACCGTCGCGCCCTGAAGGTAGCTGGTCGTCATGTGAGTCGTCTGCGCCGCATCCAGGCCCAATTCGGCAGCGCGCTGAGTCGCGATGACGCCGGCTTTGGCAGCGGCAAGCCTCGTGAGATCCTGGAACTTCACGAAAACGGCACGCTCTGCGCTACCGTTCTTCTCGCCAGCCGGGCGTGGCCACGCATTGAGATCCTTCGCTTCCTTCTCGACGAGAAAGCGGCAGTCCCAATAGGCGTCGCCCGCATCCTTCTCGCCCTTGACTCCACTCAGCACGTCGACGAACAGCTTCTTGCCGTCGTACGTACCGGCGATCGCGACGAAGAGGCTCGTGAGTCGCTGCTGACCGTCAAGCACCAAGTATCGCTCGGTCGAGTCGTCGCTGTCGAAATCGACGGTGATGCCGGCATCGGGCTGCACATCCCTCTGAAAGCGGCGGAAGCGCTGCATCGTAGCCGTCTTCCAGAGCAGCGCCGTTCCTAGAGGAAAGCCCCGGAGGAGGCTGTTCATGAGCTTGGTGATCCGGTCCTCTTTCCAGACGAAGGGGCGCTGCATGGCTGGCAGAACAATCTTGCCGGCATCAACCTGCGCCATTACACCGTTCAGAGTCGGATCGAACATGACGTGCCACCTTTTTCGAGTGCTTGCGTCGCTACGGTACCACGATCCGGGTACCGTCGCAAAATCCGTACATCACGGGGAAGAGCGAACGCCGATCCCGCACGTCCCTCTCAAGCGCATTGTTAGGAATCATTTGGCTCGATTTGGTCCAAGCTGAGTTCGAGGGTTGTCGGCCACGACCATCCATCCGTGATGGAACACCTGACAGACGATTCTCGGTCGGACTGGGTTTGTAGCCACTCGAATACTCCGGCACCCTCCCCCCGTAGCCAAGGCAGTAAGACCCCAGAGCGGTCGATCTTGACCAGCAGACACTTGAGCGGATTGGACAAAAAGTAGATCCCATCGCCGCTTGGGAGTTCACTACCAAGGTAAACCCGAAAACGTTCTAGAACCATAGTCCCGGGCCATCGAATCTGCTCGCGCACCGAATTGAGTGCCGGTTGGAAAATCCACCGATACCCAAACTTTGCGAACGCGGCGAGATAAGCAGACTTCAAGTAGCCAACATCGGCTGCCCGTTGCTTGTATGAAGCGGATTTGGTGAGGGTGAACGTCCCTCTCTTTCGAAAACAAGCATCTTGCATCTCGGCTTTGCCAGCCTCGACGGCGCGAGGATCGTTCTGGCCTGGGGCAACGACGACGTTGAGGCCATTTTTGTCGCGCGTTACGTCTACGTTCAGAGAGACTTCACTGATCTTCAACTTTGCTCGTTCGGCAACCATGCCGTTTGCCAAGAATCCGCGGCGAAGCTTTGTCTCCCACTGAACTGCGGCATCAATGGCATGCCCCGCGGTTGAATTGCATGGCTGACATGTCACACAGATCCGCCGCCCGCCGATAGACGCCGGAGGCACATCCTCAATGCTGAAAGCTTCAAGGTCAGGGAACAACTCGACGCAAATTGGGCAGATATACGCGCCCGGAAACGATCGCAGCACATTCTTGAGTGAGCGTATTGCATGCTCTACGTATTTTCTTTTCAGCTGAGCGTTTCCCATCTGAATTTCTTCCTAACGAGGAGACCCCCTAAAAGGTGCTTTTCTTCTGCGTCACGAGGCGGTATAGTGAGTCGTGGGACGAGCGCCTTGTCCCGCAGATCAAGCACTTAGACAAATTATAGTACTCCCAAAAGCGGGAAAGCAAGCACATCTTCGGAGGTCGGTATGGGTAAGGGACAACCCCGTCTCTTGGACCACGTCCGGGATCGGATCGGTACCCGGCGCAAGCACTACAGCATCCGGACCGAGCAGGACCTACATCGATTGGATGCGACGCTTTGCACACAACAAGCGACACCCCCGCGACACGGGGGGCGGCGGAGATCGAGGCGTTCCTGACCCACCTCACCTCGCGGTGGCGAAACGCGTGTCGGCCTCGACGCAGAACCAGGCCAAGAGGGCGATCCTGTTCTTGTACAAGGAGGTGCTTGCGGAACCTCTGCCTTGGCTCGAAGGCATCGAGTCGGCGAAAAGGCCGGCGCGGCTGCCCGGTCGATTCGGGCCACCAAAAGGTCGTATGCATCTTCGCACATCTCGTCCGGGTCAAGAGCTCCACGAGTCGGATCCGGCAGCCGGGTACGGCGAGGCCTATCTCCCCCGACGCGCTTTCGCGGAAGTACCCAGGCGCCCCAAGGCAATGGGCATGGCCGTACGTCTTTCCCGCGCGCACGCGCTCGGTCGATCCGCGTTCGGGTGTGAGCGGCCGGCACCATGCGGACGAGAAGGATCGACCCGTGGCCGAGGGGCTGCGTATGCGATTGGCGGGGCGCTCGACGACGACATCGTCCGCACCCGTGCGGACGACGTTGCCGGCGGTCCGGACATCGTTCGCACGCGAGGATCCTTCGTTCGCACGCGATGCGCTCTCGTCTCGCTGCGATGATCCCATGTACCCCCGGCGTGATCTGTTGTTCCCCCGCGATCATTCTTCGTCCGAACGGTTTTCGATCGCCCTTCCCTCAATCCCGTTCCATCGGGAGGGGAAGACAGGTAGGTGGCCAAGATCATCGACGTGCGCCCACCATGGCAAGAAAACCCGTAGTCGATGGGTCGAGCACCGAAGCAACGTCCTCTGAAGCGACGGCGTGCAGGCGTTTCGTCAAGGCCTCGGGCGTATACATCGGCAGCGAGCAGGTCTTGTTCGTGCAGAGGAAGATCGCGGCCTTATCGAGCTGCGGATATTGAATATCCGGGTTCGGCAACGGACCTTCGCTACGATCCCACCATTCGATGCGTTTGAAGACGGCAGGCCAGCGCAGCGCTTCGGCGTAGAGCACACGAGCGGAGGCATCATTCCTCTTGCCGACGACCGTGATGTGCAGCGGCTCTTCGCTCAACTCGTGGGCGGTGAGCAAAACGCCCGGTAACGAACGACGCGATTCTAGCAGCGCCGGAGCGGCGAGATAGCGCATGGCATGCCCTGCCATCTCTCGATGACGTGCGTTCCCCGTGTAGTGGAACAGCAAGTTGGCGGTGCGGGCAAGCGTGACGTTCTCGTCCACTTGCCTGACCGCCTTCTTGAAGACGCCGACGGCATCGGCGGGCACCGGCGCGATGATGAACCCGGCGTCTTCGTCCATGAATGTCCGGCTGATGAATTCGATGGATCGGGCGGCATGATCGAGCCACTCGCGCTCCGCGGTCGCGGCGTAGAGGGTGGCGAAGGCCTGCGCCATGTAGAGACTGTCACCGAGGTGCGGCGTGGCGTCCGCCGCCTGGTCCGCGTCGTGGCGGAAGCCGCCGTCCGGAAGGGCGTGATGCCCGATGATGAAACGTGCCGCCTCAATGGCGCGGTCGAGGGTGCCTTTATCGTCGGTGATGTTCGCATAGAGCGCGAAGGCCGTGATCGCCCAACCGTTCTCGCGCGCATAGACGTGCCGGTCGACGCGCGGCATCGTCACCTTGCGCCGCGCATCGTCGCTCATGGCATAGAAGTCCTTGCCGGTCACGTCCGGGCCGGCGTCGGCGTCCTGACTGGCGTAGAACACGCCGTCGGGTGACATCAGGAACTCCGTCAGATAACGGATGATGGCTTGGGCGGTCTTGCGATACTTCTCGTCGTGCCAGAGGCCGAAGGCGAGTGAGTAAGCGCGCAGGTAACTCGCCTGGAAGGACATTATCTTCTCGAAGTGGGGGTCGTTCCAGGGGCCGACGGAATACTGATAGACGCCCCCCCACACGGGATCGATGAGGGCCGTCGCCGCATCCAGTGTTCGCTTCGCTATTTCGACGAGGCGGGCGTCGCCGTTCAGGGCACCGCGCAGGGCATACTCGATACTGTCCGCATCCATGAACTTGTGCATCGTTCCCCATCCGCCGTGCTCGTCGTCGTACAACGCGAAATATTCGGCCAACAATGCCCTTTGCGATGCGGGATCCAACGCCGCCTGGGCAACGGGCACGACCGGTGTCGCGGGCACGACGGACGGTCCCGGCTTGGGATCGTCGATGAAGGCTTGGAGCAATGCGGCGAATTGCTCGGGCGGGATGTAGCCGCGACGCTTGGCGAGCTCGGTCCCGTCCGGCGCGAACACGATGGTAGCCGGCCAACCATAGTCCTCATAGCGGTTCGACAGCTCGGGATTGGCGTCCTGGTCGACGCGGACGGGCAGGTAGCGCGATCGAATCAATCGAACGACCGCCGGATCGCGGTAGGTGGTTTCCTCCATGACATGGCACCAGTGGCACCAGACTGCGCCGAGATCGAGCAGCACGAAGCGGTTCTCGGCCTTGGCCCGGGCGAATACGCCCGTGCTCCACTCGCCCCATTCCAATTCCTCCGTGCCGGCGGCCGCGGGCGGGGGCACCGTAATGGCCAAGGCACCCAGCAGTACAAGGAATGCGCGTAACGCCATGACAGGCCCTCCTCGTCAGATCATCGTTCGCTTCCCGAGTATATACGCGACGTCCGCGGATCCGGATGCGGGTGCGCGCGAAGAGCGAAGAGAGGAGCCGAGAGGGCGCCGATCGAGCGAGGCGCCTCGGCGCGCCGCGCGGTCTACGAGACACTCGCGGGCCGATCCGCCCGGGAGCTCCGGTAGGCGGTAGAGCGTCGCGAGGCGCTCGGAGACTATGTCCTGGTACGGCGAGAAGCGGTCATAGGGCAGCGTCTCCCAGTCCGGGAAGGCGAGCGGTTCCAAGCTGTCATCCCCGAAGAACTGCACCTCATCAGCGATGCGGCCGGCCTCCGCGGCATTCGGTACGATGACGAGGCAAGGCCCCCGATGGCGGCGCGCCGCCGCCGCGATGGCGAGCCCCTTCCCGCAGCCGTAGAGGCGCGCCCAGCGCCAGCGATCCCCCGGCCGCTTGGGCAGGGGGGGCTCGAAGACGCTCTCCAGACGCTCGATAACCAAAGGCTCTGTTTCCAATGGCCGAGCTTCCGAAGGAGGGTTGTCGGATTCCGTCATAGGCAAGGACCACGCGCGGCGAGGCGGCGCGGGGGATCATAAGCACGCGGCGGGTCCTGGCAAGGGGTGTCGGGCGGGCTACAGCCCCGGGACTATCTCGTGTGCACCGCCCCGTCGTTCACATTGATGATCTGCGTCGTTGTGTAGCATGAACGGTTGCCCGAAGCGGCAACCCCATGCTACTGTCAATGCAGTAACTTTCAGGAAGACCAACACCAAGGACGATGGACGAAGCGGTTCAGACGGCGCCAGCGGGAAAGCCAGGCACAGGGACGCTGCCTGCTTGGCGCCCCGAGGATGGAAGGCGCGTCCACGACGAGCGGCGGCGTCCCGAAGACACCGCCCTCTACCAGTCTGGTACAAGAACACATCGAGACCTGCCCCGCCCGAGCACCGCCCCGAGCAGCGGCCAGGCCTTCGATCGATTCCAAATGGCCTGATCCCCACCGATCCCCGATCCCATCCGGTTCAGCCCCTAAGCCGACCCTCCCTGTTGGCCCTCGCTCGCTCGAGACGCCAAAACGCTCCGAAACATAGCGCCTCGGGCCGATGAAGGGCCCGACAATGGCCCGATTGCAGGATCAGGGCTCGCATGTTGACAGCTCACGAGCCCGGCAGTACTGTGCCTCTTCATGAAACAGGGCGTTTTAAATCCCTATTCCCAGTCCCGCCCCGAACTTGCGGCCTTCGGGGAGCAATGTGACCAGATCGTTCTCAGCGACGTTCTGCACCTCGTCCACGTTGATGGAAAAGAGTCAACTGGCCCGCGCACGTGGTGGACGGCCTCGTTGAGATGTTGCACGACATGAAACCGGTCGAGCACAATCGTGGCCTGCGGCAGGCGGGACGGAATGTGCTTGAGGTAAGGCGCCCGCACGTCGCAGTACACGCCCCGTATCGACCGCGCACCGTGGCCCCAGCCAGTCAAAGAACTCGCCCAGCGTCGCGTCGTCGCGGGACCAAGACGATGATCGGCGCCTCGGTGTCGGCAGACCGCGCCCCCACGGCTGCTGACACGACGACGTCGCATCAACAACACGGTGTCGGCTTGAAGTGCCGGTGCCGACGAGCACGCCAACGTTGAGCAGTTGGCCACATTCGGATAAGCTTTGTGGTCGCACGTGGAACCACCTGGGCGGGGAACGCAGCGCTCAACGCCGCGCATTCCCCGTCGTGCTCAGCAGGTTCACACATGGTAAATGAGGCAACGAAAGCGCTCGCCCGCCAAGTCGTCTCCGAATGCCAGAACGCCGGATGCCGCCTCGTGACGGCTGAGTCCTGCACCGGGGGCCTCCTAGCTGCAGTATTGACATCCGTGCCAGGCGCCTCCGATGTTTTTGACCGTGGGATGGTTGTATACGCGTCCGAGTCCAAGTCTCAGATGCTGGATGTAGCACTTAGCCTTCTATCAACGCACGGCGCTGTAAGTGAGCAGGTGGCGGTGGCCATGGCCGCTAACGCGCTCGCGCTCGCCTATCCGCATGCCAACATGAGTCTTGCTATCACAGGTGTATCCGGGCCCGGAACCATACGCCCGTTCAAACCTACCGGTCTGGTGTTTATCGCGTGTGCAGTTATGGATCCATCTCGAGCGATAGTGCGATGCTTGAACTTCGGTGATGTAGGGCGTGATGAGGTGAGGGCGTCAAGTGTGCGCTCGGCACTTGAGGTTGTGCTCGAACAGCTGCGTGTGGGACTACCTCTGGTCCCCGCAAACAATACCGAAAGGTAGTCGCACCCGCCTGCTACGGTTGCGAGCCAACGCTCACTAATCAGCCGCGGAGATGGCTGTGTCTGATCCTAAAGCTGAGTCTCAGCCGCCGGTTCCACGTAATATTGTCGGTGAACAGCTTGCGGCTCCAGACTGGAGGAACGGCCGGTTTGTTTCGTTGGACAGTATATACAATAGCTTGCTGGAGAAATCGCTCGAGGTGCAACGCTGGTATATGAAGAGAAAAGACTCCAGGAAGCACTTCGCAATCTGGCTGAGGTGGATTGCGATTTTAGCGGCCCTACTTGGCGCCGCCTATCCAGTGTTGCTTCTTGCGGACATCAAGATGTTAAAGGCCAATCCCGCTTGGGGCTACCTTGCGTTTGCATGTTCGGCGTTTTGCATCGGCGCCGACAAGCTCCTTTGCATGTCGTCCGGCTCGAGAAGATATGTTAGAACTGCCCTGGCACTTGAAAAAGAGCACTCAGCGTTCCAGTTAGCGTGGAGTGAGTTGCTAGCTCACACGCATAATCAATTGGACGATGATGAAGACGTCGCTCGTGCGTTCAGCCTTTTTAAGCGATTTTCAAACATCATGCATGGACTGATGGTCGACGAAACGGACGCATTTTTTGCCGATTTCGAACAAGCATCATTGGTGATCGAAAAGACGGTTTCCGTTACCAAAGCGGAACAACACCAGCAGGTTGAGATCGCAAGAGCAAGCGTGAGTGTTCCGAAAGGAGAAGGAACTAAAGAAAATAATGGGAGTAGTCTCAAAGACAGGGCAGTCATCAGAAAGGGGAGACAAGACAGAGTAAAAAACATCGCAAAGGCTTAGACTTCTGTGGACATCCTGCAGCAGTTTTACAATTCATCTTTAGACAGCGAGTACCTCGTAGTTCAACCTGATGGGCAGATTCTGCGACGAAATGCGGCGAGCGAGAATGGATTGCTCGATGTTCGGTATCCAGTATTTCCTGGCTCTTTCAATCCTTTGACAGCACAGCACATCAGGATCTGCGACACTCTCCGAGATACCCTCGGGGGGTGCTTATGTGAGATCAGCACGCGTCCTTGCTCACATAGCGGATCCGAACTTACCTTGAAAGATCTGCGTCGGGTGGTTAGCCAGTTCGAGTGGAAATATCCACTCATTGTCAGTAAACTTGATACATATGAGAGGAAACGCCTTATCTTCGCTACTGGCCTTGTGAGATTTGTCGCAGGGTCGCAGGCTTTCAGAGAGGGGGTTGAGCGCACATCGGGTCTTGCAGACATTGAGTTCCTCGTCATTTCGCGTGACGCCCGCGATACACGAAACATCAAAGCGTTTGCCGAGTCCCGGGAGCAGCCAGTTCGTTTTACGATTGTGGGCCCACTTCTCTAGAGTACTTGCATCATGAAATACGATGCAAATGAGTCAAGTTTATGATTTGCAGGACAAAAGAACGCAGGCGCTGTGATCGGTATTCCCCACAGTTCTGTGCGATATTCCTCGCCGGCGCGGGGCGTGCGATAATCATCCGCGTCGGCTGCCTGCAGCAGCAGACTACTGCTCAGCCAACCTGCCCACCAAATCCCGCCTTTCATACATTTACGGTTTAAGTTTAACGCCTTAGATTTCTCGCCAGACCCAGGACACCGATGACGATGAGATAAAGGGCCACATCTGCCGTGGCCCCCAGGTTGATTGTGGGTGGTTACTACCACAATTTAGCCACATACGCTGGCATGGCGTATGCCGCTTTGTAACACATTGTTTTAACGTCGAATGCTAAGCGAGCTGAGAGAGAAGCCGTGAACTAAACCGGTAAAAGGTGCGAGCGTATTGTAAGCATTTGCAGGGTTCGGGGGTTCCCCATCGGATGCCCGATCGCGCGACTTTATACCACTCGTGTTTTAGTGGCGTGAGGACCGTGACTCGACAAACCGGTCAACATGCGATCCCTCGGCCGAGATCGGGGACTTTGCGGGCCCTTCTCGTCCCGAGGCGCTGTGTTTCGGGGTGCTTTGGCGTCTCGGGCGAGCGAGGGCCAAGGGGAGGCGCCGGGGGCCAGCCGGGGGCCTGGGCGGTCGGTCCGCCGTAAGTGTCACGAGCCGCCCGGTCCGCCGGCTAGCCCGAGTTGCTCATCGCCGCCCTTCGCATTGTGCGCACGGCGATCCCCGGGTGATCGGTGAAGACACCATCGATGCCGAGATCGAGGAAGACAGAAAGCTCGCTGTCGAGATCCCCGAGCGCCGCCGGATCGGTCCCGGTGCGCGATGCGGCGGGGAGGAAGGCGTTCTCGGCACGAAAGGTCCAGGCATGCACCAGGAGCCCCGCGGCGTGGGCGTCGGCGACGAGCGTGGTCGGCGGTCCCAGAGAGCCGTCTTCTGCGTGGGGGATGAGCACATCCTTGCTCGCGCCGATGGCCCGCGCATACGCCGCGATCTCGGCGAGGCCCGCCGGAACCAGAAGATCGGCGTAGCGGCGCGGATCGCCGCTCAGCATGAAATCATACGGTTTGCCCTCCGCCTCGATGAGCTGCACGAGCGGCAGCGCCGTCATCCGGGACAGCGCCTTGAGATTGGCGACCTCAAAGGACTGGATGAACACCGGGGCATCCGGCCGACCGTATCCGTGGCGCTCCAGGCTGTGGATGAGCCGCGCCTCGAGCGGGAGCCCGAGGTCGCGGAAGTAGCTCGGATGCTTGGTCTCGGGATATAGACCGATGGGCCTCGGTCGCGGCCGGCCGAACATCAGAGCGTCACGTGCCCGGCGTTCGTTCATGGCCAGGACGAGGTTCAGGACCTCCTCGAAGCTCGGGATCTCGAACAGGCCGTCGAAGCGGGCGTTGTGGGGCCGGATCCCGGGAAGGCGCTCCCTGGCCCGCAGCGTCTTAATCTCGGCCAGGGTGAAGTCTTCGGCGAACCAGCCGGTTACGGGCTCGCCGTCGATGTGCCTGACGGTCCGGCGAGCGGCGAATTCCGGACGGGAAGCGACATCCGTGGTGCTGCCGATCTCGTTCTCGTGGCGGGCGATGAGCACGCCGTCGGCCGTGCTGACGAGGTCCGGCTCGATGAAATCGGCACCCTGTTCGATGGCGATCATATAGGCCGCGAGCGTGTGTTCGGGGAGATAACCGCTCGCCCCGCGATGGGCGATGAGGATGGGTTTCGCGGGGCAATATTCCGTCATGTTGAATAAGTCGCGATACTATACACTTCCGTGCGAGGACACCCGCGACCACCCGCCGCCTCGACGTTGCAATACCGCGTTGGCGTTCCAATCTTTAGTCCATCGCGCTCGCCGCTTTGGATCGGGTACCGACTTCTCGACATCCAGGTCACATACCGGCCAATAGCGGACAGTCACAGTCGACGACCGTGGTGGTTTTTCGGCATTCAATTTCAGCTTGCCAAGCGCATTGTGGAAGCCTGAGCAAAACCGTTTCGGAGGTGCTGCGGTAGACCGAGGTGTTCCATTGCGATGAGCTTCTTGTTCTAAACGCCGATTCGAGCCGGCGATACGGCTGTCGGCAGACCCGGAACCGGCCTCGATCTGGAGGGTGCCCCCGCGCCCTCAACCTTCGGCAGAGTGATTCGGGCCTTCCGGGGCAAGCAGGTCGTTGGCTCCGGCCCATGTCAGCCAATCGACAGCTTCTTCAGTGGCGAGCACCTCCAGGCGGTTATCTGGGGCATGGTTGTCCACGAATAGGACTACGGTTTCGCAACGACCATCTAGCCGAAGGTGCAAGCAGGCCATCGCGTTCGAGGAACGCCGCGGCGGCCCCGATCACCTGGCTGCGCTCATAGCTCATCTCGCCATAGCGCGCCCAATCCACGCCGAGATCGACAAGATCCGCACGCAGCAGCCGCATGGTCCGGCGGGCGGTTAGACCGATGCGGTGCAGCGCGGCGGGTTTGCTCGGCAGCGGGTAGAACTGGCTCCAATGAAACGCGATCTCGGCAAGTGCACCCTCGCCCTCCGTGCTCATGTAAAGCACTGCGGGCCCGTCCTTCGGCGCCCAGCGTCCACCGCTGGTAGACGGAGTGAGCGGATCCAGGCTTTTCCGAGTCGCGCGGAACACCTCGCCGCCGAACTTGATCGGGTCGAACGCGCTGAGGCGATCGAGGAGATCCAGATCGTGAATCAAGGACTACACCCTGCCTCGCCGCCTACAGGTACACCCCGTCCCGTAGTTGGTCGATGACGGCGAGGACCTCGTCTATCTTGCCTTCCTGGATCAGCTCGGCAGGTGTGACGCCGCCCAGGCGCTTCTGGCGTGCGAACAACCACAACCTAGCCTCCTGCGGCTCGTAGAAGTCGGCCAGCTGTTCGATCAGGTATTCCAGCTCAAGCAGTGTCTTCTGCGTTTCGGGACGAGGAAAGGCCTTGCCCTGATTCCAGCGCGATACGGTCTCCGGGCGCGTGCCCAGGAGATTTGCGACGTCAACGGAGCGCATCGCGCCCTTCTTCTCTATGACCTCCAGCTTGCGTGCGATTGCGTTCATTTCCATGATCTCACGTCCATACTTGTTTGTTTCTTCGTGTTAATAGATCTGTGCCCTGCCCGGAGGGACAGGTGCCTGCGATCGCATCCGGGCGTCTCGCGCGGCCCGGTGAAATCGACTGGCGTATGCATCATATTTCCGCCGCCGAAACATGAGGCATCCCCGGCGTAAATCAGGTTCAGCAGCTCGGCCTGATCGTTACGGCTCGCTCGCAAGTAAAGCCCAAGTGGATCTGGCGCAGGGCGGACAGCACGGACATGTTCGTCTCACTGGGGTGTTGCGCTTATAATTGAGTATAGCGTTGGCATGAACATTGCGCAAGAGCTTGACGCTAAGCTCGCCAATCCCCTACACTTGACCACGAGCACGAGGCCGCGGTTGCGGCTACGGAGCCTTCGGGCGCGCAAGCTCAAGAACCAAGAGGCCCGAAGGCATCACGCGCCGCCGCGTGGCGAACGGTCGCAGCGCGGGCCCCGGTTCCACCTTCCTGAATCCGTTCGAGAACCCATGCGCATAGAAGAGATCACGCTCGTCGTACCGACCCGTAACGAAGAGCGCAACATCGGCGCGTTCCTCGCGAGGCTGCCTCAGGCCTTGCCGATCATCGTCGTCGATGCGAGCGAGGACCGCACCCCTGAGATTGTGACGGCCGCCCGGCGCCCTGCCTGCACCCTCGTGCGCTGTCCGGCCAACGTGAGCGAAGCGCGCCAACTGGGCGCCGATCTGGCCACCACCCCATGGCTGCTCTTCACGGACGCCGATGTCGAGCTGCCGCCGGATTATTTCGAGCGCCTGAGCGGGCACTCGGACTGCCATGCCCTCTATGGACCCAAGCTATCCAGAGACGCCTTCCGTCGCTACTACCGCGGATTTGCCCTTGCCCAAAGCGTCGCACACCGCCTCGGGGTGCCGGCGGCGAGCGGATCGAATCTCCTGGTGCGTCGCCAGGTCCTCGAGACCATCGGGGGCTTCGACCCCAAGCTGTCCTGCAACGAGGACTCGGAGATCGCCTGGCGCATCAAACGCGCCGGCTACCGGGTCGATTTCGATCCCAAGCTCCGGGTTTACGCCACCGACCACCGGCGATTGAATCGCGGGGTGTGGCGCAAGACGATGCATTCGCTCGTGCGTTGCCTGCTCCTCTATCTAGACCTCATACCCTCGCGCTGGCGAGGGCATGACTGGGGCTACTGGAGGTCCACCGCCCCTTCGCGGCGATGGCGTCGCTCGCGGGATGAGTAAAGCTCGCTGATCGCAACGCCACCCTGACGCCTACCGGCGCCACCCGCTCGGGGCAGGGCGCGCTCGGACCTGCCATCAGTCGGGAAAGCCGTCCACGAGCGCTTTCATCTCCATTTTCGCCGCATGGAGGAGCGAAACGCCGTCGCCCAGGAGCAGCGTGTCGAAATCGAGGTCGAGGAGCCCGCGCACGCTCTGCCTGAGCCGAGCGGGATCGTCCATCACCGCTTCGCGCAGCAGGCCGAGGTGTCCCGGCGGATTGCCGATGACGGCGTCCCCGACGATGAGGATGCGGCGCACGGGCCAGTGGAACGCCACCTCTCCCGGTGATTTGCCCGGAACGGCGACGACATCGAGCGGCCCGATCCGCGCGCCCGGCTCGAGGGCACCGTCGATGAGCGCACCCTGGGCCTCTGCATACCCCGCATCCCTCTCATGAATCGCCGTTGGGGCCGAGGTCGCGGCTCGCAGCCGGTTGGCGGCGCGGGTGTGGTTGCGATTGGTGATGAGGATGCGGGCGACCCCGAGCGCCGTGATTGCTTCCAGCACTTCGTCGCTCATCGGCACCGGATCGATGGCCAGGTTGCCGTCTTCAGAACGGATCAAGTGCCCGTTGAAATCATAGCCGTGCGGCTCGGAGTACCAAGACCAGGTGAAGACGTCGTTCAGGATTTCATGCATGGAGGCCAGTCCTCACAGAACCCCTCGAAACGCAATCCACCCGCCAATGCCGGGAGGCATTACGAGCCCGCCTGCCCCTTGAAGAACTGCACCAACTGCTGCGCGGGCACATAGCCGCCGAGCTCCTCGCCGGTATCGGTGATCAGGGCGGGTGTCCCCTGGATCCCCATGCGCTGGCCGAGGTCATACTGGCGCTTGACCGGGTTGTCGCAGGTCGCCGGGGACACGGGTTTCCCCAACTTGGCATCGGTCAAGGCCTGCTGCCGGTCCTTGGCACACCACACCGATATCGATTTCGCGAACGACTCCGAGCCTACGCCGGCGCGCGGGAAAGCCAGGTAGCGCACGGCGATCCCGGCTTGGTTCAACTCCCCGACCTGTTGATGGAATTTGCGGCAGTAGCCGCAATCGACATCCGTATAGACGTAGAGAACGTGCCGGGTGTCCTCTGGCGCGAACTCGATCATGGTCTCGGGCGGTACCGCCTTGAGCGCCTTGAGGCGTACCTGGCCGCGGTGCTCCGCGCTGAGGTTGCGCCGACTGTCGAGCTCCAAGAGATCACCCTTCAACAGGTAGCGGCCGTCGGCGCTGATATAGACCACATCGCCCTCCAAGGCGACCTCGTAGAGGCCGTCCACCGGAGCGCGGGTGACGGCGCCGACTTCGATCCCCGGCAGGGCCTTGCCGATCCGGTTCGCCAGGTCCTTTTCGGTCAACGGTGCCGCGGCGCTCACACCGGACAGGATCAACGCGGATGCACAGAGTAGGGGTAAACGCATGTTATGAACTCCTCAAAATCGGACTCGCCGTTCCCACGGCCCGGTCGTGACGGACTTACGGTTGCGGGCCGGGGCTCAAGTCGGCACCGGCCGACAGCCGATAGAGCAGCGAACCAACGCCGCACGCCGCGCGGCTGAGTACTGTACCACATGGACGTGATGCCTCACCCGACGACGGTCGGGAAATACCGCCTGCTCCACGAGATCGGCAAGGGGAGCATGGGTCGGGTGTACCTCGGACATGACGCCCTCATCGAGCGCGACGTGGCCGTCAAGATCGCCCTCCGCGAGCGCCTCGCCTGCCCACGGACCGGAGAGCACTACGAGAGGCTCTTCTTCCGCGAAGCCAAGACGGCCGGGAGGTTGACGCACCAGGACATCGCCGCGGTGTTCGATGCCGGTATAGACCACGGGCTGCCCTATATCGTTCTGGAGTACGTGGCGGGGGGGCGGACCCTCGCCGATTTCTGCACGCCGGGCAAGCTGTTGCCGATCGGGCAGGCCATCAAGGTCATACACAAGTGTGCCACGGCGCTCGACTACGTCCATGAGAGGGGCGTGGTACACCGCGACATCAAACCGAACAACATCCTCCTCGGCCCGGATCAGGCGGTCAAGATCTCGGACTTCGGTATCGCCGTGGTTCCGGATCTCGAGGACGACGATATCCCCGGTCACGGGGGCTCTCCGCTGTACATGTCGCCGGAGCAGATCCGGCGTGAGCCCCTGACCGGCCAGAGTGACCTGTTCTCGCTCGGCTCCGTGATGTACCGCGCACTGACCGGGAAGCACCCCTTCGCAGCGGCACGGATCGCCACCATAAATGACATGGTCTTGCACGACGAACCACCTCCCATGCGCGAGCTGCGGCCGGAGATCCCCGAGATCCTGGAGCGCATCGCCCGCAAGGCCATGGCCAAGGACCGCCGGCGCCGCTACCGCAGCGGCCTCGACCTCGCAGCCGATCTGAGCCTGGTGTTCGACTATCTGGCCCCCAAGCCGCACTGATCCGATCCGACCGACCTCAACCGCGAGGATGGTGCTCTGCGTGCAGCGCCTTGAGCCGCGCCCGTGCCACGTGCGTATAGATCTGGGTCGTCGAGATATCGCGGTGCCCCAGAAGCAGTTGAACGACACGCAGATCCGCGCCGTGATCGAGGAGATGCGTGGCGAAGGCATGGCGCAGGGTGTGTGGCGACAGGGGCTTTGCGATCCCGGCACGCACGGCGTAGCGCTTGATGAGATACCAGAAGGCCTGGCGGGTCAGGGGCCTCCCGCGCCGCGTGACGAACAGAAAGTCGGACGGCGCGCTCGCCAGGAGCACGGGTCGGGATTGCCGCAGATAGCGATCGAGTAGATCCAGCGCGCTAGCGCCGAGCGGGACGAGGCGGTCCTTGCCACCCTTACCGGTGACGCGCACCGTCGCCTGCCTGGGGTTGTAGCGGCTGGCCCTAAGCCCCACCAATTCAGAAACCCGAAGTCCCGTGGCGTAGAGCGTTTCCAACATCGCGGCATCGCGCAGGCCCAGGACCGCCTCGCGGTCGGGGGCACCGAGGAGCGCATCGACCTCCGCCTCGCTGAGGGCCGCGGGCAAGGCCCGTCCCAGACGCACCCCTTCCACCTGCGCACTCGGGTCCTCGCCGAGCCGGCCTCGCTGCACCAGGTGCCGATAGAAGCCACGCAGGCTCGACAGACGTCGGGCCATGGTCCGCACCGCGCGGCCCGGGTGCCATCCCGCCCCCAGAAAACCCAGCACATCGCTACGTTGTGCCTTGAGCACACCCAACCCTTGGCCGCGCAGCCAGTCGGCGTACCGCGTGAGATCGCTGCGATAGGCGGCGAGGGTATTGTCGGACAGCCCGCGCTCCAACCACACGGCGTCCAGAAACCCCTCGATGAGCCAGAGGTCTTCGGCTGCCGCCGGTTCTGGGCCAAGCCGAGGGCTAGGAAATGGCTCGCTCATGCCGGAGCAGCCAGCGTTTGATGCAGAGTCCGCGTTCGGAGCGGCCCATGTACCCGCCGAGGCCCTCGGCCGCGACCACGCGGTGACACGGGACCACGATGGGGAGGGGGTTCGCCCCGCAGGCGCCCGCGACGGCGCGTGGCCCACTGTCCGAGAGTCGCGCCAGCTCGCCGTAGGTGATGACGCTTCCGGACGGGATCGCCTGGAGCAGGCGCCAGACCCGTTTCTGAAACGGGGTTCCCCCAGCGCAGAGCTTCAGGGAAAAGCGGTGACCGGGATCGTGGAAATAGCGATCGAATTCCTTGCCGATCGGGTCCGGGGCGGGATCGCGCCCCGCTCCATCGTCGTCATCGGGCAGAAAACGGACCGCAGCAAGCCCTCGACTGCACAGCCGTACGCAGAGGACACCGAGAGGTGAACGATAGAAGCGTTCGTGCTCACCCGCCTGCCCCATCGAAGCGCTACCCCGACATCCAGGCCCCGACATCCAAGAAATTGCCGCGCGCGTTATTGGCGGGGGGTGATCTTTTCCTTGATGCGCGCCGCCTTGCCGCTCAAGTGGCGGGTGTAGTAGAGCTTGGCACGGCGCACATCGCCGCGCCGCTTCACGGTGATATCGTGAATGAGCGGGCTGTAGAGTTGAAACACACGCTCGACGCCCTCGCCGTGCGACATCTTCCGAACGGTGAACGAGGAGTTGAGCCCCCGGTTGCGTCTGGCGATCACCACGCCCTCGAAGGCCTGCAGGCGTTCGCGCTCCCCTTCCTTCACCTTGACCTGGACGACCACCGTGTCCCCGGGCCGAAACGCCGGGACCTCGCGGGTCATCATCTCCGCCTCGATTTGTTGAATGATCTGGCTCATGCTCGTTCTCCTCGAACCGTCACCCGCTCGCGCATTCAAGTAGCTTGTAGGGTACGCACCGCGTACCTAGGGCGCCTGCGGTTCGCCAAGGGCAATTGTACGCAATGCGTACCCTACCTGACTCTTTTCGATTCCTTCCCCCTGGAAGGGGGAAGGGTAGGATGGGGGTTGAGTTTCTCAGAACTATGCGACGCTCAACCCCCGCCCTCACCCTCCCCCTGCCCCTGCCCGGGGGAGGGAAGAAGCTGGTGCTCCCGAAGGTATTCTTCCAGGAGCGTGGCCTCGTCCGGGCCAAACGACCGCTCGGCCAGGAGGTCCGGCCGTCTGATCCAGGTCCGCCCCAGGGTCGCCTTCAACCGCCAACGCCGGATCGCCCCATGGTCGCCCGTGAGCAGCACCGGCGGCACCGCCCGCCCATCGATCACCTCGGGCCGCGTGTAGTGCGGGTGATCCAGGAGCCCCGTCTGGAACGACTCCTCGCGTGCCGAGTCGGCGTGCCCGAGGACGCCCGGCAGCAGGCGCACCATCACATCGATCAGCACCATGGCCGCGATCTCACCCCCGCTCAGCACATAATCGCCGATCGACCATTCCTCGTCCACCTGCGACACGAGCACCCGCTCGTCCACGCCCTCGTAGCGGCCGGCCACGATCACCAGCGGCCCCTGGCGCGCCAGCCGCGCGACCGCCGCCTGATCGAGGCGACGGCCCTGCGGCGTCATCGCGATCACGCTGGCCCCAGGTCCTAGAGCGCCGCGCGCAGCGGCGATGGCGTCCACCAGCGGCCGGTACATCATCACCATCCCGGGACCGCCGCCATACGGGCGATCATCCACGGCCCGGTAATGGCCCGTGGCGAAGTCCCGGGGGTTGCGCGTCTCGATCCGGACGTCACCCCGGGCCACCGCGCGCCCGGTAACGCCGTAGTCCATGATCGCCCGAAACATCTCGGGGAACAACGTGACCACCGCGATCCGCAGCACCGATCAATCATCCAGGCGCCAATCGATCACCAACCGGCGGTTCGCCAGATCGACGTTGCGGACGTACACCCCCTCCACGTAGGGAACCAGGCGATCGCGCTCGCCGCGCACGATCAGGACGTCGTTCGCCCCCGTGTCCAGCATGCCGACGACGCTCCCAAGATGCTGGCCGGTCGGGGTGTAGGCCTCCAGGCCGATGAGGTCCACCCAATAGTGCTCACCGACTTGCAAAGGTCTGAGCTGCGCGCGCCGCACGGCGATGTCCGCGCCCACGAGCCCGGTCGCACGATCGCGATCGCCGAAGCCGTCCAGATACGCGATGAGCCGCTTCTGGCGGGCGTAGGCATCGGTCCTGACGACGGCCTGCCAAGCCCCGCCGAAGTCCAGATACCAGGGCGTGTACTCGAGGATCCCCTCGGCGGGACGGGTGTACGAATACACCTTGAGCCCCCCTTGAAGGCCATGCAAGCCGGCGATGCGGCCCAGGACTATGAACCCCGCGCCGCCTGGGGAAGCCGTCTCTATCGCCTTTTGGGCTGTGGCGATCAGCGACATCGCGCCGCGGGCAGCCCCCTCGGCCGAGCGTTGGCTAGGCCGGCGGGGCGTGCTTCTTGAGCAGGCCGGCGACGCGCGCGGACGCCTTGGCGCCGCAGGCCAACCAATAGCCGGCGCGCGCCACATCGATCTTGCAGGCCGCGGCCGCTTCAGCGGCCAAGGGGTCCAGGTAGCCGATGCGCTCGAGATGGCGCCCATCGCGACGGTTCCGGCTGTCCGTCACCACGATGTGGTAGAAGGGCCTCTTCTTGGTGCCGTGGCGGCTGAGACGAATGCTGACCATGTGTCCTCGCAAGACTGCTATCTGAGAAAATACCATTTCACCCCTAGGGGCGCTCTCGGGAACGCGGGAGCGAGTTGCTATGCCCTCGCCCGGTCCCCGGCGTTCACCGCCTTCATGCTGAGCCGGATGCGCCCCTGCTTGTCCACCTCCAGGACCTTCACCTTGACCATATCCCCTTCCCGGAGCTTGTCCCCCACGTTCTCCACGCGCTCCTCGGAGATCTGGGAGATGTGCACGAGCCCGTCCTTGCCGGGCAAAATGGTGACGAAGGCCCCGAAGTCCATGAGCTTGGCGACCCGGCCTTCATAGATCATCCCCACCTGCACATCGGCCGTGATCTGCTCGACGCGCCGACGCGCCTCCTGTCCGGCGGCGTTGTCGACGGAGGCGATCTTCACGGTGCCGTCGTCGGAGATATCGATGACGGCACCGGTCTGCTCGGTGATGGCGCGGATGGTGGTGCCGCCCTTGCCGATCACGTCTCTGATCTTCTCGGGATCGATCTTGATGGTGATGATGCGCGGCGCATATTCGGACATCTCGGTGCGCGGTTTGTCCAGCACGGCATCCATCTCTTGCAGGATGTGCAAGCGTCCCGCGCGCGCCTGGGCGAGCGCGACCTGCATGATCTCGCGGGTGATCCCGCTGATCTTGATGTCCATCTGCAGGGCCGTGACACCCGTCTGGGTACCGGCCACCTTGAAGTCCATGTCGCCCAGGTGGTCCTCATCGCCCACGATGTCGGACAGCACGGCGAACTTGTCTCCCTCCTTGACGAGACCCATGGCGATGCCCGCGACCGGCGCCTTGACCGGAACACCGGCATCCATGAGCGAGAGGCTGGTCCCGCACACCGTGGCCATGGAGCTCGATCCGTTCGATTCGGTGATCTCGGACACTACGCGGATCACATAGGGGAACTCCTCCGGGTCCGGCATGACCGCCAGCACCGCGCGCTTGGCCAGGCGTCCGTGACCGATCTCGCGACGCTTGGGCGACCCGACTCGGCCGGTTTCACCGACGGAGTAGGGGGGGAAGTTGTAATGCAGGAGGAACGGATCCCGGCGCTCGCCCTCGATGGCATCGATGATCTGCGCATCCCGCTCGGTGCCGAGGGCCGTGATCACGAGTGCCTGGGTCTCGCCGCGCGTGAAGAGCGCCGAGCCATGGGTCCGCGGCAATAGCCCGACCCGGATCTGGATGGGCCGCACGGCGTCCATCGGCCGCCCATCGATGCGCTTGGCCTCCTCCAGGATCATGTGCCGCACCAGCTCATGCTCGATCCGTTCGAAGGCGTGCGCCACCTGCGCCTCGGTCCACCCGGGCGTCGCATCCGTGGAAGTCCCGCCGGCCAAGGCGGCGACGGCCTCTTTGCGCAGGGCGCCAAGGGCATCGCGCCGCGCAAGCTTGTCGGTCGTGGCATAGACCTCGCGCAGCCGCCCGCCGAGGAAGGACTGGACACGCTCTTCGAGCGCCTGATCCTTGGGGGGCGGGCTCCACGGCCAGGCGCCGGCCCCGGCTTCTTCGCGCAGGGCACGGATGTTGTCGATCGCGACCTGCATCTCTGCATGCCCGAACATGACCGCGCCGAGCATCACCTCCTCGGACAACTGATGGGCCTCCGATTCGACCATGAGCACCGAGCTCTTTGTCCCCGCAACCACCAGGTTCAGCGCCGAGGTGGCGAGCTGGCCGAAGGTCGGGTTCAGTACGTACTGACCGTCGATGTAGCCCACCCGCGCGGCGCCGATCGGGCCGTCGAACGGGAGCCCCGACAGGCTGACCGCGGCCGATGCACCGATCAAGGCCGGGATGTCGGGGTCGATCTCGGGATCCAGCGACAGGACCGTCGCGATGATCTGGACCTCATGATGGAAGCCCTTGGGGAAGAGCGGCCGCAAGGGCCGGTCGATCAGGCGCGAGGTGAGCGTCTCCTTCTCGCTGGGACGCCCTTCGCGCTTGAAGAACCCGCCCGGGATCTTGCCCGCGGCATAAGTCCGTTCCTGGTAGTCGACGGTCAAGGGGAAGAAGTCGCGGCCCGGGATCGCCGCCTTGTTCCCGACCACGCTCACCAGGACGACGGTGTCGCCCATGCTGGCCATCACCGCGGCCGTGGCCTGCCGCGCTATCTCTCCGGTCTCCAGCACCACGGTCCGGGGACCATACTCGAAGCTTCTTCTTATTGCTGCCATGACAGGGCTCCCAGGCCGATTTCAATGGGCATTCTCGCACCGCCACGATGATCGAGCGGTTCCCCGGGCCTATTTTCGCAAACCCAAGGCCGCGATCAGATCGCGGTAGCGCTGCAGGTGGTACGTCTTCAGGTACTCCAGGAGCTTGCGACGTTTGTTGACGATGCGCAAAAGCCCCTGCCGGGAATGGTGGTCTTTGCGGTGGGCCTTGAAGTGCTCGCCGAGGTCCTCGATGCGACGGGTCAGCAGGGCCACCTGCACCTCGGGCGATCCAGTGTCACCGGGCGCGAGCCGGTGTTTATCGACAATGTCTTTCTTTGCCTCGGCGGTCAGCACGATGTCATCTCCCCATTGGTATCGATGCCTCGAAGCCCGTGATGGCGCAAAAGGTTGATTCTAGTATCCCCAGGAGAGAACGACAAGTGAGGCACGCGCCGCTCATGCCGTCCTGAGCAGGCGCCGTGGCGCGATCCGGCCGTCGTCCTGCACCTCGCCGACCCCCAGGAACCGGCGCCGATCGTCGTAGAGCTTGACGAGGCCCGCCTTGGGCGCGTGCGCCACCAGGACCGCCTGACCCCGCCCCAGGTAATAGGCGGCATCCCGGGACAGCGCAACGGCGGGTTCCCCCGGCAAGACGCAATCGAGCGGCAGGAGCCTGGCATCGAGCGCCTGGAGACCCGTGGATGCGAGCTCGGTGAGCCCGCAGAGGTCGATGGCGTCGCGCACCTCGAAGCCACCGACCGCCGTTCGTTCCAGGGACGCGACATGCCCCCCGCAACCGAGGGCCTCTCCGATGTCCTCGGCCAGGGTCCGGATATAGGTCCCCTTGGAACAGCGCACGCCGATCTCGAGCGCGTCTCCCAGAAAGCGGACCAGGTCGAGCGCATGGATCACGATCGGACGTGGCTGGCGCTCGATCGCGATCCCACGATGGGCCAGCTCGTAGAGCCGCTGCCCCTGGTGCTTGAGCGCCGAGTGCATGGGCGGCACCTGGGTCTTTGCGCCCAGCATAGCGCGGAAGACCCCGGCGACGCGCGCCGCGTCGAGGTCCGTCACCGGCCGCTCGCGGATTACCTCCCCTTCGGCGTCTCCGGTGGTCGTCACCACCCCGAGCTTCACGATCGCCCGATAGCACTTGTCGGCGTTGAGCAGGAAGCCGGAGAGCTTGGTGGCCTCGCCGAAACAGATCGGCAGTAGCCCCGTGGCGAGCCGGTCCAGACTGCCCGTATGGCCGGCCTTGCGGGCCTGATAGAGGCGTTTGACGCACTGCAGGGCCTCGTTCGAGCTGGGCCCCGGCGATTTGATGAATAGCAGGATGCCGCTCACATCACGGCGCGGCCACCGTTGCGAGACCATAGGTTCGAGCAGGGGGCTTTCGAGCAGGCGGTGCGGGGGACCAGGACGCGCGCCATCATCAATTAGAAAAGGGGGTGCGGGCAAGGATCCGCCGACGCAGCGCCGGGAGCGCCGTTCGAGCCCGCGAGCAGCGCGTTGATGCGCGCCGCGCGCGCCTGTGTGTCATCGGCGACGAACACGAGCCGTGGCACCACCCGCAGCCGCAGCGCCTTGGCGACATGGGCTCGATAGCGCCCGACGCCGCGCTGTATGCGCGCGATGGGATCGGGAACGCCTCCCGAGAGCGCCGAGACATAGACCCTGGCATGCCGCAGATCGCGGCTGAGCGCGACGCTCGTGATGCTCACAAGACCCAGACCGCGTTCCCGCGCCTCCGCCTGCAAGAGCGGGGCGAGCGTGCGCTGAATGAGGGCCGCGACCCGCAGGGTACGGTCTTCAAAAAAAGGGGTCGGAGTCAATTTCGTAGACAAAGACTCGAAGACCCTGCGGGGCCGAATCGAAATTGACTCCGACCCCTTTTTTTGACCCCCTTTTTTTCCCGCTGTAATCACTACAGGCTGCGGGCCAACTCGACCCGTTCGAAGACCTCGATCTGATCGCCGGGTTTGACGTCATTGTAGTCCTTAACCCCGATCCCGCATTCGGTGCCGGACTTGACCTCGGCGACGTCGTCGCGGAAGCGGCGTAAGGACTCCAGGCCGCCTTCGAAGATCACGATATTGTCGCGCAGCACCCGGATGGGGCTATTGCGGCGCACCACGCCGCTCGTCACGATGCAGCCGGCGATGGCGCCGAAGCGCGATGAGCGGAACACGTCGCGGACCTCCGCGTTGCCGATGATCGTCTCTTTGACCTCCGGGGCCAGGAGACCGCTCATCACCGCCTTCACATCGTCGATGACGTCGTAGATGATGCTGTAATAGCGTAGATCGATACCGGTGTCCTCGACCCGCCGCCGCGCCGAAGCGTCGGCGCGCACATTGAAGCCGATGATGGCGGCACGCGATGTCACGGCCAGGTTGACATCGGATTCGGTGATGCCACCCATGCCGCTCGCGATGATATCGACGCGTACCTCGTCGGTGGACAGGCCGGTCAAGGCATCGCAGAGCGCCTCCGCGGAGCCCTGTACGTCGGCCTTGATGAGCAGGTTCACGGCGCTGGCCTTGCCCTCCTCCATCTGGGACAGGACGTTGCCGAGCTTCTGGGCCTGCTGCCGGGCCAGCTTGCCCTCGCGCTGTCTGCTGTGACGGACCTGCGCGATCTCTCGCGCCCGGCGCTCATCGGGGGCGACCTGGGCCTCGTCACCGGCATTGGGGACATTGGACAGACCCAGTACCTCGACTGGTAGCGAAGGCCCGGCCTCGTCGATGAACCGCCCGTTTTCGTCCAGCATCGCGCGGATGCGGCCGAACTCCTGCCCGCACAGGAGCACATCGCCCTTCCGGAGCGTGCCGCTTTGGACCAGGATCGTGGCCACCGGTCCACGCCCCTTATCGAGCCGCGCCTCGATCACGGTGCCGGAGGCCGGGCCGTCCCGAACGGCCGTGATCTCCATCACCTCGGCCTGCAACAGGATGGCCTCCAACAAGGCGTCGATCCCCTCGCCGGACTTGGCCGACACCGGGGTAAACAGGACCTCGCCGCCCCACTCCTCGGGGAGGATGCCGTGCACGGACAGCTCTTGCTTGACGCGATCCGGATCGGCCTCCGGTTTGTCGATCTTGGTGACGGCGACCAGGATCGGGACCGCGGCGGCCTTGGCGTGCTGGATGGCCTCGACCGTCTGGGTCTTGACGCCGTCGTCGGCGGCGACCACCAGGATGACGATGTCGGTCACCTTGGCGCCGCGGGCGCGCATCGCGGTGAAGGCCGCATGCCCGGGGGTATCGAGGAAGGTGATGCTGCCCTTGTCGGTCGAGACGTGATAGGCACCGATGTGCTGCGTGATCCCGCCGGCCTCCCCCGCCGCGACCCGGGTGCGCCGGATGTAATCGAGCAACGACGTCTTACCGTGATCGACGTGCCCCATGATGGTCACCACGGGCGATCGCGGATCGGCCTGTGCCTCGCCCGCGGAGGTGGTGCGCACGAGGTCGGCCTCGAGGGCGTCGTCGTTCAAGAGCCTGGCCTTGTGCCCCATCTCTTCCACGACGATGGCGGCGGTTTCCTGGTCGATGATCTGGTTGATGTTCGCCATCGTCCCGACGTTCATCAGGCACTTGATCACCTCGGCGGCCTTGACCGACATCCTCTGGGCCAGCTCCGCGACCGTCACGCGATCCGGTATCGCGACCTCGCGCACGATGGGCGCGGTCGGCATCGCGAACCCGTGCCGGGTTGAGATCGGCACGACCACCCGGCGCGCCATCGGCTTTCGCTTGCGGCGCCCCGACTTGCTGGTCGCGACGTGCAGCTCCTGGCGGCCCGGCGCGGGTGCGCCATCCCCCTTCTGGCGCCGCGCCGGCCGCCGCTGCTCGGGCGCCGCCGGCTGCGGGGGCGGCGCGGGGACGATCACGGGTGCCTCGCGTGCCTGTTGCTCCGCGGCGCGGGCGCGCTCGCGCGCCTCGGCCTCCTGGGCCTCGCGCTCGACCGCCTCGTGCCTCTGGCGTTCCTCTTCCTGACGGCGCTCGTCCGCAAGGCGGGTCTCTTCCTGCGCGGCCTGCTCGAGGGCCAGGACGCGTTCGCGCTCGACCGTCTCCTCGGCACGTTTCTGGGTCTCTCCCTCCGTCATCACGCTGCGCTTGACGTAGGTGCGGCGCTTGCGGAACTCGACGCTCACGGTCTTGGTGGTGGTCCGCGCCCCGCGGCGCTCGACCGAGAGCTTGATCTCGCTCATGGTCTTGCGCTGCAAGACGATGCGCGTCGGCTCCTTGCCTTCGGCACCCCGCCCATGGCGCTGTCGGAGGTGCGACAGCAAGGCACCCTTCTCGTTTTCGGTGATGGTGTCGCCGGCCTGGCGGTTGGCCAGTCCCGCCTCGTCGAGCTGTGCGATCAAGCGATCCACGGTGATCCCGACGACCTGGGCGAACTGTTCGACCGTCACGTCAGCCATCGAGCCTGTCTCCGACCGGTTGCCCCTCTGCGGCCGATGCGAACCACGGGGCGCGCGCCACCATGATGAGCTCGGCGGCGCGCTCCGGGGCGATGTCCCCGACCTCGCAGAGCTCGTCCACCGATTGGTCCGCCAGGTCCTCCAGCGTCAGGATGCCGTGGCTGGCCAGGGTGAACGCCAGATCGGGGTCCATGCCCGCCATTGCCAGCAGATCCTCGGCGGGCTTGATGTCGCCCATGCGCTCTTCGTTGGCGATGGCGCGGGTCAACAGCCAGTCTTTGGCCCGATTGCGCAGCTCCACGATCAGATCGGGGTCGAATTCCTCGATGTCGTGCATCTCCTTCTCGGGCACGAAGGCCACCTCCTCGATGCTGGAAAACCCCTCCTGGGCCAGGATGTTGGCGATCTCCTCGTCGACCTCGAGGCCCTCCATGAACACCTTCTGGATACGCTGGATCTCGGTCTCGGACTTCTCGGCGGCCTCCGCCTCGGTCATGACGTTCAGCTCCCAGCCGGTGAGCTGGCTCGCCAGGCGCACGTTCTGTCCGCTGCGCCCGATGGCCTGGGAGAGCTGATCCTCGCCCACGGCCACGTCCATGCTGTGTGAATCTTCATCCACCAGGATCGACACGACGTCGGCCGGCGCCATGGCATTGATGACGAACTGCGCGGGGTTCTCGTTCCACTGGATGATGTCCACCCGCTCGCCGCCCAACTCGTTGGAGACGGCCTGAACCCTGGAACCGCGCATCCCGACGCACGCGCCGACGGGATCGATGCGCGGGTCGCGGCTGCGCACGGCGATCTTGGCCCGCACCCCGGGGTCGCGCGCCGCACCGAGGACATCGATGAGCCCTTCGCCGATCTCGGGGACCTCGAGGCGGAACAGCTCGATCAGGAGATCGGTCGCGGTCCGGCTCACGAACAGCTGCGGGCCGCGCTTCTCCGGCCGCACATCGCGTAGATAGCCGCGCAGCCGGTCGCCGGGCCGTACGATCTCCCGCGGCAGCATCTCTTCCTTGGCGATCAAGGCCTCGGCGTTGCCGCCGAGGTCCAGGATCACGTTGCCGCGCTCCACCCGCTTGACCGTGCCGGTCACGAGCTGGCCCTTGCGGTCCTGATAGGCCTCGAGCACTTGGGCGCGCTCGGCATCGCGGACCTTCTGAACGATCACCTGCTTGGCCGTCTGCGCCGCGATGCGGCCGAACTCCGAGGCCTCTATCGGTTCCTCGATGAAGTGACCGATCTCGATATCCGGTCTCTCGATACCCCCCGGGATCTCGCGCGCCTGACTCAAGAGGATCTGGCGATCGGGAACGAAGGCACCGCTCGTGTCCGCGACTTCGTCTTCGAGGTCGCCGGTGTGAACCCGCGGGGGTAGGGGCGCGGCGACCCGATCCTTGGCCGCGTCCTCCACGACCTGCCAGCGCCGGAAGGCCTCGTAGTCGCCGGTCGCCTGATCGATCGCGACGCGCACCTCCACGTCCTCGCGAAAACGTCGCTTGGTGGCGCTGGCGAGCGCGGCCTCCAGGGCCTCGAAGATGATGTCCTTCGCGACACCCTTCTCGTTCGACACCACCTCGACCACCGTCAAGATCTCTTTGTTCATACCATCCGTCCGCGCTGCCTACCAATTAATCTCGTACAAAACGGCACCTCGGGCACCAGCCGGGCCCTGTGGATCATGACAAACGGGATCGCATAGTCGCGACCGTCCTCGGTGATACGCACGCCGTCTCCCTCCACGGCCGCGACGAGCCCCACGAAGCGCCGGCGGCCGGCCATCGGCTGTTTCAATTCCATGCGTACCCTCTGGCCCATGAACCGCGCGTAGTGCTCCAAGCAGTACAAGGGTCGGTCGAGCCCCGGCGACGATACCTCCAGGGTATAGGCGCCCCGCAGCGGATCCTCGACATCCAGGATCCCGCCGAGTTGCCGGCTCACCCGCTCACAATCGTGCAATGTGATACCCGTCTCGCTGTCGATATAAACCCGCACCAGTGACCGCGTCTTGCCGACGATGTGCTCCACACCGACGAGCTCATAACCCAGTGCCCGCACCGCGGGCTCGAACAATCGTTCCAGTGCCCCTCGTTGACCCATCGCTCACCCTCTGTCCTACTCGGCTCCGAGCATCTCACCCGGTCGCCGGGCTGGGTACCGTCGTCATCCGTCCCGCACCCACACGCCCCCCGCCAGCGCGAAGCGGGGCAATCGAGTCCATCGCCCTCCAACCCAATCGAAAGCAAAAAGCCCCGACGACGGGGCTTTCAACTTCCTGGTAGCGGGGGCAGGATTTGAACCTGCGACCTTCGGGTTATGAGCCCGACGAGCTGCCAGACTGCTCCACCCCGCAATGGTCGGAGATCAATTATAGGGAAAAGTGGTGCCGGGTTTCAAGTCACTCGCACCTGGAGTACCTCCCGGGGGCAGCGCGGCTACCGGGACAGGCGGATGGCGCGGGCCGTGCCGCGGTGGCGGGGCTATACTGGGCTGGATCGACTGGATGGGAGGGTTCTGTCATGTCGAATGTACGCTTGGCGGCGGTGGCCGGGCATTTCTACCCGGATGACCCCGAGGAACTGCGTGCGTGCGTGTGCGACTATCTGGCCGCGGCCGCGCCGCTGCCCAATGTACCGCTGCCCGATAGACCGCCCAGGGCCGTCATCGCGCCCCACGCCGGCTATGTCTACTCCGGCCCCGTGGCGGCCAGCGCCTACTCGTGTCTCGTCCCCGCCCGGACCAGCGTGCGCCGGGTGGTGCTCTTGGGTCCCTCGCATCGCGTCTACCTCAAGGGCGTGGCGCGGTCCACCGCGGAGGCCTTCCGGACGCCGCTCGGGGACGTACCGCTCGATGAGGCGGCCCGGCTGTCGGCGCTCTCCGATGTCAGGCCCAACGACCGGGCGCATCTTGCCGAACACAGCATCGAGGTCCATCTGCCGTTCCTGCAGGTGGTCCTGGAGCACTTCACGATCGTGCCTCTGGTCGTGGGAGATGCCGGTCCCGAAGAGGTCGGCGAGGTCATCGATAGGCTCTCCGGGGGCCCCGAGACCCTGGTGGTGGTCAGCTCCGATCTGAGCCATTACCTGGACTACGAGAGCGCGACCCGGCGCGACCGGGAGACGACGCTCGCCATCGAAGCGAAACGCACGGACCTCGCGCCGGATCAGGCCTGCGGCTCGGCGCCCATCAACGGCCTCCTGCACTACGCGCGGCGCATGCTGCTCACGGTGACGACCCTGGACCTGCGCAACTCCGGCGATACAGCCGGACCCCGGCACCAGGTCGTCGGTTATGGGGCCTATGCGATCCACTAGAGATCACGGCACGAGACGTCACGTCACTGGACCTCATGCCACTGGGTCTCGGGCCATCTCCGCGCCGCTGCGCCGCCGGCTGGCCGAGATCGCCTGGGCGTCCATCCGTCACGGGCTCGCGCACCATCGCTCCGTGGATCTCACGGGCCGGGCGTTTCCGCCCCGCCTCCTGGCGCACCAGAGCGCCTTCGTCACCCTGCACCGCGGCGACACGCTCCGGGGTTGCGTCGGGAGCATCGAAGCCTGCCGCCCGCTAGTCGAGGACGTGGCGTCCAACGCCTATGCCGCCGCCTTCGAGGACCCGCGCTTCGAGGCCGTTCGTGCCGAAGAGCTTCCCGAGCTCGCCGTCCACATCGCCGTCCTGTCCGCCACCACGGTCATCGCCTTCGCATCGGAACGGGACCTCTGTGCAAAGCTCCGCCCGGGCGTCGATGGCATCGTCATTGAGCACGGGGAGCGGCGCGCGACCTTTCTACCGGCGGTCTGGGACACCCTCCCGGACCCGGCCGCGTTCCTGCGCGAGCTGCGGCACAAGGCCGGCGTCCCGCCCGCCGACGGATGGCTGGACCTCCGGGTCTGGCGGTATACGGTAGATTCCTTCGCCGCATGACGCGGTCGAGGGGACCGGGTGTGCCCGGTCTACCGCTTCTTTAAAGCACGGCACGCCACCCTGGTGCAGAGGGGATCGGCATCGACCGGCTGGTCACTTGCTCGATCCGCGATGCGCTAATGGTGGGGCGCAACGTCGGCTACGCCCGACGAGGAAGGCCGAAAAAGACCCCGAGAATTATTCAGTAAAGGGCTCTGACCCCTTTATCGGCTCTGACCCCTTTATCTGACCCCTTTATCCACCGATGGGTTTCGCTCCGCTCTACCCATCCTGCGGGCTACGCGGGCTACGGGCTTCCTGAAGAAAGGCCTCGGGGCCGCGGATGTCGCGGCCTTCGGCGCGTGCGGCCCGCGACCTGTACGAGTTGCTGGGCCAGGCGCTCGCCGGCCCGAAAGTCGGTGCCGTAGAGCCCCTGATCGCCGTCCAGATTTTCAGCCGGCGCAGACGCGGAAGCAGAGGATCGAGACGATGCGGAGTTCGCCGGGGGCGAGCGGCTCGATGAGGTGCGGGACAAGGGCCACCGAACATCACCATCGTATGCCCGACGGGGAGGCGGACGCTCACGGCGCCGTGGCCGGGCGTGGCGCGGATACGGGAGAGCGGCTCGTGCCTGGCGGGCGGGGTAAAAGCGCGTGAGGACGCCGGCGCTGCCCTCGTGATGGCGGTCGAGCACGCAGGTGACGACGGCAACGTCGCATGTGTCGATGTCGCGATGAAGGGCGAGGTGGTCGCCGGCGCGGGCGTAGTAGGTGTAGGTGCCGCTTTCGCCGGTCGGGCGCACGGGAGCGCAGCAGATGCGGGCGAGGAAGCGCGCCGTCTCCGAGTCGCGGTAAAACGCGGCCTGCTCCTCGCCGCCGCCCGCGCTGATGAATCGGCGCGCGGGGTTTCCGCCGCGCAGTTCTTCGTCGTCGGACGTGGCGACGGTGCTGGCGACGGCGCCGGGGAGGCAAAGGCGGGATTCCGCGAGGAGGCGTGCGCACGCGGCGGCGCCGGGGAGGTGATCATAGATCGCGCAGCCTCCCTCTTTCATCAGCGCTGAGTCGCGGATGGCGCGGGGTACGGGCCGCGGGCGGACGGTCGTCGCGCGTGGGCCGTGCATGGAAAATCACGCGAAGCTCGAAGTGGCGCCCGGCCCGAAGTCGGGCGGTGGCGTGAACGTGACGGCGGAGATTTGCGCCTGGAGCGCGGAGGGGATTTTCTCCGCCGCCAGCTCACAGCCATCGCCCGCGAACTGCACGCCGCCGCCGGTTTCGCGTAGCTTCGTGCGGAAGCACGACTCGAAAAGCCGCGCGGCGCCGGTGATCGAGATGCTGTTCCCGACGCATTCGCCGACGGTGAAACCCATGCCGCGGAGCTCGCCGGAGACGCGCACGATGGTCTCGGCGGACGGCGCCCACTCGCGGATGTTCTCCGACGTGATGCGCGTTTGCGGGCCGGGGCGCGCGCCACCGGCGGCGGTGAGGACGACTTGGGCCGAGACGATTTTTTCGGAGTTCATCGGAGGTTGAAAACGGGGGCGGTCACACGAGGACGGCCTCCCTCGTCGTGACCCACGGGCGGGCTTGCTTGCCATCCGGCGCATTGGCGCGTGGCACTTCGCGGACTCGCACGGCGAGGCTCAACCAGTTGCGCCCGTCCGTGAGCATGAGCCTGTTTGCCGCGAGCGATTCGAGAAAGCCGCGCACGCCCTCCTCGGTGATTTCCGCGCCGGGCGACCACTCGCGCAGACGCCGCACGATTCCCGCAAACGGGCGGAACTCATCGCAAAACTCGTACGCCGCCGCCTCGCCGCCGGACAGCTCGACCTCGCGCATCGTCGCGCCGGGCCGGGTGTCGCGCAGCAGCAGCGCACCATTAGGCCGCCGCACCGAGCAGAGCAGCCCCCGCTCCTCCTTTTGCCGCCACGCCTCCGTGAAACGGATCACGTCGTCCGCGTGCCCGGCGGGCGCCTCGCCGGGGCGGTAGTCGAAATCGAAATGATAGGCGATGCGCATCAGGCTCTCGCGCGGGAAGGGATACAAAAACGCGTAGGGCTTCATGGGCCGGACATTGATCAGCCCGAACTCCTCCGGCTTCTCGAAATACGGGCTGAAGCGATCCATCCGGAGCGGCCCGCAGGCGACGGGCGGGTCGAGGAACTCGATGGCGGGAAGCATCGCGAGCATCTCCTCGTAGTCCTCGCGCGTCTCGCCGGGGAAGCCGTAGAGGATGTTCCAATCGACGCCGATGCCGTGCTCCCGGCACCACTTGAGCAGTTGCACGTTGCGCAGCCCGCAAGTCCCCTTCCGCATCAGCTTGAGCACATGATCGCTCAGGCTTTCGATGCCCGGCTGGATGTGCGCCACGCCAGCGGCCCGCAGCGCCGCGACCTGCGCGCGGGTGAGATTCGCCTTCACCTCGTAGAAAATTTCCCACGGCCTCCCGTCCTCCGCCAGCGCGGGCAGGAGGTCGGAGAAATAACGCATGTCCAGAATGTTATCGACCACCTCGATGCGATCCGTCTGCCAGCGATCCGACAAATACCGCATTTCCTCCAGCGCGCGCGCCGCTCTTGCTGCGATATGCGAGCGTCGCCCCGTTCAGCCCGCAGAACGTGCAGTGCGACTTGTCGCCCCACCAGCATCCACGCGATGTCTCGATCAGCACCGTCGGCACGGCCACGAGCGACCCGCCGCTCTCCGACCACTCGCGGAAGTAATCCGAAAAATCCGGCACGGGCAGCGCGTCCATGTTCCGCACCGGTACCGCGCGCCCGGTGGAAAGCGTGCGCCCACCGTCGCGAAAAACGATACCCGGCGGCAGCACCACGCCCTTCGCGGCGCCCTCGAGCAGCAGCGCGGCGAGCGCGGGGAAACTTTCATCCGCCTCGCCGGGGCACGCGTAATCCACAAAGCTGAACTGCCGGTGCAGCTCTTCGCCCATCTCGCCCTCCCAGTTCGCGCCGCCGAACACGATGGCGATGCACGGGTGTGCCGTCTTGATGCGCTTCGCCAGCGCGAGCGACGCGATGTTTTGCTCGAAGGTCGAGGTGAAGCCCACGACCGCGTAATCCTCCCACGGGATGCACGCCATGCAGTGGTCGAGGAATTCTCCCGCCATCGCCCGCACGGCTTTCACCCGCGCGATGTCCTCCGCGCCGAGCCGCCACGTCTTTTGCAGCACCTCGGCAAGATATCCCGCGTCCGCCGCCGGGCGCGGGCCGTGGAGCGACTCCGTAAAGCACCAGTCGCCCGCGAAGGCGATGTAGGGCAGCGCGGAGGAAATCCATTGGTATTCCTCCGCGCCGAGCAAATCCGCGAACGTGAACGACGGATAGCGCACATCGCACGCGATACCGTCCCACGTGAGCCGCGCTTTGAGCAGGCTCAGCCCGAGCGCCGGGCGCTCCATCGCCCCGAAGGGCATGCTGAGGAGGAGGATTCTTTTCATCGCTTCGTGCGAGGTCCCAACGCTCACGGCGCACCGCGGCCCCCTGCAGGGCCGCGGCGGCCGGATGGCGCCGGGCTACTTGCCTGGGTCGAAGTCCGAGTTGGCAATCAAGTCCTGCAACGCGGCGACATCTTCCTCCGACAAAGTCGCCTGGCCCTGCTCCGGCGCGGCGTCCCCGGCCATCGCGGTCGGCGGCGGGAGGACGACGGGCGAGATGGGTTTGATCGGCTGGATGGGCTGCACGGTGATGGGCTGGATTGGCCGGATGGGCTGCACGGTGATGGGCTGGATTGGCCCGAGGCATTGCACCTTCGCGGAAAGCACCGCCTTGTGCGCATCGACGAGCCCATTGCCGGTCGAGGCATCCGGGCCGACGATGGATGTCACGCCGCCGGGCGTCAGTGCCGTGCCGTTGCACTTGCCGGTCGTCACGTCGCGCGCGGTCTTTCATCATGATCGCCTTGATTTCCTTGGGCGTGAGTTTCGCGCACGCCTGCTTGATGAGCGCGGCCACGCCCGCGAACTGCGGCGCGGCGGCGGAGGTGCCGCTGAACGCCGCCCATCCGTCGTTGTTCGCCGTCTCGTCCCCGTTCGGGAAGACGCCGCCCGCCTTTGACACGTCGATATCATCCCCGGGCTCGAGGGGCAGCATGATGTAATTTGCGCCCGGCTTCATCCCCACGAGGCCCGACAAATCGGGCACGCGGCGGTTTGCATAGATGACGCTGTTGAAGCCGCTCGCGTAGTCCGACGCCCGCAGACTCTCATCCACGTTCATTAAAGACACCGCCGGCGGAAATCACATCCGGGTGCTGGCCGGGGAAGCCCACATGGCCGTTGCCGGCGGAGAAAATGACGGTGATCCCCGCCGCGACCGCCGCAGCGATTGCCGCCGCGAGCGCCTGGTTCGCCGCGCTGAGCGCGGCGCTGGTGCCCGTGTCGCTGCCCCAACTGCAGGTGATGATGTGCGGGTTCAGCCCACCGCCGTGTTGAACGCGCCGAGCGAGTTGGCGAAGTTAATCTTCACCGGCAGCAGCTCGATGTCCGGCGCGCACGCGAAAATGTTCGCCGATTCGCCCGTGCCGTGCCCGCTCTCGTCCTTCAGCGGATTCGCGGCGCCCGGCCCGAGCACCACGGGCGCCGCCCGGTAGCCGCGGTTGACGAAGAACGGATGCTTGGACCACCCGCTGTCCACCATCGCGACCTTGATCCCCTTGCCGGTGATGCCCGACCGGTGCGCCTTGTCGGCGTTGCAGCCGAGCGAGACGCCGGCCGGCACGTCGAGATGCCAGTAGGCTTTGTGTGGGGCGAACATCGACGTCGCCATAGGATACCTCGGCTCCTCGATGGCCACGCCCTCGATCAGATCGCCCACCGTGCTCCCCGCCGTCGCGATCAGGCCGGACATCTCCGTCTCCGGGCAGTCGATGAAGGTCCCCGTGTCATGCACCCCGCCTGGCTTGATTACGGGCCGCTCCTCGGCGACGAGCTTGGTGTTGAAAGCCCGCTCATAAGTGGCCTGCGATCCCGCGATGTTGATCGTCATTGGCGTCACCTGGAGGATTTCAAAGCCCGCGTCCCTCAGCCGGTTCACGGAGCGGACGATGACCTCGTGCTCCGAGACGAAATTGGCTGCGGTCTCGGCGTTGATGCGATTGCCCGCCTCAAACATCGACACGCCGCCCACCGAGTGCGGCGAGACATTGGCGTAGATGATCTTCGGGATGACGGACTCGGTTTGCTTTTTGACCATGATGTTTGGATCCTTGTGTTTTTTTGGTGCTCATGTTGTATTGTTCGTTTGGTTTACTGAACTGATAGGCAATTGCTTTTTGACGCTGCGCGGTTCAATGATTCTCGTAGTTGCCCTGACTGTATTATATGTTCTCCGACACGCTTCGCTATCTGGTTGCACCCCAGACAGTGTATCGTGACATTCGGTTTTCGTAAGTCACAAACGACTATGGTTACCTTCTCCATTAGAGGCCTTTGAGGCCACTCACGCTCACCCCGTCGAGTATAGGAGGTTCAATGCCCTTTTGCAAGGGGTACTATCTCGTCGGAGGGGCGGGCGGTGATTGGGCGGTCCGCGCGGGGGTTGGTGTCCCGCTCCTCTCGCGCTTCGGTAGGCGCTTGGAAAGGCGCCGATGCGGGCGCACCGAGAGGCGCGGCGAGTTGTGGTAGCCAGGCGCGTAGAAAGGTCTGCAGGCGGTTCCGCTCGCGGGCCTGGACGAGGAGGTGCCAGCGGTAGCGATCGGCGCGTCGCTCCATGGGGGCCGGCACGGGTCCGAGCAGGGTTGCGCCCGGGTTCGTCTCACGAACGGATAGTTCACGCGGACGATGCGCTCGAGTGTGAGACCATCGCCTTTTCCATTTTGGCCCAGGTGTCGCGCATGGAAACGGTGCGGTTGAAAACCAACCCCGAGGGTGAGGCGTCGAGGTCTACGCAGAAGTAGCCGTTACGCTCGAATTGGTAGCGATCGCCGGGCTGCGCGGCTTGCACCGACGGCTCGATGCGACATCCGGTCAGGCGTTCGAGTGAAGACGGGTTCAGGTCCGCTTTCCAATCTTCGTCCTGGTCGGGCCTGGGCACCAGGA
>JACCXJ010000244.1 GCA_013697045.1 Gammaproteobacteria bacterium | reverse complement strand
ACCTGGTGCGGAGCGTGGTCGGATGCCGGGCCGAGATCCGGTGGGATACGGGCAAGCCCGACGGCACCCCGCGAAAGCTCCTGGACGTGAGCCGTTTGCAAGCGCTCGGGTGGCGCCCGAGGATCGGCTTGCGCGAGGGCCTTCGCCGCGCCTATCGCGCCTATTTGGAGGAGCACGGCGCCGATGCCGGGCAACGGGCGACCGTGGTCAACGGTCTTGAAGGCCCATGACGGGGCGCCGGCTGCAGAACATCGGGGCGGATGGCCGGGGCCGGTGCTCCGATGACCAGCCCACCGCACCGTGTTGCTCGACGGGCCGGCATCGCCCGCCCCGGGGTGTGGATCCGGCCGATGGATAGGATCCCCCACGGTCTTCGAATGACGCTCGCGGCGGTCGCGGCCCTCGTCCTCGCTTGCGTCTGCCCCGCGCGAGCCGCTCCGCTGAGTGAACCCGGCGCACTCCCATCAGGCACGAGGGCTCGTGCCCCGGACTTCTCCCGGGTCGAGGTGGGGCTCGTGACCGCGATGACGGGGTTCGTCGATCCCATATTGTTGACGAATGCCGGTGACGGATCGCGGCGATTGTTCATCGTAGAGCAGCGCGGCGTCGTCAAGATCTCGAAACGCGGCCAGGTCCTGCCCATCCCGTTCCTCGATCTGCAGTCGAGGGTCCTGTCGGGAGGAGAGCGCGGCCTGCTCGGTCTCGCCTTCCATCCCGAGCACGTGAGGAACCGCAAGTTCTATCTCTTCTTCACCGAGCGAGCGGGCGGCGACCTCGTCATCGCCGAGATGCGCGCGAGCGCGAGGAACCGCGACCGGGCGCTCCCGGGCTCGTTCCGCCGCCTCTTGCGGATCTCCCACCGGAGGAATGCGAACCATAATGGCGGGATGCTGGCGTTCGGGGGAGACGGCCTGCTCTACATCGCCACCGGCGATGGGGGAGGGGGGGGCGATGCGAAAAACAACGCCCAGTCGCCGACCAGTCGGCTCGGGAAGCTCCTCCGGATCGACGTGGATGGCCGCTCGGGCGGGCTCGCCTACGGCATTCCCCCGACCAACCCGCATGCGACGAGCACGACCTTCCAACGCGAGATCTGGTCACTCGGGTTGCGCAACCCGTTTCGGTTTTCGTTCGACCGCCGGACCGGTGATCTCTGGATCGGGGACGTCGGCCAGGACCGCTTCGAGGAGGTGGACCGGGCGACGAAGGCGAGCGGCGGCGGGCGCGACGTCAACTTCGGCTGGCGGCTCCTGGAGGGCCGCGCGTGTTTCAAACCCCGGAGCGGTTGCAACCGGGCCGGCAAACAAGCCCCGCTCACGGTCTACGACCACTCGGAGGGCTGCGCCGTCATCGGCGGTTATGTGTACCGCGGGCCGATCGAGATGCTGCGCGGGGCCTATCTCTTCTCCGATGTCTGCTCCGGGAAGATCTGGTCCGTGGTCGCGGAGGGCGCGGCGCGGCAGCGCAAGGTCTTGATGGCCGACACGGACCTCCATATCACCTCCTTCGGCGAGAGCGAGACCGGTGTCTTGTTCGTGACGGCGCTCGATGGGAACGTCTATCGCCTGACCGCGACGCAGCGCTGATCGCCGGCAGCGAGGGCTTGAGAAAAAAAAACATTGCGAGCGACGGGAGGTCGGGTTATCGTGAGGATGCGATGAGTAAATGGAAAGACCTATCGGGGACAGACGTATCGGGGGTTTTGCTGATCTGTGTGCTCCTCCTCGGAGCCGCACCGAAGGTCGGAGGGATCACCTTGCCACCGGGTTTCAGCGACACCGCTGTCGCGGACGTCGCGTCTCCCACCGCCTTGGCCTTTGCACCGGATGGTCGTTTGTTGATCGCGGCGCAGCCCGGTCGATTGTGGGTCTATCAGAATGGCGTGCTGTCGCCAACCCCGGCGCTGGAGCTGACGGGGATCTGCACCAACAGTGAGCGCGGGCTCCTGGGCGTCGCGGTCCATCCGGGGTTTGCAGCCACGCCTTACGTATATCTCTACTATACCGCTAGGAACGCAGGCTCGTGCGTCAATCGCGTGTCACGCTTCGTCTGGTCCGAAGGCAACGTCCTTAGCGACGAATTCGTCCTGGTCGACAACATGCCTTCACCGAATGGCAATCACAACGCCGGAGACCTGCATTTCGGCAAAGACGGCTTCTTGTACATCA
>JACCXJ010000239.1 GCA_013697045.1 Gammaproteobacteria bacterium | reverse complement strand
AGAGTTTGTGAAAGAACCGTCGCGAGCGAAGGGAGGTCGCGTTCCGCCGGAGCGCAGGAACCGGAGTGTATGTTGAAATACATGAGGATTCCGAGCACCGCCGGAACGCGAGATCCCGAGCGCAGTAGGTTTTTTCACAAACTCTGAGCCCCGCCCTCCCCTCATGATTACCGTCGGTCAGGCGCTGCGCGTCCTCGGGATACAGCGGGTGCTCATCCGCCACCGGCTGGACGAGATCATCCTCGAGACCCACCTCTTGAGGCCCATGCGCTTCGTGCTCTATCTGCTCCCGTGGAACTGGGTGCGGGCCCCGAACGCGCCGCGTGCCGAGCGCATCCGCCATGCCCTGGAGGACTTGGGCCCGATCTTCGTCAAGTTCGGCCAACTGCTCTCGACCCGCCAGGACCTATTCGCCGACGACGACCTCGCGCTCGAGCTCGCCAAGCTCCGGGACCATGTCGCGCCCTTTCCAGGCGCGGAGGCGCACGCCATCGTCGAGCGCGCCTACGGGCGGCCGCCCGCGGAGGTATTCGCGGAATTCGACGAGACCCCGCTGGCCTCGGCATCCATCGCCCAGGTCCACGCCGCGCGGCTCCGAGACGGGCGCGACGTCGTGGTCAAGGTGGTGCGGCCCGGCATCAAGAAGGTCATCGGGCGCGACCTCGGCCTCTTGTACATCCTCGCCTCGCTCGCCGAGCGTTATTGGGCGGAGGGACGCCGGCTCAAACCGACCCGCATCGTCGCGGAATACGAGAAGATCATCTTCGACGAGCTGGATCTGGTCCGCGAGGCCGCCAATTGCTCGCAGCTCCGTCGCAATTTCGAGGGCGCCGAAGAGGTCTACGTGCCGCGCATCGAATGGGATCTGACCAAGAACACCGTGCTCGTCATGGAGCGGGTCACCGGGATCCCCATCGACAACGTCGAGGCGCTGCGCCAGGCCGGGGTAGACCTGAAACGCCTGGCCGAGGCGGCCGTGCAGGTGTTCTTCGCGGCGGTGTTCCGCGACCGCTATTTCCACGCCGACATGCACCCCGGCAATCTCTTCGTGATCCCGTCGCAGGGGGCCGGCCCGCCTAAGATCGTGCCGGTCGATTTCGGGATCATGGGCTCTCTGTCCGAGTTCGATCAGCGTTATCTCGCCAACAACTTCCTAGCGTTCCTGAACCGCGATTACCGGCGCGTGGCGGAGCTGCACGTGGAATCCGGTTGGGTGCCGGCCGGCACCCGCGTCGACGACTTCGAGTTCGCCATCCGCAGCGTGTGCGAGCCGATGTTCGAGCGCCCCATCGCCGACGTGTCCTTCGGGCATTTGTTGTTGCGCCTGTTCCAGACCGCGCAGCGTTTTCACATGGTCATCCTCCCTCAGTTGCTGCTCCTGCAGAAGACGCTCGTCAACGTCGAGGGCGTGGCCCGCCAGTTGTACCCGGAGATCGACCTGTGGCAGATCGCGCGGCCGGCGCTGGAACGTTGGATGGGCGAGCGCGTGGGGCTCCGGAGGTTGGTACGCGCCGGTCGGGACGGCGTGCCGATGTGGGCCGAGCGCCTTCCCGGAATACCCGGGATCGTGATCGATCTGCTCGACCAGGCCAAACACGGCGATCTCAGGTTTCATGTCGAGGCGCAGGCGTTCCATGATATCCGCCGCGAGGTTCGCGCGGCCGGCGAGCGCGGCGTTTACGCCATCCTGGGCGCGGCCTTCATCGTCGGCGCCGCGCTGCTCTTCGGTCTCGGCGTGCCGGATCAGACCATGCTCGCCGAGGCCCCGTTCGGCGTATGGGTGCTGGGCGGCTTCGGGCTACTGATGGTGGCGAACGCCTTACGGCGCTAGCTAGCGGCGCCACAGGATAACCCGTTCGGCCCCGGCGGAACGGGACGACACCGTACCGTTCATGAGTCGGTAGGGCGCACCGCGCACCATTCAACCGTCGCTTGATCGTCAGGCATGTGTGCTGGGTGCGTGGAAATGGGCCGGGGGCCGCTAGCGCCGGCGATCGGCCTCCGCGCGCAGTGGCCGGCACCTGCGTCACGGCCCGCTTGGTGATACCCTCCTGCCAGACCCTGAAGCGACGGAGGCTCCGGTGGACCCCGGGCTCACGCATCGTCCCCTGCTGGATCTCTTGGTACAGCTCATCGTGATCATCGCCTCGGCGCGGCTCGGCGGTCGCGCGGCGCGGCATTTCGGGCAGCCGCGCGCCGTGGGGGAGATCGTCTCCGGCATTGGGATCGGCGCCATCCTCATGAGTGGCCTCATCCCGCTGCCGGGACCGCTCGTGGGCATGGCTTCGTCGCCGACGCTCGGGCTGCTTGCGGGGCTCGGGCTGGTGCTGGTGGTCTTCCAGATCGGTATCGAGTTCGACTTCTCCCATCTCCGGGATAGGCACAACCGCCGCGCGACCTTCCTCATCGCGACGATGGGCATCATCGTGCCCTTCGCGTCCGGGCTGGGCCTCGGGCTATGGTCCTGGGAGCCGTTGGCCAGGGAGGCCGATCGCCTGGCCTATGCACTGTTCGTGGCCACGGCCTTCGCCATCACCGCGCTCCCCGTGCTCGGTCGGATCCTGATCGAGCTCGATCTCCACCGCACCCGCATCGGGACCATCGCCATCGCGGCGGCCGCGGTCACCGACCTGATCGGTTGGCTCCTGCTCGGCACGGTCACGGCCCTCACCCTTGCGCGTTTCTCCGGTCCGGAGCTCGGCCTGCGTATCGCCCTGGTCGGCGCGTTCGGCGCAATGGCCTGGTGGCTCCTGCGCCCGGCCCTGTACCGGATCCTCGGGCGGGCGCGCCTCGATGAACGCGGCCTCCCGGGCGACCTCATGGCCGTCGTCCTGCTCGCGGCGCTCTCTGCCGGGGCCCTGACCGATGCGCTCGGGATCTACGCGGTCTTCGGGGGCTTCATCGCCGGTGTCTTGCTCCACGATCACGGGCGCTTCGTGGCCGCCTGGCGGCGGCAGGTCGGCGGTTTCGTCGAGGTGTTCTTCCTGCCGCTCTTCTTCACCTATACCGGAATGCGTCTGAGCGTCACCGACCTCAACACGGGCGGGCTCTGGTCCTGGTGCGCCGTCTTCGTCCTGGCCGCCATGGCCAGCAAGCTCGCAGGCTGCTGGTGGGCGGCACGGCATACGGGTCTCGCCGAGCCCGAAGCCCTGGCCATGGGCTTCCTCATGAACACCCGCGGGCTCATGGAGCTCGTGGTGCTCAACGTCGGGCTGGACCTCGGCGTGATCCCGAGGTCCGTCTTTACCATGCTGGTCCTCATGGCCGTTGTGAGCACGGTCATCACCTGCCCCGTGCTCCAGCGCGTCGGGATCGCGCACGGGCTCGCGCTCCCCAACAGTGACAAGGTGTGAGCGCGCCCCATCGCCGTCCTCGCGGGCTCGGCGCCATGCGTTCTCGGCTACGGCCTTACGGGCGCACGGCCGTGCGCCCCTACCGGGATCGTCGCGGGCTCCGCGCCGTGCTCCTCGGCCACACCACTCGGCGCAGTCCATCGCGGGAGATCACCCGCTCTCTATGGATGAGCAGGAAGGGCAACACAGGCATGGCCTTAGGCCACATCGGAGCCGTTCACCCCCGCGCGAACGCTCGCCGCAAGCGGGCCCTATACGGGAAGTGTCGGAAGGGGGCTTGCATCACCATTACGAACGGCGAGCAGTATGAGCGGACTCTCCAGAAATCTGCTATTTTTCAGTTGTTACGAGTTTTCGGGACACATCCGAAGGAGTAGAACTATGAAACAGAAAATTGCCACCTTGGCTATTGAGCGCTTTCGGGCACTCCGGCAACTCAAGATCGAAGGTTTGGGAAGGGTGAATTTAATTACAGGGCGAAACAACACCGGCAAATCCTCGGTGCTTGAGGCACTGCGCATTCTAGCAGCCAATGCCTCGCCATCGGTGATCTATAGCATCCTCCGCGACAGGGAAGAAGACCTCGGGGAAGCAGAAGAGCCAGGCAGGCCGATCGACGCTGAGGGCTTCTTCCAGATGTCGAGCCTCTTCCATGGATTTCCTCAACTCTCTGAACCGCTTAAGCCTATAGTCATCGTGTCGATTGACGGCGTACGTCCTATGCGGCTGACCATGGATATTGGTTGGTTCTCGGAGGAACGTGATCAAGACGGATCCAGGAGATTTGTCCCCCGGCAAAATGAGCTCTTCAGCGAGGTTGAATCCCTGGCTTCATTGGTCATCGAAGCTGGAGGTGCGCGGCGCATTTTGCCATTAGACTTTTTGCGGCGTTTCTCGTATAGGACGCGAACTGTGCGTCCTGATCTCGCTGACGAGCCTCGGCTGATCTGTATCTTCGTGAGTCCTTACGGTGGCGAACGAACGGTTACGCTCGGTCCTCTGTGGGACAAGATCGCACTTTCGGATCGGGAAAAGGATGTCGTGGAGGCTCTACGAATCATCGATCCCGAAATCTCGGCTGTCTCGATGATCGGTGGCGAGGGACCAAGGCAGGCACGCACTGCCATAGTCCGCGCACAGGGTATCCCTCGACCGATTCCGCTGCGGTCCTTCGGAGACGGGTTGAATCGTCTCTTCGGTATCGTCTTGTCGCTCGTCAATGCGAAAGATGGCTTGCTGCTGATCGACGAGTTCGAGAACGGCATGCATTACACCATTCAAGCCGATGCCTGGCGAGCCATCTTCAGTCTAGCCCGGCGCCTAGACATCCAAGTTTTCGCCACCTCCCACAGTTGGGACTCGATTGAGGCGTTCCAGAAGGCCGCCCACGAGGATCCTGAAGAGGGGGTTCTTATTCGACTGTCTCGTAGCGGCGAGGACATCATACCGACGCTATTCCGCGAGGCTGAGTTGGCAGTCGTAACCCGCGACCGGATCGAGGTACGATAACGTGCCCGCCAGGAAGATCTTGTTGGTAGAAGGTCGCGACGATGAGCACGTTCTCAAACACCTGTGCCGCCAGCGCGGGGTGCCGAGCCTGGATGAGATCACACCACTCGGAAGTGTCGAGCGGTTGTTGGAGAACTTCCCTGTCCGCCTGAAAGAGAGCGACGTCGAAGCACCGGGAGTTGTCATCGACGCTGACACTGATATTGCGGCCCGTTGGCAATCCCTCAGGGATCGCTTGAGAATGGCAGGATATCGGAATGTTCCCGACAATCCCGTTTGCGCTGGCACTATCCTCCATCCCCCACCCAAGACCCTCCTGCCACGAGTGGGCGTGTGGATCATGCCCGACAACCAAACCAAGGGAATGCTTGAGGATTTTCTGCGTTTTCTCGTGCCTTCCGGCAGTCGACTGTTTACCCACGTTGAATACAGTGTCACCAGTATCCCGGAAGAGGAACTGCGCTTTAATCAACTCGCCCAGCCCAAGGCCATGATTCACACATGGTTAGCCTGGCAGGCCGAGCCGGGTAAACCGCTTGGAACGGCAATCACCGCAAAGTTTCTAGATCCGCACGTGGCACAGGTTGATGTTCTAGTAGCTTGGCTCAAAGATCTGTTCTTTCCATGAGCAGAACCCATCGAAAGAAACTTATCGAAGTCGCTCTGCCTCTCGACGCCATCAACAAGGCCCCGCGAGGGATTCGAGGAGGTCGAGACAGCCGAGGAGGCTTCGTCCACCGCTTCGGCTCCGGGCTCAATGCCAACCTGCATTTACACTGTGCGACCTTGATGGCGTGTTCAGTGCCCACGACGAAGATGTGCAATTTCATGAGGCTCGGCGGCTCTCAGTGCCCGCCCGATCTTCGCCAGCGAGCGCTTGGCGTGGGCACCGAAAGGTGAGCGGGTGGTGTACTCACTCCCCAAACCCGGGCCCTCCTCGGGGCAAACGGTACTCGCCCTCACGCCCCTGGAGTTCCTGGACCGGCTCGCGGCCTTGGTCCCGCCCCCGCGCCCTCCGGGGTGGGGGTTTGGGCAGGCGCGTTCGGGCTCGACCTAGGAGCGGGCCCCGCCATCGGGAGCGGGCGGCCGCCATCGGGAGCCCGGCGCGGGCGGTCATGGCGGCACGGAGGGGGCATTAGGGGCACGCCGTGATACTGATGGCGATGCCGAGGTGACAGAAAAATCCCGCTCGCCTTCAGCCTATCTGTGGGCGATGTTGCTCGCCCGTCTTTACGAGGTCTTCCCGCTCGTCTGCTCCCGCTGTGTCGAGCCCAGGCGGATCATCGCCTTCGTGACGGACGTCGGTTCCATTCAACGTATCCTCGCCTACCTCGGCGAGCCCACAAAGGCACCGTGTATCGCCCCCGCCGCCCGGATTCCTCCCTTCGAGGAGGACTTCCGTATGCACGAAGGCGATACGTTCGCCCCCACTGAAGTTCCGCCCGAGTATGAGTTCGACCAGCGAGTGCGCCGGTAGGCGCCTTCCCAGTCCGCAATGTCCTGCCGATCAAGAACCTTGGCCGACCGGGCAAAGGACTACCGCCTCTGCGTCCCCCACCGCCGGAACCCGGCCGGGACCCAGCCCAAACCACCTCTTCCCGCCCCCGCGTGGACCGCCCCATCACCGCCCGGCCCCTCCAGTGAAGCATCATCGTTTGCCAAAGGGCATTGAATGTCCTATCCTTTCGGATATCCTTGGTTTTAAGCCGAGGGAGGTCAGAGAATGTCCGTCACTAATGCCACTCACCAGCTTCCACCCCACCTGCTCGCGCCTTACGTCGCCGCCGGCGCACGGGAGGTCCTGGACGGCCACCCGCTGAGCGATCGGTCTAAGAGGGCCGTCGAGGAGGCCGTGTTACAACTCCGGGTCGAACGCGCCGTGATAGAGCGCAGCGGGTCTGCTGCCAACGTGGAAAGGGTGGCGGCTCTCGCGACCGCGAGCAACAACAGCCTTCAGCTCGCAGTCCTCGCACTCGAAGCTGAGTCCGCTTCAGGCGTTGGTCCTCCGGCGTCGCCGCAGAAGCAATTGGAACGCTCTCCCGCCCGTCTTGACGAGTTGATCCGCGACTTGGAGGGCCTCGCCCAAGAGGACCCGGAAGCGGCCGGGAGTGTCACCAGGTCATTCGGCGCGATCGTCAACCGGCTGTTCGCCGGCGCCGGTCAGGTCGATATCTCCTCGTGACGCCACACACCGACCGGTGCTTCTAGGCCGGCTCAACAGCGTCGCAGGCGACTCGTGGTTGACTCTTCGACGGCTCTGAAGGTCGGCTATTCGGCGACTCTGAGGCGATCGCTCATCGATCGTGCCCAGGCTCTCGGTTCCTACATCGGGTCATTGCAGGCCCGCAGCGCTCGAACCGACGAGGGATTTTCCATCGCCCTTGATATGTGCCACCGCTACACCAATCTGATAGAGCGCCAGGTGAACGAGGACTGGGAGCGGACATCGAACGCGCACGACCGCCACAAAATCCTCCTCGGGTTGGTCAGAGAGTTCGTTGAAAAGGAGCAATGGATTGACCGGCAGTTCGCTCGCGGCGCCCATGGTGGCGTGCCGAGGGCCCTCAAGACCATCGCCCGCAGAGAGTTCCGGAGCCACGGACTGAACGATTACGAGCCGGTCCTCACGGTGGGCCCACCCGACAACTTCGAGACTCACAAGTCCAACCTCTCTGACTACCTGTTCGGAAACCTGTACACGGTTCGCGCCCAACAGGACCTAGCCGACCTCCCGGTCGGCCGCAGGCTATCGATCATCTCGGTCCCCTACATCGCGGGCACGAGAGCCCTTTGGCACCCGATCACCATCGGCCACGAGATCGCCCACATTCGCATTGAGGAGGAGCGGGCGTCGCATAAGCACTTGAAGGTTGAGATTGATCTGGACCCAGGCATGGAAGCCTACGGCGGCGACGACAGCAGCCGTCCCACGTCCAGCGGCAGCGCCGTCGTCCAAGTGCCCCTCAGAACCCTGCAGAACTGGGTCGACGAGATCCTGTGTGACCTTAACGCGGTCCGCCTGTTCGGGCCCGCAGGGCTTAGCGCCATCGCCGAGTTCCTCTCCATCGTCATGAGCCGACCTGACGGTCCTGGGCCCGAATCGCCGTCGCGGACCCATCCTCCGCTAAGTGTCCGCCTCGATGTGATGTTCCGGTTCCTCGAAACCGTGGGGGAGAAGAAGCTCCCTGCCCACGTCGAGCCGTGGCGAGATTACCTTCAAATTAACAAGGTCACGCTTTTGCCCGAGGCGAATGTGGCCCGGCTCATCGAGCATGTGCTCGGCTGGGGTGAGACCTACTCCGGTAAGAAGCGCGCGACCGAGATCGATTGGCTTGAAGGTGAGCTGCTGGACGGCATCCCAGGCGGGACGCACTGCCTTCACGCCGACCGTGCCGGCAGCGAGATCACCATCGGCGACGTGGTCAACGCCGCGTGGATGGCCCGGAGCGCGTTCGATGACGCCGCCGCACCGCCACCGCCGCCGGAGCCACCACCCCCGCCGATCGACTCACAGCGAGCGCCCGCTCTTTTTCGCAGCAAGCTCACCAGCCACGAGAAGCGACTCCGGGTCGACAGTCTCGCCAGCAAAGCCATCGACTCGATCGAGTTCGCACTGCGTTGGTCGTCGACAGGGGGCAGCGTCACCAACCTCGGCGCGATGAAAGCGCCCCGCGTGACCGACGAAAGGGGCGGCGGCATTCTGTCGCGCGCCTTGATAATCGACCGCCTGAAGGCAGCTGGCCCCACGCGGCTCGTCGTCACCCCCCTGCTCGCCGACTCCGTCCAAGACGCCGGGATCGACCTACGGCTTGGCCCCGACTTCATCGTGTTTCGCCACTCGGCGACAGCAGCCTTCGACGCGCTTAACATGGGCCAAGACCCGCGCATGCTCCAAGAGGCGGTCGAGAAGGCGTGGGGTGTCCCGTTCATCCTTCATCCCGGCGAGCTCGTCCTCGCATCTACCCTCGAGTACATAGTGGTCCCCGAGGACGTTGCCGCCCATGTGGTTACCAGGTCTTCCTACGGTCGGCTTGGCCTCATCACCGCGACTGCAGTCCAGGTTCAGCCCGGATCATACGGATGCATCACCCTCGAGCTCGTGAACCACGGCGAGACTCCGATCGCATTGACACCTGGCGCGCGCGTCGCCGGGCTCGTGTTCTTCAACGTAGCGGGCTCGAGAGAAATCGAACCGGGCAAGTATCGTTTCCCTGTTGGGCCCGAGTTCTCCAAAGTCCAGATGGACACGGACAGAGAGGCCCTTGCGATCATTGCGAGAGATGCGCGGACCGATCTCCGCCGAGTGAAGCGGGTCGGACAGACCGACAGGGATCGTTCGGTCAAGTTTCGGTTCACCTCGACCCACTCTGAGGCTACGTGGTTGCAGGAGATCGCCGAGTCCGAAGGCGCACAGGTCAGTGTCACGCAGATCCTCGCGGAGCTCGGCGACGCGTCTCCCTCAGAACGTGTCGCCTCCTTAGTCGGCAGCGAAGCGCTCGCCCAGTATGTCCTCGTCGGCGCCGCAGCGGCCCATGTGTTCGGTTCCGTCATCGTCCGCCTGGTTCGGGCCCTATCGCGAGGCGCTTTGATCGAGGTGTCGGAAGGCGGTACCACTGTCACCGCGCCGCCAGACATGCCGAGGGGACTCGTCGTCGTCGTCTCCGCGCGCGACAAGACGCGAACGGAGGTTGTGCTGCCGTCGACCGGAGGCGCCACCGAAGTACTTAATGTCCTCACTCGGGCAATCAGCCAGCAGCGCCCTCCCTTGCCGCCCGAATAGTCTCCGTTACGCGCGGAGGCAGCGCATGGGCGGTGCATCGAAGGTGGCCATCACGCGCGCTTGCCGCTCGGGCCTTCCAGCCGCTTCTCCAGGGAGGAGCGTCTCATGTCTCCGTCCTTAACTTGTTCAAGGTGTCCAGCCACGTCTGGAGTTGCTTCACGCTGGGCGCTGCACCGATCGCCTTGACGAGCGCCAGCGACTTCTTGTGCATCTCCTCGGCCCGGTCGAGCTCGCCGCGCGTCTGGCAGAGGAGCCCGAGGTTGCCGTAAGCGATGGCCATGCCCTCCTGGTGGCCGAGCTTCTCCTCGATCGCCAGTGACTTCTTGAGCATCTCCTCGGCCCGGTCGAGCTCGCCGCGCGTCCGGTAGATGATCCCGCGGTTGCCGTAGGCGGTGGCCATGCCCTCCTGGTGGCCGAGCTTCTCCTCGATCGCCAGCGACTTCTTGAGCATCTCCTCGGCCCGGTCGAGCTCGCGCGTCCGGTAGATGAGCCCGGGGTTGCCGGTGCCCGCGGCAATGGCCTCTATGCCGCCATTCGCCTTACCAAGGGTGACGACCTTCCGCAAAGCGGCCTCCGCCTGGTCGAGTTGCCCTGTCCGGTGATAGAGATGACCCAGCCGATTCCACCCGTCAGCGTTCCCCGGATCGAGCTCGACGGCCCGTCGATACCAGCGTAGCGCCTCCTCGGTGTTATCCAGAAAGGCCAAGGCCCCGAGGTGCCGCGCCGCCTCGGCGGCCTCGCGTTTCGCGGCCGCTCCTTCGGCGGCCTTCGCCTCGACGGTCTTCACGAAAATGGCCTTGGCCTCCTCGGTCTGTCCCTGCGCCAACGCCGCGAGGGCCTCCTTGACGCCGGGGGCATCCTGGTCCATTGCCAGGGCCTGGACCGTTTCGGTAAGCGCCTTGATCTGGTCTTGGTATTCCTGCTCCCGGAGCCCCTTGCTCTCTAGTTGCTTACTCAGTACCTCTAGGATGGCGGCCTGCGAGGTAACGGCGATGCCTACGCTTTCGGCATTGCTGATCGCCGGTTGCGTCTCACACCCGGCATAAGCAATCCCGAGCACGATGAGCAGCGCCGCAATCCAAAAGCCGTAGCGAAGCAGGGATTGAACGATCACGCCGCTCGTCCTTCGATCGACGGGCGGCAGGTTCCCTGAGCCTATGAGTGCCCGGTGAGCACCAACGAGGAGCAGGAGTGCCAATCCGATGAGGACCAATGGATTGGCGAGGTGAGAGGCAATCCCACTAAATGCGGTGAGCTCGGAGGGCATGTCGGCGAATCTGCCCGTTCGTGGCTATCTGTTATTCAAGGAAGTCCCAGCAGATGGGATCGTAACGGACTACCTGTCCACCCAGAAGGCCTTGCAAACTCGCTGTCACTACGGTTCACGGTTTGATGGCCACTGGCAAACTCCGATCCTATCCCTTGGTAGGAGGTAAACTCGTCCGTTAGGATGCGTGCACTCGCCACCACGTCCTCACGAATGGCAGCCTTCAAGGTCCTGGCGGACACATCTGCGATCGGACGGGTCCGAACCTCCATGGCGTACCTGATGCGGTGCAGCAGGAACAGCGCTGACTTGTAGGACAGCCCAGTCTGACGCTTGATCCTCAAGGCACTTACGGCCTTCTTGGACGTAGATGCGCGCCAGAAGGCATAGCACCAATGACGGAGCGGGACGCGGCTATCCTCGAACACGGTCCCAGTCCGCACGCTGAACTGCTGACTGCATCCACGACAGCGCCGCGGTAGTAGTTCTCGCGCCCGCCCCCAGCAGCCTGCATTTGGTAGACGTTGGTATCGCCACAATGCGGGCATCCGGGGTGTCCGTCCCAGCGATGCCGCTCTAGGAACTACACAGCGGCTAGATCGTCGCAGCATGCCGCTGGCACTTCGGTCACCGTGATGTCGTCCTTTGTCGAGCGGTTCTGGACCTTGGGTTTCTTGTTCATGTAGCCTTTGTCAAGCGAAGCGGCGGTAGCGAGGCGGCCCCCGGGGCTGGAGGAGTGTCCTAAGGACACTACCGGCGTATTTACCGCCATCGTGAAGCTCTACCAAGAAGGCCAGGGCGGTAGATCCGGGCAACCTCCGTTATACTTGTCTGAATAGGAGGGGCCGCCGTGGCGCGGTGACAACGGCATGACCAAGAACATACCGATAGCAGAGCGGCTCATCTTTGCGCTTGATGTGGATACCAAAGACCAAGCCGCCGAATGGCTGGCCCGGCTCGGAGAGCGGGTGCATTTCTACAAAGTGGGCCTGCAGCTCTTTCTCGGCGGTTGGTTTCCGGTTATTGATTTGATTCGTAACCAGGGACACAAGGTTATGGTTGACCTGAAATTTTTCGATATCCCGGAAACAGTTGAGCTCGCAGTGCGGCAGCTAAAGGACCGTGGCGTCGAGTTCATCACTGTTCACGGTAACGAGGAAATCCTTAAAGCCGCCAATCGAACTAAGAACGGCTCTAAGATCCTCGCTGTGACATTGCTAACCTCGTTCGACGAGGCCGATCTGCGCGACATGGGCCTGACCTGTGATATTCAGACCTTTGTACTGTACCGAGCGCAAAAGGCACTTCGCCTTGGGTGTGATGGGGTGATCTCCTCTGGGATGGAGGCGGCGGCGCTGCGCCGCGAGCTGGGTGACCAGTTCCTGATCGTCACCCCCGGCATCCGCCCAGGCGCCAACACCGAGACCAACGACGACGATCAAAAGCGGATCGCTTCGGCTTATGAAGCCATCCGCAATGGCGCCGACCATGTCGTGGTCGGCCGCCCGATCCGTAATGCCCCCGATCCAGTCGCAATGGTGGAGGCTATGCACGCAGAAATCACCCGCGCTCTTCTAGAAAATTAAACATTAGCCCAGTTTCCTCCCCAAGCGCTCGCGCCCAAACCGGCCACCAGTCGCAAGGGATCTTCCGTCTCCGGGCTGTTCAGCGATGTTCAACAAGTACATACTTCCGTAATTTATTCGACGTGCCTATGGGTAAAAAAAGGCGGGGTGGAAGCACCCCGCCTGGTTCGTGGTTTTTCCGTCCCTTATTCGACCACCGTACCGCTCTTGGCCGTACACTCCTTCTCGGTCAGCGATATCCAACCTTTCCCTTTGCACGCGTTCTTGCCCTTGCAGGCGTTCGCATCGGCTGCGGTATTACACTCCGCTTTGCCTTTGCATGCGTTAACGCCGCTGCATTTAACCTTTCCTTCGGCGCCGGGGTGGACGTCTTGCGCAAGTAAGGGACTGCTCACGAATAATGCCGCAGCAGCGGTGGCCAAGAAAAAACCTTTGGTATTATTCATATCTATTGTCTCCTGATTTTGGATAGATAAATCGGCCAGCTATCGACGTCCTGCTCAATAGCGGGTCGTTCGACTCACGCGCAGTATCCTACTGCGCTCCCCCGGCGTTCTCCATGAACACCGGTGATTTGTAGCCGTTAACTTCGTAGCACGGTGGGTCCATTATTGGTTACAGCCAACGGTCCTCAGCACATGACAAGAGGGACTAGAATAAATGCCAAAGGCGGATCCGCCAGGATGCTAGTCGTGCGCAATGTAGTGGATTTAGCCTCGAAGCTGTGGTCACGGCGAATTCGGATTCGCCTATCTTACCTTGGACGCCTTACAAAGTTCAATGGCCCCGCGCCGGGCTCATCGGGCACGCATCTCCCTTGTTCACATGAAGTCCGTCGACCGCGGGCCGTGGGTTCGAACCCGGAGGCATCCCACGATACTCGCCTATAGCGCATCTTGGGATCCTGCCTTCCCCATAACGGGACAGGGTCGGCTCTTCACCCCGATACCATGGCGGATAGACCGTGCGCTGCGCGGCGCCGCGGCCACGGGCTAGCGCTTTAGTGGCCTACGGCGCTCGGGTCGCACCCGATCCGATCGCCTGCCGACCGCATGCGTTCAATGTCCGCCTCCCCCCGGAACGTCCGCCATCGCGACGCCCTTGTCCGCGGCCCCCGCGAGGGCCTGATCGAGCGCCTGTAGATAGGTGTGGCCGCGGGCCCGCGCGCTCTCCAGGAACGGCCGGATCTGGAAGAGCACCAGGCGGCCCTTGAGAAAACCGAACTCGATGTCGGCGGGCGCGGGTCGTCCCTCGGCATCGACGATGGGTGGGAAGCGCTCCGCCAAACCGGCGGCGAGGTCGCGTAGGGCCTGGATCTCGCTCGGGCTCAGCACCGCCTCGGACCCGATCGCCGGGACCTGGCTCACCCCCCCTTGGGGCAGCAAGACGCGTTTCTTTGGCGCGGTGGCCGACGTCAGGAGCCGCACCGCGCCGGTGGCACGTTGGATCCGCAGGGACTCGGCGAGCTGTCCGTCCACCGCCCCGCCCACGCCTTCGTTGACCGCGACCGACAACCAGCTTGGATCGCCGCTATCGACATCGGCCGTCACCAGGACCCCGGACTTCTCGGCCGGTACGCTCTTCAACAACAGCACCGCGGTGTAGACATGCTGGGGCTCGGCCATGTGCGTCTGGCGCCAGCCGTAGGCACGCGCCGAATACGGCGAGGCCCAGACATCGGACAGCGCGCGCATCACCCGCTCGGAGCCGACCACGTTCGGCAGCGTGAGATTGAGTCCGGCGCCCGTGAATCCGGGGAGGTCCTCGACGTTGGTGTCGCTACGCACGAATACCCCGTAGCCGCCCTCGCGCCCGAATACCTGGTCCATCGCCGGCCGCAGGCGCGCGCGCAGCGCCGCGCCCGGATCGGTCTTCCGCACCCAGTCCTCCATGCGCGCCCGCAGCCGCTCGGTGGCCTCGCGACGCGCCCCCCCGTCGAGGCCCGCGATGCGCCGATACTCGCTCACCATCCACTCATAGGCGCCCTGTCCGGTCCCGGCCATGGGCCGATCCAGGAGCTCGCGGAACACCCCGAAGGGGATGGCGAGCCCCACCGTCCCGGCCTCCGGGTAGTGAGAGTAGAGCTCCCCGAGCTTGGCGGCCTTGGGTCCGACCCGCCTTCCCGAGTCCGAGGCCCGGAGCCGGGCGAGCGGCACCAGCTCTCGCGCTTCGAGGTCGAGCTTTTCGAGGTCCGGCTCGATCACCAGCGGCGACCCTGCCGTCCCGTCTCCCCCGAAATGCGCCGCGAGCTCACCGCGATCCGAGACCAACTCCACCGCCCCTCGCGGGCTCACGGCGAGCACCACGGTTTCCCTCTGATGGGCTCGCAGGCGCGGGATCAAGTCCTCGGCGATGGCCACGTTCGGGATCCCGAGGTTGCGCGCCAGGAGCTGCACGTGCGAGAGGGGATTGCCGTGACCGGCGGTCAGGATCCCGGCCACCGGCGGCAGATCGGCGGTGGTCTCGGGCAAGAGGTAGATCCCATCGGCCGCCACCGAGCCGTGCGCGGTCCCGGCGTACAAGCGCCCGCGTGCCAGCCCGGGGTTCAGGGCCCGCAGACCCGCGGCCACGTTCTCGCCGAACAGCTCGCGTTTGAGACCGGCCTCATGCTGCGCGTCGCGCAACAGGCCATCGATGAGCAGCGAGTAAAAGAACGCCGGGCTGGCGCGTAGCTGCTCCTGATCGAATCGCCCCGCCAGCGGCGCGAGCACGGCGAGTCTCTCCGTGGCGGCGCCGAAGTGCAGCCGCATCCAGGCGCTGCACCAGCCCGGCAGCCGCTCCAGATAGTCCATCCGCGCGAGATACTCCCCAACACCCACGAGCTCCCCGTCGAGCCCCGAGAACGACTCGTCAAGGGCTCGTAGCTCGCGTTGAGAAATGAGTCCCGCCCCGTAGACGGCCTGCGCGCTGGTCCGCAGCCAATCAAGCCGGTCGCGACGACTGGCCTCGGGGATCTGGCCGCGTAAGACGCTCGCCTGGGAGAAATGCTCGGCTTCGGCGGCGAGGCTCAAGTCCAGCGCCTCGACGCGCACGCGCGCCGGTAGTCGCGCGAAGTGCGTGCGCAGGGCCGCCATGAGCGCCGCCGTCGCGCGGAAACGCGCCAGAGGCTCGCGCACCCGGAGCCCGTCGGCCGCGCCGCGCACGGTGCGGTTCAGCTCCGGGTCGCCACCGGCCCGTTTCAGGAACGCCTCGGTGGGCGGGAGCAGCGGTGGGGGTGCGTACAGGCGGTCCATGTCGGCCGCGAGCTTCAAGTAGCGGGCTTTGAACCCCGGGCCCGCGGCCCCGGCGGCGTAGTCCCGCACGCGGGCCGCGTCGCCTGGATCGGGCCGGTTGTGGATCTTGATGCGGATGTCCTGGAATCCCGGGTCGCTCTCGGCGAGCGCCAGGGCCTGGTCGCGCAGCGCCGACCAGGAGCGCGCGTCTTCACGGTGCGGCAGCAGGCGCGCCGCGGTCCGGAGGGGCAGGAACCCGCGCGTCGCCCAGTCCGTCTGCGCCGCCAGCCTGCCGAGCAGCGTGCGTGTCCCCTCTGCATCGTCCTCGGCCTGAAAGGCGCCGCGATAATAACGCGCCCGGCGCAGGATCCAACCGTCGTCGGCGGTGAGGAGGAACTGTTCGATGAGCACTTGCATCAAGGCCTCAGCGTTCAGCGGGCGCGCCGCGAGCACAGCCGGGTCGAGATCCGCCAGGATGTTGGCGATGTAATAGCCACCGGCCCGGAGGCGCTTCACCTCGGCCGACCATTCCCCGTGCTGATAACCACCGCGGTGCCCATCGCAGCCGCCCGGCGCGCGCGCCGCCAGGATGTTACCGTCCTTGCAGAACCAGCGGATGGCGACGAACGGGCCGCGCGCGGACGATTTCATTTGCTCGATCCAGCCGCGCAACACGCCGGGCTCGGGGAGCTCCGCCGCCCCGGCGACCGCATGGAAAAGGAACAGCAGCAACCACAGGCGTGTGGGTCTCATGAGCGGGGGCCTCAATGCATGGTCAGGGGGGGGAGGATGCCCATCGCATCGACGTGAACACGGAAAAGCGCTTCCGCGAAGCGCAGAAAAATGTGCCCTCATGCTAATCTAGCACCAGGTGGCGTGCGGACTTCGAGGCGAGTGGGTCGGAAAGCGGGGTGGAGCGCCGAGATCGGTCTCGGCATCGCTGCCGTGTGCCTCGCGGTGCTGTTCGCGCGGCTCGGTTTCTGGCAGATCGGGCGGGCCGCGCAAAAGGAGGCCCTGGCCTCCGCTGCCTCCGCCCGCGCGCGGCTCCCGGCCATCACCTTCGAGACGCCCGTCGGGTCCGCGGACGAGCTCCGGTTTCGCAAGGCCATCTTGCGCGGCAGCTTCGAACCCCTGCAGCAACTCTTCATCGATAACGAGACCGACCACGGCCGCGCGGGCTACCACGTCATCACGCCTTTGCGGCTCGCCCATTCGGGACGTCGGATCCTCGTCGATCGGGGCTGGGTGCCGATGGGGCCGGACCGCGAGCACTTGCCCGCCATCGAGTCGCCGGCGGGCGAGATCGAGCTCCGCGGCGTCCTCGATCGCCCACCCGCGCCGCGCTTCGCGATCGATCGCCTGTCGCGGCCGGGGCCCGAATGGGGGCGTCGCTGGCCGTATCTCGACCTCGGGTACTTCGTGCGCAGCACCGGGCTCTCCGTGGAACCCTATGTCATGCTCCTGGACCCGGGCGCGCCCGGTGGGTTCGTGCGCGAGTGGCCGCGATTGGAGGACCGGCACCACCGGCACCTGTCCTATGCCGGCCAGTGGTTTCTGCTCGCCGGGGTGACCGTATGCGCCTATCTCGCGCTGTGGCGGTCCCGCCGGCGCCCGAGCGCTTGACAGGCGGATGGGGCCGCCAGCGAGACCACGCCCGCGCGGGCTGAGCCCGCTCCTCTGCATGGCCGCGCTCACGCTCCTGCCGGTCGTCGGCGCATTCGTGCTCTACCTTCACCCCGAGTGGGCGCCCGAGGGTCGCGTGCACCACGGCGAGTTGGTCGAGCCGCCCCAGCCGCTCGTCGATCTGCTGCTCACGATGCTCACGGGTGAGCCGTTCTCCACACGGGCATGGCAGGGCCGGTGGACCCTGCTCCGCGTCCTCGGGGATTGCGGTCCCGAATGCCGCACCGACATCGAAACGCTGATCCGTATCCATCTGCTGCTGGGCGCGGACCAGGAGCGGCTGCAAGACGCCGTGGCGCTCTTCGCGACGGGCACCGCGCCCACGTTGCGGCGGGTGATGGAAGACTTTCCCGGCACGTTCGCCCTGCACGCCCACGGAGCCCTCGGCGCCGATGGGAAACGGGAGGGCCCCTTCGCTGCCGGGCCGGGGCTGTATGTCCTCGACCCCGAGGTGCGGGTGATATTGCGCTATGCGCCCGGGTTCGATCCCTTCGGCGTCCTCAAGGATTTGAAACGGCTCTTGAGGTATTCCTGGCTCGGGTGAGCACCAGCGATGGGTTATACTCATACTCGGAAATACCGTCGAACCGCATGACAAAGCCCAACAAAAGGGTGGCTCTCCTGTCCCCGGTAGCCTGGCGAACGCCTCCTCGGCAATACGGCCCCTGGGAAACGGTGGCTAGCAACATCACCGAAGGGCTCGTCGCCCGTGGCTGGGATGTAACGTTGTTCGCCAGCGGGGATTCTGTGACCCGCGCTCATCTCTATGCCGTGGTGGACCAGGGGTATGAAGAGGATCCCGCCGTCGATCCCAAAGTAGCCGAATACCTTCACATCTCCCAAGCGTTCGAGCGCGCTGCCGAGTTTAACCTCATCCACAGCCACTACGACTTCATGGCTTTGACTTACACCCGGCTGGTCAAGACACCGGTCCTCACCACCATCCACGGATTCTCGTCAGCCAAAATCATGCCCGTCTATCAGAAGTATCGTGACGGATACTTTGTTTCCATCAGCGACTCCGATCGAGCCGCAGGGCTGAATTACCTTGCGACCGTCTACAACGGCATCGACCTCTCGTTGTACCCGCTTCAGGAACAGCGCGGTGATGACCTGATTTTCCTCGGTCGGATCCACCCGGACAAAGGTGTTCATCTGGCCGTCGAGGTCGCTCGTCTCTGCGGGTTGCGTTTGATCATCGCCGGTATTATCCAGGATGAGGCCTATTTCCGGGAGCAGATCAAACCCCACGTCGATGATCAAAACATCCTTTATATCGGACCGGTGGGCGTGCCGGGCAAAAACGAATTGTTCGCCCGGGCCCGAGCCCTACTGCACCTGAACACCATCCCGGAGCGATTCGGCCTTGTCCTGGTCGAAGCAAATGCCGCCGGCGTGCCCGCCATCGCGATGGACCTCGGATCTTGCCGTGAGGTGATCAAGGACGGGCAGACCGGTTTTCTGGTTGACAACGTCGCTGAAGCAGTTCGGGCCCTTGGACGAATTTCCGAAATCGATCGTCGTGCCTGCCGGAGCCGCGTCCGGCAATACTTTTCGATCGATACCATGGTGGAGGGATACGAACGGGTTTATTCGACGATTTTTGATCTGGAAGCGAAGAGACGACCATGAAGCCGGACATTGTCAGACGATACCGCCACAACCCCATCCTCACCAAGGCCAAGATCCCCTACCCGGTGGAAACCGTTCACAACGCGGCGGTGGTGAAGCATGAGAACGAATACATCATGCTTTTCCGCTCCCATCTCCGCACCGGACGGTCCATCATCGGTCTGGCGCGCAGTCCCGACGGATTTCGCTTCACCGCCGATCCGCAGCCCTTTCTGATCCCTGCCCGGGACGGCCCCTTTGCCGCCTACGAAGAGTTCGGCGTGGAGGACCCACGCGTGACCCGGCTGGAACGGGAGTACATCATCACCTACAGCGCCTACTCTCGAAATGGAGTGCGGATCGCCCTGGCCAAGACCAAGGACTTCAGTCAGGTGGAAAGAGTTTCCCTAATCACGCAGGCGGATTATCGGAACGTGGTGATCTTTCCCGAGAAGTTCGATGGACTCTATGCCCGGCTCGACCGTCCTCATTCGGAAATCGCCCCCTGGTCGATCTGGATTTCCTATTCTCCGGATCTATGCTATTGGGGCCAATCTCAGCTCATCATGAAACCTGAGCCATATCACTGGGATGAAATGAAGATCGGTCCCGGCGCACCGCCGATCAAAACGGACCAGGGATGGCTTTCCATCTATCACGGAGTTTTCCGAACCATGGATGGAGCCGTCTATCGTTTGGGGGCCGCTCTTCATGACCTAGAGAACCCGGCAAAGGTCATCGGTGTGGGCGACTCGTGGATTTTGCAACCGGAAGATCCGTGGGAAATAACCGGATACGTCCACAACGTGGTCTTCACCTGTGGTGCCGTTCCGGAGTCCGATGGAACCGTGAAAATCTATTGGGGGGGCGCGGACACGGTCATGTGCGTTGGCGAAGCGAATGTCTCGGATCTGGTCGCACTATGCCTGCATCACGGTAGACCGGCAAAGTAAGCATAGCATCGACAGGGCGATCTCAGAGTTTGTGAAAAAACCTACTGCGCTCGGGATCTCGCGTTCCGGCGGTGCTCGGAATCCTCATGTATTTCAACATACACTCCGGTTGCTCGTCCCGTCCTTGGGACTCGCCCCTGCGGGGCTTGCGCTCCGTTTCGCTCCCAGCGAAACGGTCCTGCGCTCCGGCGGAACGCGACCTCCCTTCGCTCGCGACGGTTTCTTCACAAACTCTGACCGGAGGGCTACCGTTCCGCCGCGGCGAGGTCCTTCAAGACCCCTCGCCGCGGACCGGAACGGTGAAGGGAACGGTGCAGGGTGAAGGGAACGGTGCAGGCGCTATTCGATTCAGGCGATCACGTACAGGACCGTCAGGATCGCGAGCAACAAGATGAGCGTCCGCGTCACGAGCCCCTGCGCGGCCGTGATGCGCTCCACCTCGCCGGCATCGGAGCCGACAAGGGCACCGGTACCGCTCTGGCGGAGCGCAGTCTCGTTCTGCTCCAGGGTCAGGGTGTCGAGCACCCCCCAGCGCTCGAAGGCGCCGGTGAAGTTGCCGGACAGCGCATAACCCAACGCGACGATGCGGGACGGGAGCCAGGCCAGCACGTAGTAGACGCGGCCGGCCCACTCCCGCAGGCCCGACGAGGTCTGCATGGCGTAGCGGCGCAACTCTGCCGCGAACCGGAACAGCACCGCCCCGATCGGCCCCAGGATCAGGAACCAGAGCAACACGCCGAAGACCCGCTCCTGGAATTCGGTGAGGATCGACTCGACCACCGTCTGGCCGCGGGCCTCGGTCGGGACCGGCTGGGCCGAACGCGCGAGGGCCTGCGCGAGGCGGTTGGCCTCGTCATCGTTGCCCCCGCGGATCGCGGCGATGAGCGCCTCTACCTGGTCATCCAGGTCGTCGGGCCCGAGGCAATAGAACAGGATCGCGACGGTGAGGAGAAACCACAGGATGCCGTGCCAGCCGCCGATCACGGACAGGAGCAACCAGAACACGAGGAGCGGCAAGGCCAGCATCGCCGCCACCCCGACCGGGCCTTTGAAGACCTCCACGCTACCGAGCTTCTGTTCGATCAGACCCACCAGCCGGTAGTACCAATCGAGCCGCCTGAGCGACTTGAGCTTCCGCAAGGGTTCCCTCAGACACTTGTCCGCCGCCGTAGTTATCAACACTATCAAGAGTTTCATTGTTATG
>JACCXJ010000232.1 GCA_013697045.1 Gammaproteobacteria bacterium | reverse complement strand
TCCCGAGTCGGCGCGCGGAGACCGCAAGCCCCCCGAGGGTACGGCCCCCGATCCCACCGTTGCTATCGCCGTCGGCGTCCTCTACAACGACCGCGACGAGGTGCTGATCGCCCAGCGCCCGAAGGGGCGGCACCAGGGGGGGCTGTGGGAGTTCCCGGGCGGTAAGGTCGAGCCGGGCGAAGACGGGCGTACGGCCTTGCGACGCGAGCTTCGCGAAGAGCTCGGCATCGAGATCACCATCGCCCGACCGCTCATCCGGGTGCGATACCGCTACGCCGACCGCGCCGTGCTCCTCGATTGCTGGCGCGTGAGCCACTGGGAAGGCGCCGTCCACGGACGGGAGGGCCAGCGGATCGCGTGGGCGCGGCCGGAGGCGCTCGACGAACGCCGCTTCCTGCCGGCGGACAAGGCCATCATCACCGCCGCGCGCCTGCCGGCGCTGTACCTCATCAGTCCCGATCCCGGCCCCGACCTCGACGCCTTTCTCGCGACGCTCGATGCGCGCCTCGGGGCCGGCCTGCGCCTCTTCCAGCTGCGCTGCCGGGAGATCCCATTGCCGCGCTACCGAGTCTTGGTTCGAGAGGCCCGTGCCCTGTGCGAGCGATATGGCGCCCGGCTGCTCTTGAACAGCGCCCTCGGCCAGGCGCTCGCCGCTGAGGCGCACGGGCTGCACCTGACGAGCACGGACCTCCTCACGCTCAAGAGACGCTCGCTGGGACGCGACTGGCTCATCGCCGCCTCTTGCCACGACGCCCGAGAGATCGAACAGGCCGCGCGCCTCGCCCTCGACTTCATCGTCCTCGGCCCGGTCCTGCCCACCCCCACCCACCCCGACGCCCCTACCCTCGGCTGGGCGGGCTTCACGGCCCTCGTACGCCGCGCCCCCCTGCCAACCTATGCCCTGGGCGGGCTTAATCCGGCCCATCTCCCGCTCGCCTGGAACGCCGGCGCCCAGGGTATCGCGGCGATCCGGGGTCTCTGGGACGAGATCGTGGCCTTCGACGGCGGGCCGTCACGTGTTGCGGATCCGCGTTGAACTTGTCGTTGCAGGGGGAAATCGCCTCATTTCCTGAGCCTGATCTTGACCCGTGTGCTGCCGATGAGATCCCCGGGCGTGTTCCGGACCTCGAAGACGCCGTTGAGGCGACGCTTCTTGCTCGTCCGTAGGATCTTCTTACCCGCCCGCGTGAGTCTGAGCCTCACGGTCTCGGTCCCGCCCGGTGGGACGTTGGCGGTGCCGAAGGCGAACTGGACCCTCCGCGGCGCCTTTGCCGCCGGATCAGCGCTCGACGTGTCCGAACGACGCGGCACGAACGCGAAGAGGTCGATGGGGTTGGTACACGGTACCCCCTGCTCCTGAGCGAGCTGGCAGGCGATGAGGGGCTGGCAGCCGGATGCTTTGCAGGGTATGGGAGTCTGTGGCGTGGCTAGCACGGCCTCGACCGGCATGCCCCCCTGCGGGATGTCGCAATTTGGCGGCTGCATGGGGTTAGCGCAATCCGGCTCGAGGCCCTCATCTGGCCCATCTGGCTCGTTCTCATCAAACAGCCCGTCATCAGTAAAAAAAGCCACCGTCATTATTGATTCCGTCGCGGCACGGTACAGGACCAGAGACGCACGTTGTGACCACTACACTGTGTTCGGGTGTGCTGCTTGCGCCGTCGTCGAATGGACTCGTCCCAGGTCCGGAGCCTAGCCGCTGCTCTCCTCCATTGCTCCAGCCGTCACCGTCGGTATCAGGCGCGGCTTGGGTGGCCACCCAACGGACATTGCATTGGTTCAGACCGGAGAAAAAGCCGATGCCCCCCAAGGCCTGCTCAGCGGTGCCATTCCCATCCGCATCGAAGAAGACGCCATCGACGTCCAGCGTATGGGTATGGCCGGGATCGGGAGCAATGGGCACCGGAACATCGCGTACCGAGAAACGGCCGCCACTGACAGGGATGCCTGGGTTTAGGATGAACGTATGGCGCTCAGAGGGACAAGGAAGATCAATAGCAGCTATCTCGATCACCTGGGAGCCGTCCGAGGATAGTTCGAAACGGAAGGTGCTCACCCTTCCTTCCGAATATAGGCCCGTGTACCGACCGCCAGGAATTTGCGCCTGAGAGACTTCAAAGGGTGCAATGGCTAGCGCTGCAATGATAAATAAGAACCAACGAGATATTTTCTGGAATAACATGTTTCCTCCTCCTGCATCGATCGCGTCGGGCGCATTCGGCCGACGGCCGTAGCGCGACGACTTGAAGCGCTCGGGTGCTAAACCTTCGCGTGTTGTGCCCTTCCACTCCCGCTTGCGCTCCGTGATGCCAACGATTCCAAGGCGTTTCGTCGTGCGCCGATGCGCGCGACATCGAGTGCTCACCTGAGCCGGATCGTGACCGGTGTCGTATCGATGAGGTCCCCGGGCGTGTTCCGGATCTCGAACACGCCCCTAAGCCTCCTCTTGCCCGACTCCGCGATCTCCCTACCCCTCGGCGTGAGCCGGAGCCGCATTGGTCTCGCCGGGCGGGATGTTCGAGATGCCGAACGCGAACTTGATTCTCCTTCGCGGCTTCGCCGAGGGATCATCGCGAAGCCTGGCCGCGCTGGCACGAACGAACAAGTTGATCCGGTTCCTACACCGAGTTTCCACGTCCTGCGCGATGTTGCAGGTCACGAGGACCTTGCACCCGCCCGTCTTGCAGTCGATCCGCGTGGCAGGGACCGTGACCTCGAACTCGACAAACACATAGGCCGAACCTTGGTCGTTGTCCTTGAATGGCGCCCCGACCACGACTGTGTCGCCGCTCACACCCACGGAGAAGCCGAAGGCGTCAGCCGGCGACCCGTCCGAGGCAGTAAGCACAGCAGTTTCACGGACCACCCCCGCCCAGCCGCCGACGGGCTTCGTGAACCTCAAAATTCCCGCCACCACCGAATCGCCGCTCACGGCCACAGGTAAGCCCCCCCTTCTGAGCTTGGCCGACTCGGTACGCAGCCCCGCCCAGCCGTCGGTCGGCTTAACGAACACATAGGCCGGAAACCCTCCCACCACCACCGTGTCGCCGCTCACGGCTACGGATTCACCTAACGAGCTATTCGGTTCGCCGTCCGAAGCGGTGAGCTGGGCGGTCTCGATCATATTCACCCGGCCCCCGGCCGGCTTCACGAACACATAGGCCGGACCTTGGCGGCTGTTGCCACCCAGGAACTTGCCTGCGACTATCGTGTCTCCGCTCACGGCCACGGATACGCCGAAGCGCTCCTCCGCCGCCCCGTCCGAGGCGGTCAGCTTAGCGGTCTCGGTGGTATCCACCCAGCCCTCGGCGGGCTTCACGAACACATAGGCAGAACCTTGGCTTTCGTTTCCGCCGATCTCGGCGTGCAACGCCCCCACCACCACCGTGTCGCCGCTCACGGCTACGGATGTGCCGAAGAAATCAGCCACCGCCCCGTCCGAAGCTGTTCCTTGGCATGGTAGGCCCGCTGGTCGCGGCCGAGGGCCGCGGAGATCGACGCCTTCGCCTCGGCCGGCAGGCTGGATAGACCGGGCCGTGGTGCTTGAGGTTCGTCGGGCTTGCCCACAAGCGGTCCCGCCCAGGCCTCAGGCACCGTCAGGAACAGCAGGAGAAAGAAGCTACCGAGGTTAGGGCAATGATTGCTAGACATCCGGACCTCCCCGAATCCTCCGTGCCACCGCTATACGACCTTTGGCGCGAGGCCTTTGCGGATGGCCGGCTTGCAAAATGCCTTGTCGAGCGTATACAGAGGCGTGTCCCCGACGGTCGCGAGATGTAACGCATCGGCGAAGTCCGCACCGTGCTGGTATCGCCCGCCGAATGGCCAGCTCGTCCTCCATCACCACCGGTTCGATAGGCCCGTGCCCTGTGCGAGCGATATGGCGCCCGGCTGCTCGCCGTCCCCGCTACCGTTTCTTTGCCCGTTGTTGGCACTATCACGACCTTTGAATGCTTCGTCGGACGGGCCAGATGGGGATGTGCCGCTAAAAGCGGTCCCGAGGTGGACGCAGACCTCGGCCTGGATACCCGTCCCCCTGAAGCGCGGCGAGGATCCGCGCGTACCCTTCTCGAAGAAACGCCAGGGCCATAGGTGATTGCCTACGTGGACGCGTCCGTGCTACTCCGGGTCACCCTGCGGCAGCCGGACGCCTTGTCCGAGTGGCGTCATATTGACCAGGATATTTTAAGTCCTTCCACGCCCATACCCAAGAAGACCTGAGCCCACCTAGCAGCCTGTCGGACTAAGGTTGAACGGTAAAGCGGAAGTGCAGGTGCTGGGCGCGACCATCGTGGGTCGGGCGGTCATTGATGCTGTAGGGACGGTGAAATGATGATGATCGGATCGATCCCT
>JACCXJ010000170.1 GCA_013697045.1 Gammaproteobacteria bacterium | reverse complement strand
AGATCAACGGCGTCCACATCGACGACACCTTCGCCGAGGCCTTCCCGATGAAGGCCACGCGCATCGTCATCACCGGCATGACGCTCAAGTGGGCGTACCGCGCCGCCAACTCCCTCATCGGCTTCGCCTCCTCGGTGATCGCCTGTGGCTGCGAGGCGGATATCGAGTGCGAGCTGGACCCCGAGGAGACGCCCGATGGGCGACCCGGGATCGCGGTCATCGTCTTCGCGATGTCCACCAAACAGCTCGCCGACCAGGTGTTGAGGCGCGTCGGCCAGTCGGTCATGACCACGGCCACCAGCGCGTGTTTCTCTGGGTTGAGATGCGAGCCCTCCATCAAGCTCGGGAAGGCGCTGCGTTTCTTCGGCGACGGCTATCAGATCTCGAAGAAACTGAACGGCGTGCGCTACTGGCGCATCCCGGTCATGCACGGGGAGTTCGTATGCGAGGAGAAGACCGGGGTCGCGAATGCCATCGGCGGCGGGAATTTCCTGGTATTGGCCGAGGACTATGCCTTCGTCGTCATCACCGGCCGCCAGCTCGAGCACTGGCACACCGGGAGCATGACGCGCCGCGCGACCGTGCTCGACGCTCTGGAACCCGAGCCCGTCATCAGCATCCACCCCGAGGACTTGAACCAGATCGGCGCCCTGCCCGGAGATATGAGCAGAATCGATTCCCGGCGCGGAAGCATCGAAGGACGCGCTCGATCCGATACCGGCATGCAGCGCAATTCGGCGTTCATGGCCTTCTGATACAACGAGGCCGCCGCCAACCTCCTGACCACCGAGGCCCTCGACCCCTACGGCAAGATCCCGGAGTTCAAGTTCTGCCGTGCGCGTCGCCCGCGTCGGTGGCCTGCCGGGAGAAGGACAGCGCGCTGTCGTTCGCGTCGGTGGGATGACGCCGGCCCGAAAGGCCGGGATGGGTGGAGCGGATCCCGGCGTAATCCGCCTCGCAGGCTGGGTTTCGTTCCACAATCCAGCCGGCCTTGTGAGCTAGCCTTCCTGCTCCGAGGGTAGAGAAAGCAGTTCCATCAGGGCGCCATAGTCCACCGGCTTAACCAGGTGGGCATCGAACCCGGCATCCTTCGACTGGCGGCGGTCATCTTCCTGCCCCCATCCGGTCAAGGCGATCAGCACCATGGTCTTGCCCCACGGCTGCTCGCGGATGCGGCGGCAGGCGTCGCAGGCGTCGTAGCCGTTCAACCGCGGCAAGCCGATATCGAGCAGCACCACGTCGGGACGGAACCGCTCGGCGGCTTCCACCGCCTCCTGGTGTGTGGCTTGGAATCAGCAGGCGCAAGGCTGTATAGGCATCCCTGCCTATGATGTGTGAGGAAGGGGCGTATCCTCTTATCCTAGGGGCGTATCCTCTTACCCTTACGTCAGCTAGTCACGGAAAAACGGTAGGGGGAATCGCCCTTCAAGGCGATACAGCACACTGATCCCTACAAAGAAATCAGACGCCTCTTCCGTGAGCCCGACGCCCACAAACGGTTCCAAATACAGATTCTTCCACAGTGGTGCGGTGGTAATGAACTGCAGGCTGGCGATCTCCCGGGCAGAGCCGACGATCTCTTTCCCATTAACTTCCGTGCGCCTCACGGCGGCGCCAGCTAAGACCGTAGAGATACTTACCTTGTCATTCAGTGAGAACCCCATGCCGATGGAGTAAGGGATTTGATCCCCGGGATCGATCCCTCGCTGCTCTAGCGTCGCCGTGTACCCTAACGAACCGAAGAAGACCACCGGGTCAATTGTCTTGACCAGCGTTACCCCAGCCCCTACATTCCAGTGCCCGGCGTTTAGTGTTAGTGTGTTTAGTCTTAGTCCTCTATCCTCATCGCCGGTCGGAGACTCACCAAGCAGAAACAGAACTACATCCGGGCGGATTGCCTCTTCACGCCAAGCCGCGTACCTCAGCGACCCGCTGATGTCCCCTAACCCCACATTGTCCGTTCGGGTTCGGGTGGATCCGGCTACTAAAGGTGAAGAGCCCTGTTCTAGCTCGATAAAGGCGAACGGGACCCCCAAAACGAATTCCAAGTCCTCCGCAAGGCCGTAGCGCGCGGTGAGACTGGTATTCACCGAACGAGTTTCGAATTTAAAGATATTTTCCGCAGTATCCTGGGCATAGGAGGCACTAACTTCAAGCTGGAATTCGCCTGGCTTAAACAAAAGCTTCTGCCGGCGCAAAAATTCATCCAACTGTGCTTTCGCCTCTTCGGCCTCTTTTTCACGGTCCCCGGGGGAGATTGACTCGGCTGGCTGCGCTGCTGCGCCCGGTTTTGTCTCGACTTGCGCTGCGCCTGCGGCTTGCTTTGGCTCAGGGCGGCGTGGTGCCTCTTTATCTAGAAGCAACCGCATCTGGGCCTTGAGGGCTTCCAGTTCCTGCTTGAGTTTTTCGTATTCCTTTCTTGAAACCTGGTCATCTAAACGCTTCTCATAAGCATACGAGACCCCGTTGCCAGCAAGTATCAGTATCAGACCAAGAAATGTTGTCGCGATAAAAACCGAAGCTTGTTTCATCAATTCGTACTCATCGCACGTTCCTTGCCCGGAGTTTTGTTGTCCCGAGACAGTAGCGTCCGGTTAATTTCGGGGTAGGTGCTCTGAAACCCAATAACGGCGCGGCTTCCATGAATTGTCAAGGTGTCTCCGATTTGAACAGTGCAGGCCGTTTCGGCCACCCTTCCGGCTTTTGCTCCGCCGGAGGGTGCGATGAACATTGGCAAGACCCTGTTTGCCCAGATCATGGACTTCCTGCCGTGGCAGGCCTTCCACCGGATTGTGGGACGCTATCGAGGCGACCACCGTGTCAGGAGGCTCTCCTGCGCCGAGCAGTACCGCTGCATGGCCTTCGCCCAGCTGATCTATCGCGAAAGCCTGCGCGACATCGAAGCATGTCTGTCGGCCCAGGCGGCGAAGCTTTACCACATGGGGTTTCGGCAGCCGGTCAGTCGCTCGACGCTGGCCGATGCCAACGAGGCGCGCGACTGGCGCATCTATGCCGACTTCGCCCAAGTGCTGATCGCGCAGGCGAGGAAGCTCTACCGCGAAGACTGTTTCGGGGTGGAGTTGTCCAATACCGTCTATGCGCTCGACGCCACTACCATCGACCTGTGCCTGTCGGTATTTCCCTGGGCGCCATTTCGCTCGACCAAGGCCGCGGTGAAACTGCACACACTGCTCGATCTGCGCGGTGCCATCCCGACATTCATCCACATCTCCGATGGCAAGCTGCACGATGTCAATGTACTCGATATTCTCATCCCGGAGCCGGGTGCCTTCTATGTGCTGGACCGGGGCTATCTCGATTTCGAGCGCCTTCACGTGCTGCATTGCGCGGGCAGCTTCTTCGTCACGCGCGCCAAATCGAACATGGATGCACGATGGGTTTATTCCCGTCCCGCAGATCGCGCCACCGGCATCACCTGCGACCAGAGCATCGCGCTGAATGGCCTCTACAGCAGTCAGCATTACCCCAAACATCTGCGGCGCATCCGCTACAAGGACCCCGAGTCCGACAAAAAGCTCGTGTTCCTCACCAACCACTTCGGGCTGCCCGCGCTCACGGTCTGCGCGCTGTATCGCAGCCGCTGGCAGGTGGAGCTGTTCTTCAAGTGGATCAAGCAGCACCTTCGCATCAAACGCTTCTACGGTACCTCGGAGAACGCAGTCAAAACCCAGATCTGGATCGCGGTGTCCGTCTACGTCCTCGTCGCCATCGTCAAGAAGCGACTCACCCTCGATGCCTCGCTGCATACGCTTCTACAGATCCTATCGGTCACCGTGTTCGAGAAAATCCAGATTCAACAAGCCTTTGCAGACGCCGACCCAACCGCGGAGAACTCCATGCATGCTAACCAACTGAACCTATTCGCGTTTTAACCGGACACTAGTGGTCCCGAGAGATAATTCTTTTTCCTTTTAGCTCCAGTACATCAGCCTTCATAGAGTGCATGCGCACATCCTTCATCTCAACAGCTTCGGTCTTATAAAGCCGCCGCCGTGTAACGCACTGGAAAGTGACAAACGTTTATCTCGGTCGCGCGGCCATGTTAACCGTGAATGCTCCAAGGCGATCGAACCTGTGGACCACCGTCCGCAATTCTGGCTCGGCGTAATCATCTGGCCAAGCAAGGGCCAGCGGATAGGTTAGAATATCTTCCTCCCCGGGTTTGCCCAAGACAAACGCCGCCCCCCCATATTCGCTTAAAAAGCGTGCGGTGCTCATCCTGAGGTTGCCACGGCTGGGATCCGCCAGAAACACCCGGTCGCCAGCAATCCCGCGCAAGACGGCGAAATGGTGATAATCGGAGGGGTGGAGATAGACGATAACGGGTGCGACCAGTTGCCTGAGTTGCGCGAGGCTCAATTGGAAGCCCGCCCCCCGATATCCCTTCTGCTGGGCCACGTTTTTGAGGTCCAAGAGGGAAAACCCGCTTCGCTTCTTGCGCGCGAGTTGTTCCGGGGTGAGCTTCTCGAGCTGGATGTCCAACAGATCGAGTAGCTCTTGTTCCGAGGTCTGCTCCCCGTAATAGTAGCTCATGAGGGTGGCCAGGGCCGCAGCGCCGCAGGAGAAGTCAAGCTGCTGCCTGACCACGTGTACATCGCGTAGCTCTTTAAGGGTGTGCCGTTCTTTAGTGATTCCCGTTGTACGGGGGAAACCCGCGATCGCGATCCCTTCTTCGGCCACACTCACACCCGTTACAAGCGCGTGCAGGATCAGCCCCCACCCGAGAAATTGCCCTATCCTCTTCATCGGCTCGACCTCCTCTCTGTGTGCTACAACCGTACCAGGGGGCCGGAACGATTTGGGTTCCGGACTCTACGAGTCATGAGTCGCTGAAGCAGAAGATGACAAGGGGCGAGTGCCCATACGCCGTCAGAGGAATCCCCGCAGGCCTCAATTCCCGAAGAACTCTCGGGACAGACACATTATGCGCCTAGCTCACAGTCACGATAAGTTTGTTTTGGAGAGGATAAAGAGTCGACTCCAGGAATGTTTGTCTACTAAAGATGTCTACTAAAGAGACGAGCAGTTAAACCCCCCTGGATGGGGTCCCTTACGCCAGTGGTTACAAGATACACGCCAGGATACACGCCAGGCTATCGAGCCGTTTAAACAAATCCGATGTCAGCTGTGATGGGCTAACCAGTTTGCAGGTGAATTTACACCGCGTAAATCCCGATTAATTGGCCTGCTCGCAGATTGGCTGATCCGTTGCCGCCGAGAAGAAAGCGGTAAGGGGTCGTGCACGACCCCTTACCTTGCCGCATCCCTCCTCAAATGTATGCCGGTTCTGCTATAATAGACTGATAGATATCAGAGGGTGACACATAGCAGGCCTAGGAGGGCGTCTAATGTACATACGACAGGAGGGTTAGTGATGGTAACACTTCCCCCACTTCCACCCGCACCACCAGTAGCAGTAGCAAGAGCAATAGCAGTAGCAGTTCCCCTGCAGCTGCGGTTTATGCAGGTATTTATATTAATTGGTCCCGTTCCCTCGATGGAGGCCAGTTGGTCCTCTGGCATGGCGGTGAAGCCGGTGGACAGCTGGCTCAGGGCGTGGAAGTCTTCAGCCATCGTCGCCGGCGCAGCAGCGAACGCGGCTACCAGTACGATGCCTAAAAAAGAATGACGAAGCTTGTTCATA
>JACCXJ010000116.1 GCA_013697045.1 Gammaproteobacteria bacterium | reverse complement strand
GGGCTCGCGGTCCCAAGGGCCGGACGAGCTGCCGCACCGAACCGGTGAATAGCCGTGGAGTCTGTGGACCATTCGCCTACGGCGACACGGGGCCATAGGGATGAAAAGCACAGGGGGGTCTCCCCCGCATGCCGCGTTGCTCACAACCTCCACCGCTCATCATTCTGTCTGTCTACAAGTCATAAAAGCAACATACAAGGGTCAGGGTGGGGTGACGGCGCCGCGGCGGGCAACGCACTTGGACACCGCGCCAGCTCGCGTAGCGACCGTGAGCATCGGGAAGCCTGGGGCCTCGAGGGCCGTGAGCTCGTCCATCAGGCGGTCGTAGCGCTCGATGGCGGCGCCGTGCGAGCCGGCCCAGCGCTCGACACGGTCTTGGGAACCATGGCCTTGAGTCGCTCCGGATCCGCTTCGGTCGCGAGTGCGGCGGCGGTGAGCGCCGCGCCCAAGGCCCCGAGCTTATCCTCCAGATTGGTGCGCGCCCGCTCTTGCCAGAAATCCGCCTCCCCCTGCGCGATCCGCTCGCGCAACGTGTCGATCGAGAGGCGCCGCTCGATCTCGAAGTACACCCCACCGGCCACGGGCAGGTCGACCCCCGTCCGCTCCGCGAGCTCGCCGAGATCGAGTGCGCAAATGAGGCGCCTGAGACCGGCCAGCCGGGTGGCCAGCCCGTCCCCGACACCTTCCTGCCGGAACCACTCGGCGTCGAGCCCGGCGCCATCCGAGGCGGGTGCCGCGGCCAGGAGACCGGACAGCACCGCGCCCAGCGCCTCGACGGCCGGTAGGAAGCGCGCCACCAGATCCGTGATTTCAAAGGGCTCCGGGGACCGGTGGAGAAGCCAGCGCGTGCCGTGCTCGATGAGGGTCTGGGTCTCGCGCACCACGATGGCACGCGCCGCGCGCGAGACCCGCGCCTCGGTCTGGTCCAGCTCGTCCCAGAGCCCCCGCACCTGGAAGATGTCGCGGGCCGCCATATAGGCCTTGGCGATGGCCGGCAGCGGCATCCCGGTCAGCTCGCGCATGCGCAGGCCGAAGGTGCTCCCCACCCGGTTGACCATGCTGTTGGTGGCGACCGTGGCGATGATCTCGCGGCGCAGCCGGTGGCCCAGGATCTCCTTCTGGAAGCGCTTGCGCAGGGGATCGGGGAAATACCGCTCCAAGACCCCGAGGAGGTAGGGGTCATCGGGCATGTCGGAGCGGAGTACCTCGGCGTAGAGGTCCACCTTGGCATAGGCCGACAGCACCGCGAGCTCCGGACGGGTGAGGCCGCGGCCGGCCGCTTTGCGTTCCCCGAGGGTCGCGTCGTCGGGCAGGAACTCCAGGGCGCGCTCCAGGAGCCCCTTCTGTTCCAGCTCCGTCATGAGCCGCTGATACCACCCGAGGTGGCGTTCTGCATCGAGCTCCGCGACGGTCAGCGCGCGCGCCAGTTGGTAGCTGTCCTGGACCACGAGCGCGCCTACCTCATCGGTCATTTCCGCGATCAAGACATCACGCTGTTTGCCCGTCAGATCCCCCTCCGTCACCGCGGCGTTCAGCAGGATCTTGATGTTGACCTCGTGATCGGAGCAGTTCACGCCTGCGCAGTTGTCGATGAAATCGGTGTTGATGCGGCCACCGGCCAGTGCGTATTCGATACGCCCGCGCTGCGTCAGCCCGAGGTTGCCACCCTCCCCCACTGCTTTGCAACGCAGATCCCGGCCATCGACCCGGATGCCGTCGTTGGTGCGATCGCCGGCCTCGGCGTGCGACTCGCCAGACGACTTGACGAAGGTCCCGATGCCGCCGTTCCAGAGGAGATCCACCGGCGCCTTGAGCAGCGCGCGGATGAGGTCCGACGGCAGCAGGCTCCTGTTTTCGATCCCGAGCACCGCCCGGGCCTCGGCCGAGATCGGGATGGACTTGGCGCTGCGCGGCCAGACCCCGCCGCCCAGCGAGATCAGCGCCGGATCGTAATCGGCCCAGGTACAGGTAGGCCGATCGAAAAGGCGCCGGCGCTCACCGAAGCTCACCTCGGGGTCGGGGTTCGGATCCAGAAAGATGTGCTGGTGGTTGAAGGCCCCGACGAGCTGGAGGTGCCTTGAGAGCAGCATCCCGTTGCCGAACACGTCGCCGCCCATGTCGCCGATCCCGACGACCGTGAAGGGCTGCCGCTCGATATCCACTCCGAGGTCCGCGAAGTGGTGTTTCACCGCCTCGAAGGCGCCGCGGGCGGTGATGCCCATCTTCTTATGGTCATAGCCGGCCGAACCGCCGGAGGCGAAGGCGTCGCCGAGCCAGAACCCGATAGATTTACCTGGGTGTTCGAGCGCGAGCGCGTTGGCAATGTCGGAAAAGGTCGCGGTGCCCTTGTCGGCAGCGACCACCAGATAGGGATCGTCCCCATCGTAGCGCACGGTCTGGGGGGGCGGGGTGATCCGCTGGCCCACCCGGTTATCGGTTATGTCCAGGAGCCCGCGGATGAAGGTCCGGTAACAAGTGCACGCCCATCTGGTGCAAGGCCTCGCGCCCCCCCGCGCCGGGCGGCCGTTTGACGATGAAACCGCCCTTGGCCCCGACCGGCACGATCACCACGTTCTTGACCCGCTGGGCCTTCATGAGCCCGAGCACCTCGGTACGGAAGTCCTCGCGACGGTCCGACCAGCGGATCCCCCCGCGCGCCACCTGGCCGCCGCGCAGGTGCACGGCCTCGACATCGGCGGAGCACACGAACGCCTCGAACATCGGGATAGGCCGCGGCAGCTTCGGGATGAGTCCGGGATCGAGCTTGAGGGCCAGGTGAAATTTGCGCTCGCCGTTAGGCCCGCGCTGAAACCAGTTGGTGCGCAGGGTCGCCTGGATGACGGTCAGGAGCCCGCGCAGGATGCGGTCCTCATCGAGGCTCGTGATCGCCTCCAGGGCCTCTTCGATCTGCGCGGCCAGACCGGACACACGGGCCGCGCGCGCCTTGCGCCTAGGATCGAAACGCGCGTCGAAGAGGCCGACCAGTGCGCGGCCATATCGGGGTGCCCGGCGAGACAATCCTCGACATAGGACTGGCTGTAGGTCAGGCCGATCTGCCGGAGGTACCGCGCATAGGCCCGCAGGACCAGGATCTCGTAGGCATCGAGCCAGGCGCGCAATACCAGCCGGTTGAAGCCGTCGTTGTCGATGACCCCCGCCCACACCAGGGCGAAGGCCTCCTGGAACTTGGCGCTCACCTGGTCCGTATCGAGGCCCCGTGCCTCGTTATGCCGGAGGCGGAAGGCATGGATCCAGACCGAGCCCGCCGCCGTCCTGATCTCGTAGGGGCGATCATCGAGGACCGTAACGCCCATATTCTCGAGCATGGGCAGGACGTCCGACAGGGTCACCGAGATGGCCGGGTGATAGAGCTTGAAGACCAGGAGATCGTCGGCGAGGTCGCTGGCCTGGGCCAGGTGCAGCTCGATGGTGCCGCTTTGGAGCGCCGCCTCGATCCGACCGATGTCGTGCACCGCATGGCGCGCCGCGTAATCCTCGCGATAAGCCGCGGGAAAGGCCGCTCGATAACGCCGCGAGAGGTCGTTGCCCACCTCCTCCCCGTGGGCCTCGATGAGGACCTCGTGCAGCCGATCGGCCCAGGAGCGCGTGGCCTCCGCGAGGCGCGCTTCGATGTCGCGGATCTCGAAGGCCGGGACATCCTCGGGACGGGTGCGGGCCATGAAATGGATGCGCGCCAGCGGCGACTCGGCGAGCGAGACGTTGAAGTCCACTTCGAAGGCGTTGACGGCCTCGCGCAGGATCGCCTGCATGCGCTCGCGGAGATCGGTGTTGTAACGGTCGCGCGGCACAAACACCAGGCACGATAGGAACCGGCTGTAGGGGTCACGGCGCACGAACAGCCGCACGCGTGGCCGTTCCTGGAGGTGCAGGATCCCCAAGGCGGTCTCGCAGAGCTCGTCCAGCGAGATCTGGAAGAGCTCGTCGCGCGGATAGGACTCGAGGATGTACTGTAACGCCCGGGCGGAGTGGCCCTCCGCGGCGAACGCGGCACGCCCCATGACGGCCTCGATCTTGTGGCGCAAGAGCGGGATGGCCTTGGGATCGCCCTGGTAGACCGCGACGACGTGCAGGCCCAGGAAGCCCAGCTCGCCCGTGATCTGCCCGTCATCCCCGAAGCGCCGCACCCCGATGTAGTCGAGGTAGCTCGGGCGATGGACCGTCGAGCGCGTGCTCGCCTTGGTGATGACCACGGGCGTGATCGCCGCGGACGTGTCGAGCACGCGACCCGCGTCGCACGAGGCCCCCAGCGACTCGGCCGGCCCGTGCCCCGGCCGGTCTCGAGACCCCGCGGGCGGGTCGCGCCAGATCCCGAGCCCCGAACCCGCAACGGGACGGAGATCGGCGCCAGGCGCGTCCCGTACATGGTCGCGGCAGCCGAGCAGGGTGAAATTGCCCTCCGCGAGCCACTCCAGAAAGGCGCGCAGTTCTTCGACCGGATGGTCGGGTAGAACCCTGGAGGGTACTGAGCTGAGCGTCTCGATGGCCCGGGCGAGCGCCGCGCGCATCGCGGGCCGATCCTCGACGGCCGCGCGTACATCCGCGAGGACGCGACAGAGGTCATCCCGAAGGACCGAGATCTCGCCTGGGTCCGTCTCGCGATCGATCTCCACATGAATGACGGATTCCGCACGTGCGCCTTTGGTCGCGGGGCCGGCGATCTCAATGAGGAGCCCCTGGGCGTCGCGCACGACGTGCAAGATCGGGTGGACCATGAGGTGGATGGTCGCGCCATGGCGGTTCAGCTCCATGACCAGAGAATCCACCAGGAAGCGCATGTCGTCGGTGACCATCTCGACGACCGTGTGGGTGGACTGCCAGCCGTGCTTCTCGAAGCCCGGGTTGTAGACCCGCAGTTTGAGCTCGGCGGGCCGTCGCTCCCGCAACAAGCCGAAGTGCGCGAGTGCGGCGCCAAGAGGTCTGGGACCTCGCGCTCACAAAGGTCCTCGGCCGAGACGCCGGCATAGTACCGGCGGACGAAGGCCTCGACCGCCCCCGCTTGGGCCGCGGGGAGGCGCTCGCGGCCGGCATAGCCCTCAGCGGACGAGACCACAGCGCTCCCCGGCGAGAATCGCATTGATCTATCAGCCTTTTTCCTATCCCTCCCCGTGGTTGTGTCCCCGTGGTTGTTGACTCTTCGGTCTATAACGGCTACCCGGATAGTAGCCCCCTGATAGTAGCCCAAAGGGCAAAGCTTGGCAGATCGTAGGAGAACACGGCCACGGTAGGGGTACCCCGGCATGGGCGCCTGACCCGACGTGGCGTAAGGTCCCCCGCGCTGCTCGCCTCCCTTCTCTGAAAAAGCGGGGAGGCGAGGGGGGATCTCGAGCGGTCGGTGCAGTACGCCGCCGGTCCAAGCTCGAGATCATGCGTGCAACGTGTGACGGAGTGTTATGGCCTGGTTATAGAACGACCGGTCGTGAATTTAAACGATAGAGGGTTGGACGTCGCCAAGGGGTCTCTTGATCCTTGGTGGGCTAACCGGCTCTCCGCTGATTTCGGCGGGAGCATTCATCGCGTGACTTATCACGAAACGCTCGAACAATAGTGGAGGCATCATGAGTATCCACAACGCTACGCTTACTTATCGCGCTGCTGGCGAGTCTGGGTCCATCCTCTCCTCATCACCGTGATACTCGGCCTACTGCAACGGCGTCGTCTGCCGTTCGGCCGCCGGGGATCAAGGCGGTCCCCGAAAGGGTGAACGCTGGGGAAAGGCACACGTTTACCGCTCGGCAGACGCGCTGCCGGACTAACACTTTCGGGCGCGCGACCGTGTATACCTTGACTCCGGAATCGCAAGGAACTCGATTCAAACGCGAGCTGGAGACCAGGAGAGGCACGCGATGCGTACCATAGCTCGACCCAGCTCGATGTGACTTTCCGACCCATGCCCAGTACACTCTGCTTATGGAGGTCCGTCTACACCCGCACGCGCTGGAGCGACTTGCGGAGCGTGGAGCGACTGTGGAGGAGGTCCGTGCCACAGTGGCCGAGGGCGAGCAGTTCCCCGCGAAATACGGGCGCACGGGTTTCCGGCGGAATTTTCCCTCCAAGGGAATATGGAATGGTAGGCCCTACGCCAATAAGCAGGTCGAGGCCTATGCGGTCGAGGAAGACGGTGGCTTGTCATTACCGTGGTGGTGAAGTTTTTCTGACGCACGAGAGGCGAATGTGAGACTGAGTTACGACCCCAAGTACAACATAGGTTATCTTCGATTCCACGAAAAGAGCGGTCCCGTGACTACGCTCAAGATCAGCGAGAACATGAACATCGACATCGCCCCCGACGGTACCGTCTATGGCATCGAGATCCTCAATGCCGATGAGCAACTTGCTGAAGATCAGGGTAAGCTCGTCGTGGAATGGGCGGGGCAGCACCGGGAGATCCTGCTGTCCGCTTAATTCAAAAACTTCTCCCCGAGGGCGAGGGAGAAAACGTATCGTCAAGCCACGAGGACAGCATCGCGATGCGCTCCACGGCCCCCCGCTGGCTCAGGACCACTTGCCGGCCGCGTTCACCGGCCTCGCGGCGTACCTCCGGACCGGACAGGAGCTCCGAGACGCGGGCCGCCAAGACGTTCGGGGTCTTACGTGATCCAGGCCGCGCCGGCGGCGATCGATTGTCCGTAGGACGCGCCGCTTGTTCTGCCTTTGGGCTATGTCGGCCACCCGTGTCGGCAAGGGCCGCTCCCGACCCTCGATCAGGCCCCGCCGAGATGCAGTCCGTGGTCCGCGAGATGCTCGAGACGCGCGCCGGCTGGTTCGTGTCGCGCTTCTACCGCGAGGAACGCTATCGGGCGAGCAACTGAGGTTCGCCGGCAAGCCCAGGGGTGAAGCGTTCGGCCCGGATCGCCTCGGCCAGCCTGCGCGCCACGGGACCGTTGTCGATCACTCGCAGGATACGGCCGCCACGTCGGCCGCATCGCGCTTGCAAAGGTCACGGCCTTTGCCACCGTTCAAGCGGTCCCTGCCAGGTCCTCCCAGCAGTGTGTCTTTTCCACCGCCGCCTTGCAGCCGATCGTTGCCTGGCCCCCCGATGAGTCGGTCCCGGCCGGGGCCTCCGTCGAGGCGGTCGTTGCCGCCCCCACCTCGGATCGTATCGTTGCCGCCGAGACCGGCGATCGTGTCGGGGCCCGGTGTCCCGGTGATCGTATCCGGCCCCGCTGTCCCCAGACACACTTGACCCGGCACACCGTTGACCGTGCAGCGAGCAGGGCCCGGTGGTGGAGCAGGGCCCGGTGGTGGGGTGGGGCCCGGTGGTGGGGTGGGGCCCGGTGGTGGGGCCGCGATGCTGCCTTCCACGGCGCCGATGTCGCACGCCGCCCCTTGGGGCCGCGGGATACCGCGTTGGTCCGTCGGCTGGCAGTCGCCGTTCGCGGGGCTCGCATCGAGCGCCGGGCTGCCGTGGATGAGGATATGGGCCGGCGTCGGCCCACCGTTGTCGGCGAGCACGGTATGGAGGATCGCGCCCAGGCCCGCGCCGGGCACGATGTCGGTCGCGCCGGGGCTGAAGCCGATGACGCCCGATCGGCCGCTGTGGCCGAAAAGGTTGTAGCTGCCGACGTTGACGGGGCCGGAACGGATCCGGACCTCCGGCCCGTCCTCGGCGGCGGCGTTGCCCGCGATGAGCGTGCGGCGCAGCGTGATCGTACCGGAGAGGCTTTGCAGGCCACCGCCGTCTTCGCCGGCGACGTTCCCGGTCACGGTGCTGTGGATGAGGGTAATGGGGCTTCCCGAGTTTTCGATACCGCCGCCGTCATCTTCGGAGCGATTGGAGGAAACAGTCGTGTTGATCAGCGTCAGGGGGGCGCCATAGCGATTGTTGATTCCACCGCCGGAGGGAGATAACCCGGACACAACGTTGTGAGAGACGGTCGTGTTGACGAGGGTCAGCGGGCTATGATAGTTGCAAAGTCCTCCTCCCGCTGAACGAAAACTTGACCCTGTACCCGCGGCGGTATTGCCCGCGATGGTGCTATTCGTCACGGTGACGCTGCTCGCGGCGAAGGATACATGGCTTCCGGTCGCCATGCCGCCGCAGCTCTCCCGAGCGTAGTTCTCGACGATCACGCTATTCGTGATAAGCGCGGTGCTGCTGCCGCGCGTCGTGAGGCCACCCCCGTCATCCCGCGTGTAGTTTCCGCTGATGGTGCTATTGTGCATCCGGAGGTAAGCATAAGAATCGAGACTAGCGCCGCTGGATAGCCCACCCGCGCCGCCGAAAAGTGAAGAGTAGGCGGTATTGCTTGAGATTGTGCTGTCGGTAAGGAACAGGGCGCCGCCTTCACTCGAGATGCCGCCGCCCACTCCAGCGGTGTTTCCGACCCGCCCACCGAGCTATCGCTATTGGCGGCCGTAATGGCCTCGACGAGCGTGCAGCCGCACCGCGATCGTCGCCGCCCAGGCGGGCGCCTGGGCGAGCGCCAGGAGCAAGGCCAGCGCGTGCCCACGGACCCCGCAAAGCGGCGCCTGAGGGCGCGCCGGGCGCGCCTTGGCAGGGCGCGAAGGGACAGGTAGTGATCGGCGAAGCGCCGAAACAGGTCTTCGGCCTGTGTGAGCACGATGAGCGGCAGCCCGGCGTCCTCGACGGCCTGCTCGAACGCCCTGCGCAGATCGGACGGGATCCTGGTGTCCGGCATCTCGGGGTAGTGCGAGGTGTTCATGTCCTTGTCTCCATGTGCTCAGGTCCTCCGGGCACAGGACCCCGAACCCGCCTCTCGATTATATCCATAGATCCGCGCAAGTACGCGCCGGAGGCCAGGAAAGGTACGCGATGCGCACCCTAGTGCGCCCGTGAGGGCGTCTCATCAGCACGGTGAAAGTCCGTGTCGGAGCATGCCACGGCTCCGTAGCTGAAGGTAACTGCGTCGCCGTGAGGCGGGGTGGGGAGCAACCGGAGGC
>JACCXJ010000112.1 GCA_013697045.1 Gammaproteobacteria bacterium | reverse complement strand
CAAGACCCGCGCCGGGCGTGCGTCGTATGGGAAGCGCAAGCAGACCGTGGAGCCGGTCTTCGGCATCATCAAGGCGGGGATGCGGTTCCGGCAATTTCTGCTGCGGGGGCTTGAAGCCGTACGCGGGGAGTGGTCGTTGGTGACGATGACGTGGAACATCCGTCGGATGGCGGTGCTGAAGGGTTGAAAACCGGGTCGGGACCGATCCGTTCATCGTCATTGCGTCGCTCTTAGAACCTCAACGGCCGCCCGAGTCACCCTCATCGTGCGCGAGCCCCGCCTTGTCCCGTTACCGTTCAATGCGAGTCCGACAGGCTGCTAGAGCGCCGCGCTCTGCGCTGCCTCCGGCTCATCGCGATAAAAGAGATACACCAACTCGTTGAGATAACGATAGCCCCACTCGGTCGGTCTGATCCACCCGGCCCGGACGTCGATGAGGCCGCGATCCTTTGCCTCATCCAGCGTGTCCGTTATCGCCTCGACCGGGAGACCGGTGCGCTGCGCGAAGAGCGAGAGCGGGAAGCCGGCGCAAAGCCGCAGGGCGTTCATCATAAACTCGACCGTGAGTTGCGCCTCGGTGAGCGGGGATCCCTCGACGATGGCCGCGGGAGACCCAGCGCCGCTCATATACGACACGGGCTTCGCGCGTTTCGCGCTGCGCACGATGCGCCGGCTGGGGAGATCGCTGAGCTTGCCGTGCGCCCCGGCCCCGATCCCCAGATAATCCCCGAACTCCCAGTAGTTGAGGTTGTGACGGCACTCGGCCCCGGCACGTGCGTAGGCCGAGACCTCGTATTGGAGGTAGCCGCGCTCGCGCAGTAAGGCGCGGCCCGCTTCGTAGGCAGCGTATACCTCGTCATCGTCGGGTAGCGCAGGCGGGTGGCGATAGAACGCGGTATTGGGCTCGATGGCGAGCTGATACCAGGACAGGTGCTCGGGTCCGAGCGCGATCGCCTGCGAGAGGTCCTGAAGGCTGCCGTCTACGTCGTCTTCCGGGAGCCCGAACATGAGGTCGAGGTTGATGTTGGAAACGCCTGCCCGGCGCGCCGTCTCGAAGGCGCGTAGCGCGTCGTCGACACCGTGGATCCGACCCAGGGCGGCGAGCTGCCGCGCACGAAAGCTCTGCACCCCGATGGACAGGCGGTTGACACCCGCCTCTTGGTAGTCCACCAGGCGGCCGCCGTCCACGCTACCGGGGTTGGATTCCAAGGTCACCTCCGCTGCGGTTGCCACCTTGACCCGTGCCCGGACCCCCGAGAGCAGACAACGCACGGCCTCTCCGGACAGGAGACTCGGCGTGCCCCCACCGATGAAGATCGTCTGCACCTCGCGCCCCCCGATCCGGCCGGCCTCGTGCTCTAGATCACGCAGCACGGCCGAGACATAGGCCATTTCGGGGAGCGCACCCTGGAGCTCGTGCGAGTTGAAATCGCAGTACGGGCATTTACGCACGCACCAGGGGATGTGGATGTAGAGGCAGAGCGGTGGTGGACCCCGCTCGGAAGGGATGGGCGGCGCGCCAGAAACCACGTTCGAACCACGCACGGTCAAGAAGCGCTTTTTGAGCCCCTCACCCTAGCCCTCTCCCGGAGGGCCCGGAGCGAGAGGGGACCGAAGGGGGCGATTTGTGAGCGTGGAGGGAGATGGGATCCCAGCAGGCGATGGATAACCGTGGCCACCGTTGTCGATCTTCAGGGACGCGTCCAACATGCGGTGCAACCGCCGCAGTGCCTGGCCGCGGTGGCTCAGCCGATTCTTGACCCCAGGCGCCAGCTCCGCGGCCGAGCATCCGTGGCTGGGTACATAGAACACCGGGTCGTAACCGAAACCGTTGGTGCCGCGGGGCGCGTGCAATACCCGCCCTTCCCAAACGCCGTGGGCGATCAATGGAACGGGGTCCTCTGGGTCTCTCAGATAGGCCAAGAGGCAGTGAAAACGCGCGCTGCGCCGCTCATCGGGGACGTCCGCCATCTCGGTGAGCAAGCGCGCGACGTTGTCTCCATCGCTCGCCCCCTCGCCCGCATAGCGCGCCGAATAGATCCCCGGGGCGCCCTGGAGGGCATCCACCTCCAGGCCGGAGTCGTCAGCGAGCGCCGGCCGGCCGGTATGCAGGGCGGCATGGCGGGCCTTGATCAAGGCGTTCTCGACGAAGCTTCTACCGGTCTCGGCCAGCCCCTCGGGCACGAAAGGCACGATCGCGATCCCGAGCGCGCCGAGGACCTCGGTGATCTCACGGAGCTTACCGGCATTCCCGGTCGCGATCACGAGCGTCCGGCCATGCGACTCCGGGGCTTCCGCTTTGATCCCTGGGGCATTCATCCCTGGCCGAGCGCTGCGCGCTGTATCTCGATGACCGCCGCGATGCCGCCGCGGGCGAGCCCGAGCATTGCCTCCAGCTCCTCCATCCGGAACGCATGCCCCTCCGCGGTGCCCTGGATCTCGACGAAATGCCCTTGCTCGTTCATCACCACGTTCATGTCGGTCTCGGCATCCGAATCCTCGGCGTAATCGAGATCCACCACCGGGATACCACGGTAGATCCCGACCGACACCGACGCCACGAAGCCGTGCAGCGGGCTCTGGGGCAGGAGCTTCCGCCGTTGTAGCGCCGCCACGGCTTCGGCCAGGGCCACATAACCGCCCGTCACCGCGGCGGTGCGCGTACCGCCATCGGCCTGCAGCACGTCGCAGTCGATCACAACGGTGCGCTCGCCCAGGGCCGCGAAGTCCACTGCCGAGCGCAGGGCGCGCCCGATGAGGCGCTGGATCTCGAGGGTCCGGCCGCTCTGCCGGCCGTCCGCCGCCTCGCGCCGCATGCGCGTCCCGGTGGCGCGCGGGAGCATGCCGTACTCGGCCGTGACCCAGCCGCGGCCGGCCCCGCGCAAGAACGGCGGGACTCTTTCCTCCACGCTCGCGGTACACAGCACCTTCGTGTCCCCGTATTCCACCAGCACCGAGCCCTCCGCGTGCCGGGTGTAGCCGCGTCGCAGGGCAATACGGCGTAACTCGTCGGGGGCGCGTCCGCTCGGGCGCATCATTCTCGCTCCGGCTGAAAAAGGGTGGGCATTATAACGCCCCGAGACGCACCCGCCCGGAGGTTTGCGGACCGTGCTCGAAACGCTACCATGATGCCTGGTTGCCGAGGACGGAGGCGCGGGGATGGCAGACAGCATGACGGGTTACGCCCGTGAATCCGCGAGCGGGGCGTGGGGCCGGGCGACCTGCGAGCTGCGCTCCGTCAACCACCGCTATCTCGAGGTCACGCTGCGCCTTCCCGAAGAGCTGCGCGCACTGGAGGGCCCGTTCCGCACCGCCATCGGCCAGTACCTGCAGCGCGGCAAGGTCGAATGCACCCTGCGCTACGAGCCGGCCGCCGAGGCGAGCGGGGGGGCCACGCTCAGGCTCGACCTGGTGCGACAGATCATCGCTGCCTGCCGTGAGGTGGAGGAGATGATAGGGGCGCCGGCACCGGTCAGTGCGCTCGATCTCCTCAAATGGCCTGGGGTCATGGACCTGTCCGCGCCCGACCTCACCGTGCTCCAGGGACCCTTGGTCACGCTCCTCGAGGCCACGCTCGCCACCCTCGGCGAGGGCCGCCGCCGTGAGGGCGAGCGGCTGGCTACGCTCATCGCCGGGCGCTGTGACTCGGCCTTGGTAGAGCTCGCTCGGGTGCGGCAAGGGGTGCCCGCCGCCCTCGCGCAGCTCCGCGAGCGCCTCCTGGCACGCGCAGAGGAGCTGTCGGCGAGCCTCGATCCCGGGCGCCTGGAGCAGGAGATGCTGCTCCTCGCCCAGCGTCTCGATGTGGCGGAGGAGATGGACCGCCTCGGCATCCACATCGATGAGGTCAAGCGCCTCCTGGCCGGCCGCCAGCCGATAGGGCGGCGCTTGGACTTCCTGCTCCAGGAGATGCACCGCGAGGCCAACACCACGGCCTCCAAGTCCGGGCACCCCGACACCAGTGGCGCTGCCATCGAGCTCAAGGTCTTGATCGAGCAGATGCGCGAGCAGGCACAGAATATTGAATGAAATCAAGGTGTTATCCGCATGATGGTCCCTTCTCCCTTGAGGAAGAAGGTTAGGATGGGGGGGAATCCGATCAAACTCTTGGCAACCCTCTCCCGCAGGGAGAGAGGCTTCTTCGAGGTTTGTGCAGGGCAATGGACGCGCAAACGAGTGACGCGGTGATCCCCGCCGGGAACACAGGGGCCTCGGGCCGTCTCTATATCGTCTCCGCGCCCTCCGGTGCGGGCAAGACCAGCCTGGTCAAGGCCTTGGTCGCCACCCATTCCGACATCGCCCTGTCGGTCTCCTACACCACCCGCCCCATGCGCGCCGGGGAGCGCGAGGGCAGCGACTATCACTTCGTGGACCTGCCGAGCTTCGAGGCCATGGTGGAAAACGCCGCCTTCCTGGAACATGCGCGGGTCTTCGACCACCGGTACGGGACCGCGAAGGAATGGGTCGCGTCGCGCCTCATCCGGGGCACGGACGTGATCCTGGAGATCGACTGGCAGGGCGCCCACCAGGTGCGCGCGGCACGGAGCGACTGCACCGGGATCTTCATCCTACCGCCTTCCTGCGAGGTGCTGGAGGAGCGTCTCCACGGCCGCGGCGGCGACCGGGAGGAGGTCATCCGGCGCCGCATGCGGGACGCGGTCGCGGAGATCTCGCACTATGCCGAATACGATTATCTGATCGTCAACGACGAGTTCGACCGGGCGCTCGCCGATCTCGAGGTCATCCTGCGGGCGGACCGGCTGACGCTAGGGCGCCAGCGACTGGCGCTGGCCCCGCTGCTCCAGGACCTCATACGCTGATCGCTCCCGCTTCAGCACAAGCCGTGAAAACACCGATCACCTCGATCGTTGCGTCTGCGTTCGCACCGTCGGATCATCGTTGCAATCGTTTGTCCATATGAGCTGGCCCCGGGTGCGCTCGTGGCCATCGAGCTCTCGGCATGACAAGCAGATCGAGGAAAGGAGGCAACGAGATGGCAGATTCGCTAGGAGTACTGTCGCCGCGAACGCGGTGGGTCACCGTGATTGCGCAGGACCCTTCCGTCCGGCGCGGCAAGCGGATCGTGACGGGCGAGGTTGCGATTCCGCGAGAAGACTTGCGTGAGGGGCCATGGGGACACCGCGTGCAGGTCGTCGACTACGATGCCTCGCTCGACCGCTACCGGAAACCGAAGCCGATTACGGACAGGGACGACCCGTTCAAGGACACGGACCCCGACCGGCTGATCGCCGATCCCGAGTTTCACGCCTGGAACTGCTACGCGATCGTGATGTCCACGCTGGCCCGCTTCGAGTTCGCCCTCGGGCGCCGTGTCGCCTGGAGCTTCGGCGGCCATCAGATCAAGGTGGCGCCCCACGCCTTTGCAGACGCCAACGCCTTCTACTCGCGACAGGACGAGTCGATCCTGTTCGGCTACTTTCAGGGCAGGAAGGAAACGGTCTTCACCTGCCTCTCGCACGACGTCATCTCGCACGAGACGACGCACGCCCTCCTCGATGGCCTGCGCAAGCGCTACATGGACCCCTCCTCGCCCGACCAGGCCGCCTTCCACGAAGGCTTTGCCGACGTCGTCGCGCTTCTCTCGGTGTTCGCGATGCCGGGTGTCGTCGAGCGGATCGTCGATCTCGGAGAAACTGGGAAGAAGGAAACGACGGATCCTCCGCGCCGCATCGCCGTTAGCCGGCTGACCGAGAACCGCCTCTTCCGCGGGGTCCTCCGCCTGGGCGAGCAGATGGGGGAGGAGATCCAGGGGGTGCGAGGCGCGGCGCTACGTAGCTCGGGGGAGATCAAGCCGTCGCCGCAGTGGTACCACGAGGACCCGAAGTTCGAGGAGTCACACCGGCGGGGGGAGATCCTCGTCGCGGCGATACTGCACGCGTTCGTCGGCGCGTGGCGCCACCGCCTGGTGGGGATGGGGGCGGAGACCGAATCGCTCGACGGCGGTAAGACCCTCGACCGCGAACGCGTCGTGGAGGAGGGAGCGGCGCTCGCAGGGACACTCTTGACGACAGCGATCCGCGCACTCGACTACGCGCCGACGGTCGATCTCAAGTTCGGTGATTACCTTTCGGCGGTACTGACCGGCGACCGCGAGGTGCGGCCGGACGACAAGAAGTACGACCTGCGGCGGCGGCTGCACGAAGCGTTCGCGAGCTATGGCATCCGGCCCAGCGCGAGCACCGCCGACGGCGGCGCCTGGCCGCACGCGCCCCAGTCGCTGCGCTACGGTGGCGTGCACCTCGCCTCGCTCCAACGCGATCCCGATGAGGTTTTCCGATTCCTGTGGGACAACCGCAAGGATCTGGGGCTCGACGAGGGCGCCTACACGGAGGTCCTGTCGGTGCGGCCATGTACCCGCGTCGACCCAGACGATGGCTTCACCTTACACGAGACGGTCGCGCAGTACGTGCAGATCCGGCGTCTGCGCGCCGACGAGCTGAGGCATGTGGACGTGCGACCACCCGACGGCATGCCCACGGACACCGAAGTCACGCTCTACGGCGGCGCAGCGCTGGTCTTCGATGAGTTCGGGCACCTGAAGTACCACGTTGGCAAGTCGGTGGGCGGGGACCACCAATCGGAGCAACTCCTCCGTAGGTGGACCTCCGGGGACTTCGAGAGGACCGCCGCCGGCTCCGGCGGTTTGCCGCACTACACCTGCGCCGCGCCGCCGGCTCGGCCGCGAGGAAGGAGGAGTGGTAGCCATGGCGACGAAGACTCCGCAGAGGCTCAGCCTGCGGGTATATCCGGTTGGCTTCGGAGACTGCTTCCTTCTCGGATTCCACTACGCAGGCGGTAACGACCGCTTCGTACTCATCGACTTCGGCAGCACCGGGCTCACCAAGCAGCGCGTGCCGAGGAGCAGCGCGTTCCTCGACTACATGAAAAAGGTAGCCGACGACATCGCCACGCGTTGCGGCAGGAAGAATGGCAAGGGAGGGCAGCTCCACGCGGTCATCGCGACGCATCGCCACGCTGACCACATCAACGGGTTCGCGACCAAAGGTAAGCGCGAGGCGCCCGATGCGTCGGGCGACGTCATCCGGTCGCTCGAGCCCCGCTTCGTCGTCCAGCCGTGGACGGAGGACCCGGATCTCGACCCAAAGGCGCTCGCTCCGGCGGAGGCCGCCAAGATCGGAGGTGCGCGCGGGTTCGCCGCGTTGCTCGCTGGCATGCAGTCTGCGGCGGCGGGCATCGTCGAGGAGGCCGTGCGGCTCGGGGCCAAGCGACTGACGCCGCCTGGTGCCGGCGAGGAGAGCGCCAGTGGATCGGCACAATCCCCGGGCATGGGCAAAGCGCGCCAGGTCGCGTTCGTCGGCCAGATCCGGTTCCTCGGTGAGGACAACATCGCGAACCGCTCGGCGGTCGAGAATCTCATCGCAATGGGGAAAGCGAAGGGCGCAAAAGCGCTTTACCTCCACGCCGACACCACGGCGAACCTTGGCCTGCCGGGTGTCCGGACGCACGTCCTCGGACCGCCGACGTTGAAGCAGTCGGAGGCCATCCGAAAGATGCGCAGCGCCGACAATGTCGAGTTCTGGATGCTTCTGGGCGCCACGGGCACGAAGTTCACGGCTGCGGCCGGGGTGCCGTTCCCGGGTCGGGACTGTGTCGACGGCGCACGCGTTCCGGACCACGCCCGATGGTTGCGCGACCATGTGCGCTCGGCCCGTGCCGAGACGCTGCTCGGGATCGTGCGCACCCTCGACAAGCAAATGAACAATACAAGCCTCATCCTTGTCTTCGAGGTCGGCGGGGCGCGGCTCCTCTTCCCCGGCGACGCGCAGATCGAAAACTGGCAGTACGCGCTCGCCAACCCGGAGTATCGCAGACTGCTTGCGGACACGACGCTCTACAAGGTCGGCCACCACGGAAGCCGCAACGCGACGCCGAAGGCGGGACTCTGGGACCACTTCGCGAAGCGTTCTGCAAAGGATGGCGCCGATCGCATGTGGTCGGTCGTCTCGACGATGGCGGGCAAGCACGGCACCACCGAGGCGACGCGAGTGCCCCGCAAGACCCTGGTGGAAGCGCTCGAGCACGACACCAACTTCCGAACGACGCAGAACTTCGAGCGCGCCGAGCCCGACTGGCGCGACTTCGACATCGACCCGACGACCGGCCGCGTGACGGAGGTCGAAAAGCCAAAGCATCGGCGAACAGCGGGGTCGGTCATGAAGCCGAGGTGAGTGCATGATCCACGTTGAACAGCCGCGGTCGGCGAGCCGCGCGCCTTGTCGAAGCTGTAAATCTCCCCTTTCGCAAGGGGCAGACTCATCGCCTGTGTTTCCCGGTATCGGGGCGATTCGCTTATAGCGGGTCTACCCGCCGGACGAGCGGAGGAAGGGTTCCCCCACGTCTCTGTCTCGGCTGGAGAAGGAAGGCGCGATTCTGCCTTTCGAGGTTGCCTTCGAGAGATCATCGAGGATTATTTGGAGGAGAGCGGCGTGGTGATGGATCCGGTAAACCGCCAGGAATCTCATCAAAAGAAGCGTTCACTGCCAGCCTACTCGTCCTTCTTCAACGGCCCCAGCCACGCGCCTTCGTGTGCGAAGCGGCCCGAGCGCCGCGCTCCCTGGGTCGAATTGCCATTGAACGGATCGATTTCCACCACCCACCCGTGCGGGTTCGCGACATTACGATAATCGTCGCTGGATCCCGCCGTTAAGCAACGGTCGTGTACGGGCAAGGCCAGCGGAACCCGAGGAACGTTTCCACTGCCCGGCAACTGCCCTGCCGCGAAGGCTATTCTTCGAGCAAGGTCTTTGATAAGCTAGATCTCTTCGATTGTCGGCGCGCTAGCGTCCTACGGAGGCACACGATGGCCAGGATCACCGTGGAAGACTGTCTTCCTTTCGTCAAGAACCGCTTCGAGCTCGTGCTCCTGGCGAGCAAGCGGGCGCGCCAGATCGCCATGGGCTCGAGGCCGCTGGTCCCCGACGAGAACGACAAACCGGCCGTCATCGCGCTGCGCGAGATCGCCGCGGGGCGCATCAGCATGGCAACCGTCGACGCCATTGAGGCCAAGGAGAAGGGCGAGGACCCCTTCTCGGTGTTCAACGACCCCCCGAGCTGAGCCCGACGGGGGACAGCGAGTGATACTCCATGGCGATGAAACTATGGCCGTTGTCCTTGCCGTCCCTGTGGTCCGCGAGGCCGCTGGCCTCGCCCGCCCCACCGGAGGCCTCGGCGCCCGAGATCGAGGACCTGTGCCGGCGTGCGGGCACCTACCTCAAACCGACCGAGATCGAGGACCTACGCCGCGCCTGTGAGTTCGGCGCCAAGGCCCATGCCGGCCAGCGGCGCCTGAGCGGCGAGCCCTACATCCACCACCCCCTGGCCGTGGCCGGGTTCCTGGCCGGGATGCGCATGGACCGCGACACCTTGATCGCGTCCGTCTTGCACGACGTGCTCGAGGACACCCCGACGCTCAAGGATGATCTGCGCAAGGGCTTCGGCGCGGACGTGGCCACGCTCGTCGATGGTGTCAGCAAGCTCACGCAGATGGAGTTCGAGTCCTACGCCCAGGCGCAGGCCGAGAACTTCCGCAAGATGCTGCTCGCCATGACCCACGACATCCGCGTGATCCTGGTCAAGCTCGCCGATCGCCTGCACAACATGCGCACGGTGTTCGCGCTGCCGGCGGACAAGCGGCGCGCCGTGGCGCGCGAGACGCTCGACATCTATGCGCCCATCGCGCAGCGGCTCGGCATCAACAGCGTGCGCCTGGAGCTCGAGGACCTCGGATTCGCGGCCTTGTACCCGAAACGCCATCGGGTGCTGACCAAAGCCATTCAAAGGGCGCGCGGCCACCGCAAGGCGCTGGTCGACCAGATCCTGCGCTCGATCCGCCGCCGCCTGCGGCAGGAGGGCCTGAGCGGCGAGGTCTCGGGCCGGGAGAAGCACCTCTACAGCATCTTCAAAAAGATGCAGGCCAAGAAGCTGCCGTTCTCGGAGGTCTTCGATGTCTACGGATTCCGCATCATCGCCGACACCGCCGACGCCGCCTATCGCACCCTCGGCGCGGTCCATCAGCTCTTCAAGCCGGTCCCCGGTAAATTCAAGGACTACATCGCCATCCCCAAGGCCAACGGCTATCAGTCGCTGCACACGGTCCTATTCGGTCCCCACGGGGTGCCTATCGAGGTCCAGATCCGCACCGAGGACATGGACGCCGTCGCGGAACGCGGGATCGCGGCCCACTGGCAATACAAGTCCGGAGAGAGCGCCAGCAACTCGGCCCATAGCAAGGCCCGCGAGTGGCTCACGGGGATCCTCGACATCCAGCGCGAGGCGGGGAACTCGGTGGAGTTCCTGGAAAACGTCAAAATGGACCTCTTCCCCGACGAGGTCTACGTGTTCACCCCCAAGGGCGATATCATCAAGCTCCCTCGCGGGGCGACCGCCGTGGACCTCGCCTATACGGTGCACACCCAGATCGGCAACCGTGCCGTCGCGACGCGCATCGACCGCCGCCTGGCGCCGCTCAGCAGCGCGCTCATCAACGGTCAGACGGTCGAGATCATCACCGCGCCGGGTGCGGCCCCGAGCCCCGCCTGGCTCAACTTCGTCGTTACCGCCAAGGCCCGATCGCACATCCGCAACTTCCTCAAGAACCTCGAGCGGGATGAGGCCTGCGATCTGGGGCGGCGCCTGCTGAACCGGGAGCTGGAGCGCTTCGGGACGGCGCTGGAGCGTGTGCCTGCCGCGGGCATCGAGGCCGCCCTCGCCGCTCTCCACCTCAAGAGCACCGATGCGCTCCTGGAGGACATCGGTCTCGGCAAGCGACCCGCGCCGATCGTCGCCCGCCACCTCATCCCCGCGGGCGCGGGGGAGGCGGCACTCGCGGCCGCTACGGCGCTGCCGCTCGCAATCAAGGGCACCGAGGGGATGGTGGTGTCGTTTCCGAAGTGCTGTTATCCGATCCCTGGCGATGCCATCCTCGGTTACGTCTCGGCCGGTCGGGGCATCGTGATCCATCGCCGCACTTGCAAGAACGTCGCGGAGTTCAAGAGCCACCCGGAGAAATGGGTGGACGTAGAGTGGGGCGGCGACATCGATGCCGAGTTCCCGGTGGCGATCCGGCTCGAGGCCATCAACCGGCGCGGGGCGCTCGCGACCATCGCGGCCGCGGTCGCGAAGGAGGACGCCAACATCGAGTTCGTCGGCATGTCGGAGCGTGACGAGGGCTCGGCCGGTCTCTCCCTGGTCGTCGTGGTTCGCGACCGCCGCCACCTGGCGCGGGTGATCCGCTCGGTACGCACCACCCAACCGGTGTCGCGGGTGGTGCGCCTCAAGGGGTGAAACAACGGACTCCCTCCCCTCTCCGCGCTTCTTGCGGACGGGGGAGGGCGGCGGGGTGGGGGTCCGGCGGCTACCCCCTCCCTGGCCCTTGTATGTTGCTTTTATGACTTGTAGACAGACAGAATGATGAGCGGTGGAGCTTGTGGCATACGGGGGAGACCCCCCTGTGCTTTTCATCCCTATGGCCCCGTGTCGCCGTAGGCGAATGGTCCACAGACTCCACGGCTATTCACCGGTTCGGTGCGGCAGCTCGTCCGGCCCTTGGGACCGCGAGCCC
>JACCXJ010000012.1 GCA_013697045.1 Gammaproteobacteria bacterium | reverse complement strand
TCCATCCGATCCTCCCGATTTACTTTGTTTGCCGATAAAGTTGATCAGATCGGGTGGAGCGCCAAAAGTTCCGTTAATTAGTTATGTCTATATATCATGTACTTATAAGATCCTACCTATGAGGGTGGGTTAGCGCCAGCGTAACCCACCAAAGCAGTCGGCAAGGAAGCCGACACCTTCCATGCATAACGGTTAAGGAGACAAGCTGCGCATGTCGGTTCTGTGGGTTACGGCGCTTGGGGCACCTAACCCACCCTACATTGATTCTCTTCTTGCTCTGCCTGCTTTTCCCGGCGGCGCCCCACGCCGAAGGGCTTGTCCTAAAGGGCAATGTCATGCTCATCGGCGCCCATGACGAACCCACGCCCGCCATCGACGCCACGGTGAGTCTTAAAGGGGCCGGGAACCCCGCGCAGACAAAGCAAGGGGGCGAATTCCGTCTGTCGTTGCCCGATATCTACAAGCCGGGCGAGGACATCACCTTAATCGTGGAGATCGGGGGTTACCGGGTGTTCCGTCCTGTGGGCGGGGAGACCAAGGTACCCGCGGATCTGGACAAACAGGTCATCGACATCCAGCTCTTGCCAGAGGGATCAAAAAGATTCCTCTCGGATGCTGAGATCGAATACCGAATTAAGACCGCAGCAGAAGAGAGTAAAGCCCAAGTGAAGCCCGGTGAAGGATCCAGGCCAGTAGACTTTACTGTCTACTTCAAAGAGTGGGCCGACCAATATGGACTTTCTGAAGAAGTGGCCATGCAAGCGATCCGGAAATGGATAGCCCAGGTACAGCAAGAGTCAGACGATCCCCACAAACTTGGCCTGGCGGCCTTCGCCGAGAAGAATTTCCGTAAAGCGCGCGAGCTTTTCACCCAATCCGGCGAGAACAACGAAAAAACCTTGAGGAGGCAAGGGAGGCGGCTGTCCGCGACTTCCGCTTGGCGGGGGACGCGGCCTATAACGATTATCGGTTCGGGGAGGCCCTGGCCAGCTATCAACGCGCCTTCAAGCACACCTCCAAGGAGCAAACCCCGGCGCTTTGGGCGGCGGTGCTCATCGATATTGGAAACGCTCAATGGGCCATGGGGCTCCGTACCCATGGAGCGGATATCCATCAGCGCTTGGCCGAGGCCGTCGCGGCCTACCGGGCAGCGCTCGAGGTCCGCACCCGCGAGAGCCTGCCGCTGGACTGGGCCGCGACCCAGAACAACCTGGGGAATGCACTAAGGAATCAAGGCATCCGCACCGCGGGCGAGGCCGGCGCCAAGCTTCTGAGCTAGGCCGTCGCGGCCTACCGGGCGGCGCTCGAGGTCCGCACCCGCGAGAGCCTGCCGCAGGACTGGGCCATTACCCAGAACAACCTGGGGAGTGCGCTTCGAGAGCAAGGCATCCGCACCGCGGGCGAGGCCGGCGCCAAGCTTCTGAGCGAGGCCGTGGCGGCCTACCGGGCGGCGCTCGAGGTCCTCACCCGCGAGAGCCTGCCGGAGGACTGGGCCATGACCCAGACCAACCTGGGGATTGCGCTTCAAGAGCAGGGCATCCGCACCGCGGGCGAGGCCGGCGCCAAGCTTCTGAGCGAGGCCGTGGCGGCCGGCCTACCGGGCGGCGCTCGAGGTCCGCACCCGCGAGAGCCTGCCGCAGGACTGGGCCGCGACCCAGAACAACCTGGGGAATGCGCTTCGAGAGCAAGGCATCCGCACCGCGGGCGAGGCCGGCGCCAAGCTTCTGAGCGAGGCCGTCGCGGCCTACCGGGCGGCGCTCGAGGTCCGCACCCGCGAGAGCCTGCCGCAGGACTGGGCCAGGACCCAGAACAACCTAGCTAGCGCTTACATAGCTCTGGAAGAATGGCCCAAGGCCGCCGCCAGCTATGCCGAATTGCTTCATGTCAACCTCGATGATGGCGAGGCGTATCAAAGGGCCAATTGGCTCTATCATGAAAAACTTTCCGATTTCGGCGCGGCCTTCGCCCTCACTCGACAATGGCTGGAGCGCCATCCCGAGGATCTGTTCGCACAGGGCGACTTCGCGGAACGGCATTTCACCACAGGCCGATTCGTCGAGGCCAAGGAACGCTTGACTGCGCTCCTGGCGAATCCTGAACTGGACCCGCAGATCCGGATTGCGTTACAAGCACTGGAGATTGCGACCCTGCTGGCATTGAATGACCCAGTGCCGCAGCGGCTGGAACGGTTACGCGCCGCGGTGCAGAGCCAGCCGCAGGATTTCCAGGTCGGTTGGAGCTTCGCGGGCAGCAAACACTTCATCGCCACGGACCCGCGTCTGGCCGCGCACCGGGCATGGTTGCAGACGTTGTTCACGGCCCTGGAAGGTGAGAATCGCGACGCGATCCTGGCGGCGGGCGCGGTAGGGGGAGCGTTGAGCGCTTGGCGGGCACCGCGCAACGCGTGCCGTCGGCAGGCGCCTGTCTTCGCTGGACGATATGCGAGAGAAGCTGACTCAGCGTGAAGGGCCGCGCTAGTCAGGATATGACCTCGTCGAATAGGCCGTAAGGGCCACGAGATAACAGGCCATCGCCAAAGCCAGGAGCGCCGAGAGTCCGAAGTGGATGGCGCACAGCATGGCGAGCACGGCACCGATCACCGAGGCGCAGGCGTTGATGCCGTAGGCCCAGGGAATGAGCGCGGGGGCCCGATGGCTGAGCACGGCTAGCGCCGTCGGAAAGGGCCTGCCCATGCAGAACCCCAGAGGCGCGATGAGGATGAGCGCCAGCATGGCCTTGGGCCATGTGTCGTGACCCGAGGCAAAGGCGAAGATACCCGGCAGCCCGACCAGGTACGAGGACCCGAGCACCACGATCCCCGCGATCGGCCAGGCCATGGCGGGGCGGGTCGGACGGTTTTCGCGGGACACGGCCGCGCTGCCGAGGCCGGCGAAGACCAGGAAGCCCGACAGCGCAACCGCGACCGCGAGGAGCGGATGGCCCAAGTAGAGGCCGAGCTTCTGGATGAAGGCCATCTCGATAAACATGAACCCGAGCCCGATGGCGGCGAATAAGACGACTACTCGAAAAGGCAAACCCCGTCCGCTACCGGCGACCAGACCCCGCCAGCGGCGCACCCCTAGCGGGGCAAGGATCAGGGCCGCGCTCAGGAATACCGCCTGGGACAAGGTCGCGAGGATCACGGGGTAGCCGAGCTCGAGCAGGGATACGCCCCCCGCGCCGCGCATCGCCACGGCCTCGCGCAGCAAGGGCCATCGGAAGAACTGGAAGAAGTACGGCCGATCGTCGGTTGCCGGGGAGATGTCGAACTTGTAACGCCGGATGAAGTCCTGTCGCTCCGGCCCGAGGAGCGCCTTCGCCCCCTCGAAGAAATACGGCTGCCCCAGCCGGTTGTAACGGTCGCTCTCGGCCGCGGACGCGTCCTCGAGGAAGGCGACGTCGAACGAGCGGCTGCGACAGAAGTCCCGGATGCGGGACCGGTCTTCGGGCTCGAAGGCGCCATTACGGACGAGCAGGGTGTGGGTCTTGAGTCCCCGTATCCAGGCGAGCCTCCGCGCCGGCACCGCCTCGCCCCCGGCCTCCAGGGCCGAGACGGCCATGGCGAAGAGCTTGAGCCCGTCGCGAGGCGGGAGCGTCACGGTGCGCGTGATGGCGAGGATGCCGCCGGGTGTGAGGCGCCGCAGATAGGCGCCCAAGGCCTCGACCGTGTAGAGGTAGTTCGCGTTCGAGGCCTGCAGTCCGGCGCCCGAGGCGCCGCCGGCGTCGAGGAGCGATAGCTCGATGAGGTCGAAGCGCTCGCTTGCGCCCGCGACGAAGCCGCGCGCGTCGGCGCTGTGGACACGGACCTCGGGGCGATCGAGGATCGCGCCGGTATATTCCCGGAAGTCCTCGCGCAAGAGCGCGATGATCTGCGGGTCCAGCTCGACCGCGTCGATCTCCCGCGCGCCATGATGGATGGCCTGCAGCACCCCGGACCCGCCCCCCGCCCCGAGCACCAGGGCCGCGGGGCGCTCGATCAGATGATAGGGCAGGGCCGACGGCAGATAATCCAGGTAGGCGAGTGTCGCGGGGTCCCCCCGATAGCGGGTGATCGCGCTCATGCCGTCGGCATCCTGGAAGAGCCCGAGCTGCTCGGGCGGCTCGGCGGGGGCGTTCAAGCTCAAGCCCGGGGCGTGGCGGAATGGCACCTGGGGGCTTTCGATCACCTGCAGGATACCCAAGGGGCTCGAGCGCTCGGCGATGACGCGGGTCCCGAGTATTTCGAGTGCCTGGGGCAGGCCCTTGTAGGGCAGGGGCTGGGGCCGTACCCAGCCCTCGGGCAGGACCAGCAGGCCAGCGATGGCGAGCACCAGGACGACGGGCCACCACCTCGATCCGAGGCCGCGACAGGCGATGAGCGAGGCGACAAGGCCGAGGAGGGCGACGACTTTGAGAGCCGTACCCGGAAAAACAAGGTACAGGACCCCCATCACCCCCATGGCGCCGCCGCTCGCCCCGACGAGGTCGCAGGCATAGACGTAGTGCAGGCGCTCGCGGTAATGGCTGAGCGCGAGCCCGATGCAGCACGCCGCGAAGGCGAAGGGCAGACAAAGGAGAAGATAGATCCCGCATAACCTGAACACATGGCCCGGATCCCAAAGGGCTTCGAGGGGATTGAAACGCAGCGCCTGCGCGGCGAGGAAACACGGGATCGTCGACGCCCCGAAGAGCGCGGCCTGGATGGCGAAAGCCGCGCCGAAGCGCGTCTCTAGGCGCGCCGCACACAGGCTCAGGAAGGACCCGCCCGCGCCATAACCGAGCAGCGCCACGCTGATGATCATGAACGCGAACTGGTGCCACTGGATGATCGAGAAGAGCCGCACCAACAGGACCTCGTAGGCGAGGGCCGCGGCGGAGAGGAGTCCGATCGCGAGCAGGATCCGAGACGAGGGGGGATCCGTGGCGCCCCGCATGCCGGAGCTAATCCGATCGGGCTAATGGCCGCCGGTGAGCGGCACGAAGCGGACGGGCAGGAGCTGACGGGTGGTGAGCGCCCCGTCCTGGCCTTTTTCGACCAGCACCAGATACTGGGTCAGGAAGCCGCCGCCGACCGGCATGACCAGCCGGCCGCCCGGTTTGAGCTGGGCGGCGAGCGGTGGGGGGATGTGGTCGGCCGCGGCGGTGACCATGATGCCATCGAAGGGCGCGTGCTCGGCCCAGCCGTAATAGCCGTCCCCGATGCGTGTCTCGACGTTCTTGTAGCCCAGTTGCGCGAGGCGCTCGGTCGCCTGGCGGCCCAGGGGCTCGATGATCTCGATGCTGTAGACCGCCTTCGCGAGACCGGCGAGCACCGCCGCCTGATACCCCGAGCCTGTGCCAATCTCGAGCACGCTCGCCTCGGGCGGGAGGTCGAGGAGATCGCTCATGAGCGCCACGATGTAAGGTTGAGAGATGGTCTGGCCGTGCCCGATCGGGAGAGGCTCGTTACGGTAGGCATCGTCCACGTAGTTGTCCGGCACGAAGCGATGCCGGGGCACCTGCCCCATCACCTCCAGCACCCGGGGGTCGGGTGCCGCCTGGCCGATCATCGAGGCGGTCCAATGGAACTCATGCTCGATCTCGGCGATGAGGCGGCCCCGCTCCGACGCGTAGGGGTCGGGACCTTGCGCGTGGGCCAAGGTCAACCAAAGACCTAGCCAAACGTAATTGAATCTACGGGTAGCTCGCCTAGGTCCCTGTCCCTCCGGGACAGGGACTGTCTTTTTCTCCCTCTCCGTCCGGGAGAGGGTTGGGGTAAGGGGATCAAAATCATCGGCGAAAGTGTTTGATTTGATTCCCCTCATCCTAACCTTCTCCCTGAGGGAGCAGGGACTCCCAGGCTTGTTGAAGTGGTTCTGTACGACATTGGATATGTGAGAATCTTAGCCCGGTCGTGGCGGGGGCACCACTGACAGCCCTTTGCGAAGCGGCTATCATGGATCAAAGAACGACGCGCCGGAAACCGGCGCCCGGGAGGACAGAGCGTGGAAAGGCTCGCGGCCAAGATCCGCAACATCCCCGATTTCCCCAAACCGGGCATCCAGTTCAAGGACATCACCCCGCTCGTCAAGGACCCCGCGACCCTGCGGTTGTGCGTCCATCAGTTGCTCTGCCCGTTTCTCGGGGAACGGCTCACGGCCGTCGTGGGCATGGAGGCGCGCGGCTTCATCTTCGGCAGCCTGGTCGCCTGGGAGCTGGGCGTCGGCTTCGTGCCGCTGCGCAAGCCGGGCAAGTTGCCCTACGAGGTGCAGGCGGCGCGCTATGACCTGGAGTATGGTTCGGCCGCGCTCGAGGTCCATGTGGATGCGCTGGGGCCGGGCGATCGCGTGCTCCTGATCGATGATCTGATCGCCACCGGGGGCACCGCGGCGGCGAGCTGCCGCTTGATCGAGGGACTGGGCGCCGAGCTCGCCGGATGCGCCTTCGTCGTGGAAATCGACGAGCTTCAGGGCCGCGCGCGGCTCATGCCGTATCGTGTCCATACCCTGGTGCATTACTGATCCGCTGACGGGGTCTGACCACCGGGTCCCCATTTATCCTCATCTATTTTGGGGCGCCATGAACCGCCGCGCACGCCTCACCGCGATCGGGGTCCTGACCCTCGCGGTGGTTGTCACACTCGGTTTCGTGTCGCCCATCCCCCAGGACCCGAGCTATCACGCCTTCGCCGATCGGCGTGCCCTGCTGGGGGTCCCGAACCTTCTCGATGTCGCCTCGAACGGCCTGTTCCTGGTGGTGGGTGCTTTGGGTGTCGGGTGCTTGTGGGGGGGTCGGGCTCGCTTCATCGACGCTCGCGAGCGCTGGCCTTACCTCGTGTTTTACGCGGTGGTATTTTTCACCGGGCTCGGATCGGCCTATTACCACCTGGCGCCGGACAATGCGCGGCTCCTGTGGGACCGCCTCCCGCTCGCCGCCGGGTTCGCGGCCCTGCTCGCGGCCGTGATCGCCGAGCGCATCGATGCGCGCGCCGGCCTCCTGTGGCTCGCGCCGCTCCTCATGCTCGCGATCGGCAGCGTCTTGTACTGGGACTGGAGCGAGCGCGTCGGGCAAGGCGATCTGCGGCCATACGGCATGGTGCAGTTCTATTCGGGCGCGCTCATCGCGCTCATCCTGGCGCTCTACCCCTCGGCCTACACGCGCGCCCGCGATCCGTTCGTGGTGCTCGGCTTCTATGCCCTCGCCAAGCTCTGCGAGTCGCTGGACCGGCCGATCTTCGCCGCCCTCGGTGGGGTCGGCGGACACACGCTGAAACACCTCATCGCCGGCGTGGCGGTCTTCTGGTTGCTGCGGATGCTGCGGCTGAGGGCGCCGCTCACCAGCCGGCCGGGAGCTTTTCCTTGATGCGGATGTGCTTGTGCTGCATCTCGATGTACCCCCCGACCACGAGGTCACGCATGATGCGGCTCACCATCTCACGCGAAGCACCCACCATGCTGGCGATGTCCTGGTGGGTCACACGCTTTTCGATGACGAATCGACCGGACTGCTCGACGGCCAATCCCTGGAGCGTCTGAGCCACGCGCCCATAGACATCCAGGAGCGCAATGCTCTTGACCCGCTCCGTGAGGGTCCGCACCCGCTGCACGAACGCGCGCATGAGCTTGATGCCGAGGTCTGGATGGGCCGCCAGGCAGCACTGGAAATCGGACTTGGAGACCACCACGAGCTGGGACGGCTCGGTGGTCATGACGGATGCCGAGCGCGGGGCCTCGTCGACCAGGCCCAGCTCGCCGAAATAACCACCCGGCCCCTCGAGGGTCAAGGTCACCTCCTTGCCCTGGGCCTCGCTGACGAATACCTTGATCTGACCGGTCACGACGATGTAGAGATCGGCGCTCGGCTGACCTTCCTGGAACAACATGGTGTTGCGGGGATAGGCCTTGATGGCACCGCAGCGCGCCAGGACGGCAAGGTCCTCGGGGCTCAACGCCGGGAACAGCCCGCGATCCAAGGGTGGAGTCAACATGCCGGTGATCCCCATCGGGCGCTGCGCGAACGACCCGCTGGCCTCCGGCAGGAAAACCCGTGCCGACATCGGGTCCTGGCCTGTGTTACCGTCATACCCATACCCTCCCCCGTTCCCATATGGTCATGATCATCCCCGAACCGGATGGGGATTGCTGTGAAAAATCTCACAGACGGACGGTGAAATATTCCCCGATCGGTCCAGGCAGACTACAGCCGGCCGTCGCCCATCATACCGCCCGGGGCGAGGTCATTGCAACCCGGCCGTTGCCCCTCAGGCGGTCTCGGCACGGGGCCTTAGCCCGATCAGGTTAGCGATGGGGCGCTGGCACAAGGCCTGGCTCCTGGGCGTCGCGACGGCCGTCATCGGGATCGCGGCGTCGGCCGTGAGCAGCGACTGGGAGGCCGACCTCGGCCTGGGCTTGCTGTTCAAGCTGCGGGGCGCGCGGCAGAGCCCACCGGATATCGTGGTCGTCGGGATAGACCGCGAATCGTCGCAGGTCTTCGATGTGCCGAATCGCCCGGACAAGTGGCCTCGTCAGCTGCATGCCCGGCTGGTGGATCGGCTGGCGGCGGCCGGTGCGCGGGTGGTCGCTTTCGATGTCCTGTTCCGGGACCGACGCGACCCAGAGGACGACAGGGCCCTCGTCGAGTCCGTGCGCAAGGCCGGCAATGTCCTGCTCATCGAAGACTTGGTCAAAGAGCGCGGGACCAGTCGGGGGGGCGCGCCGGCGGCGATCGAGCACCGGCTCCAGAAGGTGACCCTCCCGTTCCCGGAGCTGGCCGCCGCGGCGTTGGGCACCGCCCCGTTTCCCTTGCCCTGGGTGCCGGACAAGTTGAGCCAGTTCTGGCTGTTCTCGCCCGAAGAAGGCGAGCCGTGGGGCGACAAGGCCTGCCTGCCGACGCTCGCGCTCCTCGCCTATGCCATGCCCTTCTTCGATGATCTCTTGCGGCTCGTGTCGGAAACGACGCGGGAGATCGGGGCCGACGTCCCGGAAGGGCTCGCGCGCCGCGACTCGCTGGCGGACCTGTCTCTCGGACTGCGGCAGCTCTTGAGGTCGCATCCCGATCTGGTGAACACCCTCCACGCCCGCGTCGCCGGACTGTCCTCCCAAGAGGCGCGAGGTGTCCTGGATGCGGTGATCTCGGCCTACGGCGGTGCCAGGTCGCGGGCCGTCAACTTCTATGGCCCACCTCGTACGGTGAGGTCACTCTCCTACCATTGTGCCCTGGGTATGGATTGCCGGACACCACACCCCGGGCACAGCGCCCAGACGGAGGCAGGACTCCGGGACTGGGTTCACGGCAAGGCGGTCTTCGTGGGCTTCTCGGAATGGGTGCAGATGCAGCAAAAGGACGTCTTTCACACGCAATATACGCAGCTTGGCGGGGAGAGGCTGAGCGGGGTCGAGATCGCCGCGACCGTGTTCTCCAACCTGAGGGAGCGAAATACCATTCAAACGCCCGGTGCCGCCGGGCACGTTACATTGATTGCGTTCATCGGCCTCGTCCTCGGGGTCGGGGCGCGCAGGCTCGGGCCCTCGATGATGCTGCCCCTCGCCGCCGCCGTGATGCTCCTATACGTCGCCGCCGCTTACTATGCGTTTTCCATTCATCACCTTTGGCTGCCCTTGGTCATCCCCCTCTTGGTGCAAGGCCCCATCGCCATCGGGGGCGGCCTCTATTGGGGGTTTCGGGATACGCGCCGGGAACGCGAGCAGCTCCAGAAGACCTTCGGTTATTACCTCCCGCCCGCGGTGGTCGCGGAACTGTGCGGCGCGGCGGGCGGGATCCCGACCGCCAGCCGGGACGCCTATGCCGTGTGCCTCTTCAGCGATGCCGAGCGTTACACGACGCTTGCCGAAGGCCTCAGTCCCCAGGCCCTGCACGCGCTCCTCAATCGCTATTACGACGCGCTCTTCGAGCCGGTGCGGCGCCACGGCGGGTTCGTCTCCGATGTGGTCGGCGATGCCATGCTGGCGCTGTGGGCCACTGCCGGTCCGGACCCGGAGACGCGGGTACAGGCCTGCCGCGCCGCGCTCGAGATCATGGCCGGGTCGCCGGGCGGCTCCGGCCCATATCTGCCGACGCGTATCGGCCTCCACTGCGGGGAGGTGGTCCTCGGAAACGTGGGCGCCGGCGAGCACTTCGAATATCGCGCGGTCGGGGACATCGTCAACACCGCCCAGCGCATCGAGGACCTGAACAAATGCCTTGGCACCCGTGTCCTCGCCTCCGCCGAGGTCGTGGAGGGCCTCGCGGGGGGACTGGACGCGGTGCTGGTCCACGAGATCGGTCGTTTTTGTCTCATCGGCAAGAGCCGCCCGCTCACCCTGCATCAACTGTGGCTGCCCGGCACCGAGGCAGCGGACCTGTGCGAACGCCGCTGCGCCGGATTCGCGGCGGGCCTCGCCGCTTTTCGCATCCAGGACTTCGGGCAGGCCGGCCAGATCTTCGAGGCGCTGCTCCAAGAGCTTGGCGAGGACGGGCCCGCGCGGTTCTATCTCGCACTGTGCGAGCGCTATCGAAGGACGTCACCGGCCGGCCCCTGGGACGGCACCGTGTACCTGGACGAGTTCCTCGGGGGCGAGCCTACGCGCAGGGGGTGAGGTGCCGAGTGCAGGAAGGGAGCGCGTCGTGAGCGCTCGGGAGAGCCGAGCAACACCCGTCGGTAGAGCGGCCCGACCGATTTAGGCGCACGAGTGGTACCTCACGGTCAGGCTGCTACTTCAACAAGATTCAACACCGGGACTCCAGCGCGGGCCAGCCCAAACGCCCTCTTCCCGCCTCCGAGCGAACCAGTCAGCCGATCACCGGCCGGCCCGTCCGACGCAACAGTACCCGTTCAGTACCCGTTGCAAAACCGCGTTGAACTTCCTATCTCTAACAGTGTTCGGCCCTCCTTGGCCCCCGCTTGCCCAAGACGCCAAAAACACCCCGAAACTTGGCGCCTCGGGCCGATGGAACCCGAAAAGCCCCCGAGGATGTGCCCGTAGCGCCCCTCATCGCCCCCGACGGGCTGGAACACCTCGCCCGTCCCCTCCACAGAGGTCCTGAGCTGCGCTATGGCGCACCGTCGCGTCTCGTTCATGTCGATCACCCTGGCTCCCATGATCGATCCAACCGCTACCTTTCAGACTCATACCTCGTTGGAAACACGCCCTCATGTCCAGACTCATACCAGGTTGGAAAAGAGCTCCCTCTTGCGAAAGGGCTTGAAGTTCCTATCCTTGCTATGCCAGCCCTCTCGGGTGCGACGCCAGAATGGCGTCGCACCCAGTGCGTCAATGCACACCCGGCGGCTAGTCCTAATCGCTATCTGAATCGTCACCTTCGTCATCGCCGGTCTCCGAGACCTTGGCCACGAAGGCGTCAGCGGAGCCGTTGAAGGTCAGGTCGGGCCCCCCCTTCACAGGGAAGCTGGTCTCGGTGGAGGAGGTGATGCCCGTCACATAGGCATTCCCCTTCTTATCCACGGCGATGCCGTTGCCCACGTCGCCACCGTCGCCGCCGATATAGCCGGCGTAGACCAGGGCGGTGCCCGAGGCATTGACCTTGGCCACGAAGGCGTCAACGTCGCCAAAGTCGCCGTTGAAGGTCGGGTCGGGCCCCCCCTTTACCGGGAAGCTGGCCTCGGTGGAGGAGGTGATGCCCGTCACATAGGCATTCCCCTTCTTATCCACGGCGATGCCCAAGCCCCGGTCGTCACCGTCGCCGCCGAGATAGCCGGCGTAGACCAGGGCGGTGCCCGAGGCATTGACCTTGGCCACGAAGGCGTCAACGGCGTCAATGTCGCCGTTGAAGGTCAGGTCGGGCCCCCCCTTCACGGGGAAGCTGGCCTCGGTGGAGCCGGTCTCGCCCGTCACGTAGGCATTCCCCGCCTTATCCACGGCGATGCCGCTGCCCGCGTCGAAATCGCCGCCACCGATATAGCCGGCGTAGACCAGGGCGGTGCCCGAGGCATTGACCTTGGCCACGAAGGCGTCACCGCCGCTGTTGAAGGTCAGGTCGGGCCCCCCCTTCACCGGGAAGCTGGCCTCGGTGGAGAAGGTGAAGCCCGTCACATAGGCATTCCCCTTCTTATCCACGGCGATGCCGAAGCCCCCGTCGCCATCGTCGCCGCCGATATAGCCGGCGTAGACCAGGGCGGTGCCCGAGGCATTGACCTTGGCCACGAAGGCGTCATCGACGCCGTTGAAGGTCAGATCGGGCCCCCCCTTCACAGGGAAGCTGGCCTCGGTGGAGGAGGTCCTGCCCGTCACGTAGGCATTCCCCTTCTTATCCACGCCGATGCCCAAGCCGAAGTCGGTAGTGTCGCCGCCGATATAGCCGGCGTAGACCAGGGCGGTGCCCGAGGCATTGACCTTGGCCACGAAGGCGTCCCTAACGCCGTTGAAGGTCAGGTCGGGCCCCCCCTTCACAGGGAAGCTGGCCTCGGTGGACTCGGTCTGGCCCGTCACGTAGGCATTCCCCTTCTTATCCACGGCGATGCCCAAGCCCCGGTCGTCGCCGTCGCCGCCGATATAGCCCGCGTAGACCAGGGCGGTGCCCGAGGCATTGACCTTGGCCACGAAGGCGTCACCACCAAAGCCGCCGCTGATCGGGCCGCTGTTCAAGGTCAGGTCGGGCCCTACCTTCACCGGGAAGCTGGCCTCGGGGGAACCGGTCTCGCCCGTCACGTAGGCATTCCCCTTCTCATCCACGGCGATGCCGTTGCCCACGTCGTCAAAGTCGCCGCCGATATAGCCGGCGTAGACGAATACCGCCGGGTCGAGCACGAGCGGTCGGCGGTGGTCGTAGTCCCCTAGCTTGAAGCCATAGGCTCGGCTGCCCGCCTCGGCCTTGGGTTCGAGCGCATAGTCGGTGGTGATCTCCACCCGCTTCCCGTTCACCTCCTGATAGGCCACCGGCCGGTCA
>JACCXJ010000416.1 GCA_013697045.1 Gammaproteobacteria bacterium | reverse complement strand
GCTCGGAGCTCCTGGAGATCGCCGTGGCCGAGGGCGATGAGGCCATCGCCGACGGGGTGCGGGCCGATCTCGTCGCGATCGAGCGGCGCCTCGCCGATCTGGAGTTCGCGCGCATGTTTTCCGGCGAGATGGATCCCCAGAACGCCTTTTTGGACGTCCAGGCGGGCTCGGGCGGGACCGAGGCGCAGGACTGGGCCGAGATGCTCCTCCGCATGTACCTCAAATGGGGAGACCGGCGCGGCTTCAAGACCGAGCTCATCGAGGCCTCCGCGGGCGAGGTCGCGGGCATCAAGAGCGCGACTGTGTATTTCCAGGGGGATTACGCTTACGGCTGGCTCAGGACCGAGACCGGCGTGCACCGCCTGGTGCGGAAATCCCCCTTCGATTCCGGGAACCGCCGACACACGTCTTTCGCCTCGGTGTTCGTCTCGCCGGAGATCGACGACGACGTGGACATCGTGATCAACCCGGCCGATCTGCGCGTCGACACCTACCGCGCCGGTGGGGCCGGCGGCCAGCACGTCAACAAGACCGATTCGGCCATCCGCATCACCCACCTCCCGAGCGGGGTCGTGGTGCAGTGTCAGAACGAGCGCTCTCAGCACAAGAACCGCTCGCGCGCCATGAAGCAGCTACAGGCCAAGCTCTACGAGCTCGAGATGCACAAGCGCGATACCGTAAAGCAGGCCATCGAGGACACCAAGGCCGACATCGGCTGGGGGAACCAGATCCGCTCCTATGTCCTCGATCAGTCGCGCGTGAAAGACCTGCGCACGGGCGTCGAGAGCGGCAACCCTACTGCCATCCTGGACGGCGATCTGGACCGCTTTATCGAGGCGACCCTCAAGACCGGTAACTGAGATGGAGGTCGGGATCGATTCCAACGATCAGCCGGCGCAGCGCCGCCACAAGCTCGACGCGCTGCGCCGGATCGGTAACGCCTATCCCAACGATTTCGTGCGCGACGCACTGTGCGCCGATCTCCACGCCCACTATGCCGCTCGGGAGGCCGAACCGATAACGGTGCGCATCGCGGGCCGGCTCATGACCCGCCGCGTGATGGGCAAGGCGGCCTTCGCCCACCTCCAGGACATGAGCGGCCGCATCCAAATCTATCTCCGTCGCGAGGACCTGCCCGAGGGCGGTTACGAGTCTTTCAAGCAGTGGGACCTCGGCGACATCGTGGGCGCCGAGGGGACGCTCTTCACGACCAAGACCGGCGAGCTGTCGGTCCATGTACGAGAGGCGCGGTTGCTGGTGAAATCCCTGCACCCCTTGCCCGAGAAGTTCCACGGCCTGGCCGATCAGGAGACCCGCTACCGCAAGCGCTACCTCGACCTCGTCATGAACGAGGCGAGCCGGCGCGTCTTCGAGCGGCGCGCGGCGATCGTGGATTTCATCCGCGCGTTTTTGAAGGCGCGCGGGTTCCTGGAGGTCGAGACCCCCATGATGCAACCGATCGCCGGGGGCGCCGCCGCGCGGCCGTTCGTGACCCATCACAACACCCTCGACATGACGCTGTACCTGCGCATCGCCCCCGAGCTGTACCTGAAAAGGCTGCTGGTGGGCGGCCTGGAGAAGGTCTTCGAGATCAACCGCAATTTCCGCAACGAGGGGCTCTCGACACGCCACAACCCCGAATTCACGATGCTCGAGTTCTATGAGGCCTATGCGACCTTCGAGGACCTCATGGGTCTGACCGAAACGCTGATCCGCGGTCTCGCCGTGGCGGTGCTTGGCGACACGCGGTTGCCCTACCAGGGCGCGGAATACGACCTCTCCAAATCGTTCTCGCGTATGACGGTCAAGGAGGCGATCCTGCGTTTCAATCCCGATATCGATCCGGCGACCTTGGAGTCCCTCGATCTCGCGCGACGCTGTGCCCGCGAGCGCGGCCTCTCCATCGAGGAGGGCTGGGGGCTCGGCAAGGTGCAGCTGGAGCTGTTCGAGAAGACCGCCGAGGAGCGTCTCGGCGAGCCCTGTTTCATCACCGCCTATCCGACCGAGGTCTCACCGCTGGCGCGTCAGAACGAGCGCGACCCGTTCGTCACCGACCGCTTCGAGCTCTTCGTCGCTGGCCAGGAGATCGCGAACGGTTTCTCGGAGCTGAACGATCCCGACGACCAGGCCGAGCGCTTCCGGCGCCAGGCGGCGGAAAAAGACGCGGGCCACGACGAGGCGATGTCGTACGA
>JACCXJ010000120.1 GCA_013697045.1 Gammaproteobacteria bacterium | reverse complement strand
CGGCCTACATCATTGCCAAGAACTGCTTGCAGTTCTTCACCGTCGACCGGAGCCTCTCCTCCTATTATGCAGCACCGGTCGATCCCACGACATACACCTCGTCGGTCTGAGGCGGAGCCTCGTTAGCCCTTTCAGCGCATCGGAAGCGTGTGCCAATATCGGCGTCGCATTCATAGACAGGTATTGCGTGATGACCCAGTGGTTGAACGGTTCAAGCTCAAGCGCAGCGCGATACAAGTCGCGTGATTTCTCATACGCCTTCCTGCTTGCTTCCACCTTGTCCCCGAGCATGTAGGCGATGGCGATGCGCTTCTCGCTCGCGCCGCTCATGCCGATTCGTTCGGCTTTCTCCTTGACGTTGTCCTTGGCCGCCGGCTCGTCACACCACGCGGCGAGATCGGCGCGAATCGAACCGCAAAGCACGTCGAGCTCCGACTCCACGGCCGTCTTGTCGCGACTCGGTCGCTTACCCTGATCTTCTTCATTAGCCCCGACAGCCCCGACCAGTTCGTCAATGCGGTCGAATTTTACGTTCAACTTTCGGCGCACTTGCTGATCGCGGAACGCGTCGACCTGCCTCTCGAAGTCCCAGGGCGTAGGCCACGATGCTTGCCCAGTCGTGCGTCCCGGGCGAGTCGGTGCGCAGCCGCTGCCGCAGCTCATAGAGCACCCACCGCCGATCGGCACCGCTCAGTAGGCCGCTGTAAAGCACCTCCGCGGCGAGAAGACGCGCGCATCCAGAGCGGGAACTGCGACGCAATGACCCAAGGAATGCCCGCGGCGTGAAGTTCGTGGGCGATGCTGCCCCCGTCAGTGCCGAGTTGATGTTTCCCGAATCGCACGTCGCCAGCGTCACCACGGTCGGCCGGTACTTGGCCCTGCCGGAGGAGTCCCAGGAGCTCAGCGCGATCGCGAGTCGCTCGCCGTCGACGACATCGCCTTGCGCTTGTTGCGTATCGCTGCATAGGGCTATGCCATAGCGGTTGTCCCCCGCCTCCTCGAATGGAGCACCGTGAGCAAGAATATGCACGTGCGTATACTCAGTCCACGCACATACCTCGCGAATCTTCTCCAGGTTTGCGTCAGGCATGACGGTCAGGATCGCCTTGATGTCGTTGAGGCGATCCTCAATCTTATCTTTGATCTTCCCCACGGGTCAAGTGCGCGTCGGATCGCTTGCAGATGCGCCTGAGCAGGCACGGGCGGCAAGCCCTCAGGTGTTGCAAAAGCGAAGAGAATCCGCGGCCTTCGATTCCATTGGACAGGCAGCGGTTGCCCGCGCCGGATTTCGCGCGTGATTCTTATCGGGGTGCGCGACTGGAGGAACAGCGGCGAGCCGGAGCCGGGGAAGCCAACCCCGATGGCATGGGAGCCCTCGCGATCAGCGCGGATGGCAGGTTTGTTGCCTCTGGCGGAAACAGTGGTGGGTCCGTTCTAGTTTGGGATGTGGAAAAAATGCGCACCAAACAACCTACAAAGCACGCACCACTCTCGCGGGAAGGTGCATCAGACAGCGAGAAACATGCTTTCCTCGTTGCCGTACTTAAAGAGGCTCTATCCACTGTCACAGATCGTATGTTCAAGCATGCAGGTATCTTGACCCTGATACTTGGGTGGGTCATCTCTTCGGATAAAGCGCGAGAGTTTTTAGGTAGTGGTCTTCATATTCGTTTTATCTGCTCATTTTTGCTTCTCTTTTATACTGCGCTATTCGCCCTCTGGACAGATGCGTGGAGAAGGCGTTCTCAGGCGGCCTTCCATCACTTGATTGAGCTCAGGTATATGCCGACTGAGTTTTACTCTCCGTTCCGTATCCACGTTGGATTAGCCGCGAGTTTTATTAGCATCCATTGCGCTATTTGCTTCGCCATAATAGCGTTTTATTTCAGTATCCGCTGAGCGCACCTCTTCTTACCTCTCCTCCGCTCCAATGACAGGCTTCTTAGAAGCCTGTCAGGAGGCACACCTTGCGACCAGATAAACTTGACTCATTTGCATCGTATTTCGTGATGCAAGTACTCTAGCTCTAGCCCACCCCCGTCAACCCAAGAGCTCGACCCAGTGTACTACCGGCACGCGGGCCTCTTGGCGTAGATAGGCATAGCAGCCGATGTTGGCGGTAGCGATGAGGTCGGGATGCCCGGCCTCCAGGGCATCCACCTTGGCGCGGAGCATGGGACGGGACAGTGCCGGTTGCAGGATCGAGTAGGTACCGGCGGAGCCGCAGCAGAGCCCGGGATCGGCCACGGGGGTCAGCTCGAAGCCCAGGCGCGATAGCAGGGATTCGGTCACGCCCGCGAGGCCCTGGCCGTGCGTCAAGCTGCACGGCGAATGAAAGGCGATGCGGCGGGGGGCCCCGACCGCCGGCGCCAGTGGGGCCTCTGCCGCCACGACCTCCGAGATGTCGCGTGTGAGCTGCGACACGCGCTCGGCGCGTTCCGCGTAGTACGGATCGTGGCGCAGCAACCGACCGTAGTCCTTGATCATCGTGCCACAGCCGCTGGCGGTGACGATCAACGTCTCGGCCCCGGCCTGGATCCGCGGCCACCAGGCGTCGATGGTGCGCCGCATGTGCTCGTGGGTCTGTGCCTCGGCCGCGAGGTGGTGGCTCATGGCACCGCAGCAGCCCTGGGCGGGGAGCACGCCGATCCCAAGCCGATCCAATAGCCTGGCCGCCGCGGCGTTGATGCCCGGCGCGAACAGGGGCTGCACACAGCCCTCGAACAAGAGTGCCCGCCGGGCATGGCGCGGGACCGGCCAGACGGCCGGTGGAGAGTGCTCGGGGATGTGCCGGCGCAGGGCGTGGGGCACGAGCGGGCGGATAAGCTGGGCGGCGCGCAAGAGCGGTCGCAGGCGGCGCGGGTAGGGCAGCACTCGACGCAGGAGGAAACGCTTCAGCCGTTCGCCGAGGGGTCTCGGGCTCACCCGCTTGATGTGAGTCCTGCCGATGTCGAGCAGGCGCGCATACTCCACGCCCGAGGGGCAGGCGGTCTCGCATGCGCGGCAACCCAGGCAGCGATCGAGGTGGACCTGGGTGGTGCGGCCCGCCTCGTGCCCTTCCAGGAGGGACTTGATGAGGTAAATGCGCCCGCGCGGGCCGTCCAGCTCGTCGCCCAGTAGCCGGTAGGTCGGGCAGCTCGCCGTGCAGAAACCGCAATGGACGCAACTGCGCAGGATGGCGTCGGCCTCCCGGCCCGCGGGCGTGTCCTTGATGAGGGCGGTGAGCGACGTTTGCAGACGTTTGCATCAGAGATCCCCGTACATACGGCCACGATTGAGGATACGCCGCGGGTCGAAGGCGTCCTTGAGGCGCGCGTGCAACACCCGGAGGCCGTCCGGGAGCGGCGGAAACACCTCGCCGCGCCGATCGCCGCCGCGAAACAGGACGGCATAGCCGCGCTGCTCTGCCGCGCTCCGGCGCACCTCCTCGGCCCCGGCATCGGTCTTGAGCCAGCGCTGTGCCCCGCCCCAATCGATCAGCCAATCTCCGGGCAATGCCAGGGCGGGGGTCGCCGGGGGTAGCGAGATGCGCCACAGCGGCCGGTCGTCGCGAAAGAATGGGAGCCGGTGCTCGCGCACCGCCTCCCAGAACCCCGCCTCGGGGGCTTGGTCGAGCGCGCCCATCGCCGCTCGTGCCTGTTCCAACGCCCGCCGCTCGCCGGACAACCGTACCCAGAGTGCCTGGCCGTCACACACGGCGCCGGACAGGGGCAGCGGGCCTCGTGCCCACCGGTTCATGAGCGGGATCGCCTGATCGATGCCCATTGCGCCCGTGAGCGTGATCTCGGAGCTGGGGCGGGGCAGGACCTTGATCGAGACCTCCAGGAGGATGGCGAGCGTCCCGAACGCCCCGCACAAGAGGCGCGAGAGGTCGAAGCCCGCGACGTTCTTCATGACCTGACCGCCGAACCGTAGCACCTCGCCCGCCGCCGTCAGGCAGCGCACGCCGAGCACGGCGTCGCGCACGCTGCCTCCGTAGGGCCGGCGCGGACCCGACAACCCCGCGGAGACGGTCCCGCCGAGGGTCGCGTCGGTTCCGAAGTGGGGCGGCTCGAAGCCGAACATCTGACCCTGCTCCGCGAGCAGCGCTTCGAGATCACTCATTCGGGTCCCCGCACGGGCCGTCACCACGAGCTCGGTCGGCTCATAAGACACCACCCCATGGTACCCGCCGATCGACAAGCGGGAGCCCTCGATGTCGCCGCCAAAGAAGGCCTTGGTATCCCCACCCAGGATGCGCAGGACGGTGCCCGCATCGTGCGCCTGCCGGACACGCTCCACCATCTCGACGAGCGCATGCTCGGCTGCCTGGCCGGGGACGTCGGACTCGGTTGCAGGATGGGTAGACACGAGGCGTGGTCCGGGACGGCCCCTGCGAAAAATTTATCAGGTAAACGGGGGGCGAAGGGCTACTCGAAGGTGGCGTTGAATACCGCGGCCGGCGGCTCCTTGGCGGCCGCCTGCTCCTTGGCATTGGCCCACGCGAGCGGCGGAAGCTGGCGGAAGGCCTGTTTGATCAGGTCGTCCCAGCCCCTCCTGATCTGCCTCAATAGGGACTGTCCTCGGTGAAGCGCAGGCGCTCGTCGAGGTTGAGACTATCGCGGCGGTAGATCAGGACCTCGAGCGGCGGGCCGACGGTGACATTGCTGCGCATGGTCGAGTCCATGGAGACCAGCGCGGTCAGCGCGGCGGTGTCGAGACTGGTGGCCGGGGTCAGGATCCGGTCCAGGATGGGCTTGCCGTATTTGCTCTCGCCGATCTGGAGAAACGGCGTGTCGTCGGAGGAAGTGATGTGATTGCCCTGCGGGTACACCAGCATCACGATCGGCGGTTCGCCGCCGATCTGCCCGCCGAGGATGAAGCTGGCCCTCGTAGGATACGCCACCGCCGGTGTGCTTGGCCTGTTGGCCGAAGCTGATCCCCCCCAGGTAATCCGCCGCCTCGGTCATGTTCCGGACGCTCAGGAGGCTCCTCGGCAGGCCGTCACTGATATCGCGTTCGAGCTGTGCGATGACCCCCTGGCAGGTCGCGAGGTTGCCCGCGCTGAGCAACACGAACTGCCGATCCCCGGGCACGCCGAAGATGCGCATCTTGCTGTAGGTCCGGACGTGGTCGACGCCCGCGTTGGTGCGGGAATCCGACGAAAAAACAAGACCTTCGTTGATGGCGATGGCGAGACAATAGCTCATGTGCTGGGGCCTGTCGCGGGCCTCGCGACCCCCAAGAGATTAGGGCCGCCGCCCTACAGGGTCAAGGGGCGCTAGCGCCCCTGGGCCGCGAGCAGCTCGTCCACTTCGCCCTGGATGGTCAATGCGCGAGGCCGCGTTGCGGGCTCCTCGTCCGACCGTTCCGGCTCGGCCCCGTCCCCCTGCGGACGGGCCCGCCTTGCGATGCCGCCGGACAACGATGCCATGGTGGCGAGCTTCGCCTCCACTTCCCGGAGCAGCTGCACGACGCGTTGTATCACCTGGCCGATCAGGTCCTGGTAATCCTGGGCGACGAGAATTTCGCATAGGCGGTCGTGTAGGGCCCGAGCGTCTCCCCGGCGCTCGCCGACCACCTTGATGACGCGGCGCCGCAAGGCGTTCAGCGCATCAAGCGGTTCGATGCCGAGCCACTACGCTCGCTCAGACCCTCCCCGACTAATTCGCTATTCCGTGCCTGCAGGGTGCGCCACAGGACCTACCCGAAGGCCAACGACGATCCCCGGCGTCCGTTTGAGCCGGTCGTTAGCGGTTAATGGTTGAGCACCTACTCAAAGGTTTGACCTTTGCGCTTAATCCATCCAGCCGAATGCCGGCCCTGAGGGTCGTGGTGAGTCCAGTGAACAACGCCCCCTTTTTCGTTCCAGGCGTACTCGCCGTTAAAGGAAATGATATCCCCCTCCGTCAGAAACGAAACTCTCGGCGCCAAGTCGATGTTGTGGGCAATAAGGAGAGTCTGGCCAGAGCCCACTTGAAGAATGAAGCGCTGGTGGCGACTTCCGTCGTTGTCATCGGCAAGAACCTTAACGACGATGCCTTGGCCCTCAACCTGAGCGCCGGCAGCGCGGGATTCAAATGCTCGCCTAAGGGCGCCATCATCTGACAGAGACTCGGAATGTGGTGCTGTTAACGAAAGGCCCCGATGCTCTTTAGTGTATGAGAACAGCGCAACCGCTGCGAATACGACCGCTGGAAGAATTAGTTTCTTTATCATGACCGGTCATCTAACGTTCCGCGCGTTGACGTGGTTGTAGGCATTATTTACCCCGCCTTATCGCAATTGACTCAAAGAAAACTGACTTGCTAACTGCTCAAGTAGCTCGTAGGATGGGTAGAGCGCAGCGAAACCCATCATCCGGCGACGCGGATTGTGATGGGTTTCGGCTATTGCCTCTACCCATCCTACGCGGGCTAACGGCGTCCTTGCGCCGCGCGACCGCTGGTATAACAGGAAACGGTGCGCTGTCTCATCGCGCCGGCGCTCCAAGGGCTTGTTATGCGCCATTTTTAACCTTCAGCCTTACGGGATTCTTTGACTTTGTTATTCTTTCGGAGCCTCCGAGGCTGAGGTTCGCTCTCGGCTTTATTATTCTTAAATCTGCGACACCACGATGATAATCTTGGAACCGCTTTTCCATATCTTTATCGACGAAGGTTGTCACAAACTGCGCATCACCCGCTATCGAAAGCATCTCGGACTTAATATCAATGCAGTTGGCTGCAATGAACGTTCGCACGATGACCTGAAACGTCATTGGCTTCTTGTGGTCTAGGTGAGATTCGTACGGCGCGATTTTCTCACGAGACATTTCGCAAACCAACTTACCGTCACTATCCCCATGCGCCTCGAAGTGATTCTTTTTTGCCTTCTGCAATTCCTCTCGGACCGCCTCTCTACATGCCTCGGCGAATTCCTGATATAGGGATTTTCTTTTTGAATCCACGCACGTGATATAAGAGAAATCGGTGGTACTACCATCTTCTCGCTCCAGCCAAAAACAGCTAGTACCTTGATCGGTTGGGGCTTTGCAAAATCGCTTAATCCCGCAACCAATCTTTTCCTGCGCTTCTGGGTGACGCTCTAGCAGATATCGCAGGTGCTCCGAGTCTTCTTCGTTGAGGTCCTGACTGTTCCGGTACCGACCGAGCATTTCACGGAACAATTGTTTCGCATCCTTCGTGAACTTGAAGGACAAGGTACCAATCGTTACGTTTTCTCTAGCCATTTTCTACAGACCTGGAAGGCACAACGTTAAAGCTCGGGCAGGCATAAAGCGCAGCCCGCGTAGGATGGGTAGAGCGGAGCGAAACCCATCATCGCCCACGCGAACAGCCCGCCACCCATTGATGGATTTCGCTGCGCTCTACCCATCCTACAAGGACTTTCATCGTTAATTCCTCCCTATGCCAATACCCTGATACAAAGGAGAGACCAACCTGACTGACCATGAGTAATGCTTTATTCGCATTTCAATTCGAATCTCCAATTTTAACATGTGTCATTCTGATAGGGCGACAATCTTCGTTCGTCACAACCGCCACAAGTTGGGAATAAGGCTTCGATGCCGAGAGCACTACACTGGCTCAGACCCTGCCCGACTATTCGCTATTCCCTGCACTGTGCCGGACGCCACAGCGAGTAGGGCGGAAGCCCGCTTTTTGGGCGTTCCGCCGCATGCGTCACCTCTGCTAAAAGCCGTGCCGCCGTCTCCATCTCGATCGGAAGGGTAGGGCCCGATGCCCGCAACACGGGCCGCTTCGGCCGGCAGCCATACGGCGGAACGCCAAAAAGCGGCTTCCGCCCTACCTTTCCACCTTACGCGCGTTATCAAAAGACTTACAGGTTGCATTGCTCATGTCACTATGCGCATGGATTTAATAAGGCTATGCACCAAATCAGCAGACCAGTTATCTAGATTATTCTGAACAAACTTTTCCCAACTTTCCTGATTTCTACGCTCATCGTAGTCACCGACGAACTGCCCCCATTTCCATTGAGTGCCTGGTGGATCGTGCGGACAGTCGACCTTCACCTTTCCTATTCCAAACATATTCTTTGGATGACCATCGCCTATCAGCTCAGGGTTACCTCCATACCACTTATCTTATTTTTCATCATGTGTGCTGCAACTGATTAGAAGCTTGCGGGCTTCTAATCGTAGTATGAGGTAGGTATAACTTTGATAACGGAAATCTCCCCACACAGGATGGGAACTAATGACTGATTTGATGCCTTTACATGTTATAGGGATTAGCGCCCTTCCAAATTCTTCTCCAAGTTCTTGCCCTTCTTTACTTTGTATATTGCGCTCAATTTCATTAAATAAGTTATGCGCAAGCCATTTAACCCAATCACCTATATTACTTTCGATGAAGCGCGACCATTTTTTGCCAGTCTCATTCTCATCAATCTTCCCTCTATAATAACTATGGTGTCCCCACAGTCTCTTTACCCATTCTAATCCAGGCGGGTCTTCGAGACATGCAAGTTGCTCCGCAGCAGAAATAGAGATTGTGGTAGGGTATCCGTTGTCGATAAGTTTTTCTGCGCTTGCGTTTGAAGAGCCAGTGCTTCTATCGTATTCAGAGAACGCCAAATACAGGTTTCCATTCCGGATTGCAGCATAGATATAAAACTTGCTCTCTTTCCTAAATCTTCCATAGAGTATCGGAATATTGCTCCGAGACCATTGCTCAAGATTCTGAACTAGGGCGAATTGAATCTTACCCCGTATTAGAGCCACATCTATCATTATGCGAAATAGGGGTCAGAGCCCTTTACGAGATCTTTCTGGGGGTCTTTTTTTTTCGGCCTTCCGCGTCTGGCCTCGCCGAATCTTACGCCTCACCATCGCCCACCTGCTCTCTGAAACGATCGTTGCCCAAGGGGGTACCGGTCTGCCACACCTCGCGGATCTGCGTCAGTTGGCCGCCGTTTATGAACCGTGAACAAACCCCTCTAGACCTGGCGATTAATTACGCGCTGCACGACGTGCACCGGCATGCCGGCCAGTTTGAATCGCGGTTTGCGGGGCTTGGCCGGGCACTCCTCCCGGAACGGGCGAACCACCAGCATATCATAAAGGGCTCTGACCCCTTTTTGCTATGTGGGACGTCTGCCGTCTTCACCGTCAATGCAGGCTTACCGACTACAAAAATGCTTACGCGAATTTATCCGCAATAGTCTATGTCTTCTGCTCGGGGCGGAAATTCTACTGTTAGCATAAGTACTTATAATGTCGAAATGCTTGTTTTCAAGTTTAACCAACCCAGAGTCGTATCCGTAACGGTCCTGAGGCCTACAATGAACAGGAAGAGGTGGCATAAGAATAGAATACAGCTTGTTTCCATCTGTTTTATAAAGTTGGAAATTCACCCAGAAATCTCTGTAATTCACTCTGGAAGCGACATCGAATGTGAGCTTTATGTGAGTAGTTATGTTTCCAATGGATAGCGTCTCTTCAGTAATGAATGCTTTAAAGTTAGTTAAGTGGAAAGTTATTATGTTTGCGTCACGCTCAAGTACCCAATATTGCTCCGGAGGTCTCAAATATAAGTTTTTTAAACGGGAAGTGTCCGTAGTTGTCTCGCTCCAGCCCTCTACCTTATGTTCAGCTTTCACTGCTAACTCTTTCATAATATATCCTCCAATAAAGGGATTCAAGATTCAATATCCCGCCTGGTTGTGCCTACGATCCGCCACTCCCAAATACCAACTATGGTGCAGGACGTCACCGATGTAAGAGATTAGCGCGTTATGTTGGGGTTCCTTCGTCACCCCAACCTACGAGCTAACCATCCTACGCGGGCTGCTAGTGTGGTTTTCATGGTAGTTTTTGTCCTCAAGATTTCCAGTTGGCTAGACGAATCAGCTGAGGAGCGCGCCACTTTATGGCGCGTCTCTCTCCAGCGCGTTGTTAGGCGCGGGATACCACTAGATAAAGATACCGACGAGTCAGCCCAAATAAACTGGAGTTAGGTTGCGCCCCTTCATAATGTGCTAGTTAGGCCGACCGCCTGCCGGTGCCCCCTTAGTTGCTGCCTTGTATTCCTTGTAGGGGATGACGTCGAGGACGACCGCGCCGTCATTGGAAGGCGGTAATCCAAGGGCTGCTGCAGGCACTCCGCCAGCGATTTTAGCTCCGCTAACCGCCGCCGATGTGAGATTTGCCAAGGTTTGGCCTCGATCTGGAGAGGACTCGGAACCTACAACCTGCAAAGTACCATCTGCGTTTAAAGTCACGTTGAACTTATAACCTTCCAAGATACCGTGACTATATGAGATTAACCTTGGATGTTCATAATCAGCGCGAGTTACAAGTTTGTGTTGTCGCACAGGTGCGCACTTCTTATTGTCTTCTTCTTCTTCCCAACCAATGACGTTACCTTTTTCGTCTCTGCGGATAGTAGTCTTTGAAGTTTCAAAAAACATTGCCTGGGGCTAATGAATTACTCCTTCATACTCTTTGCTTTCTAGCCCGATCTTCTTTGTGCTTTTTACTCTATCTCTTTGATTATATGGAAAGAGTGGGATTATTTAGCGGAGTGTGTACCCATGTGTATGAAGCGCAGTATGTTGACATGGTATTGACATGTTGG
>JACCXJ010000401.1 GCA_013697045.1 Gammaproteobacteria bacterium | reverse complement strand
CTCGGGGATGTGGTGGTGCACGTGATGCAGCCCGCGACCCGCGACTTCTACCAGCTCGAACGGCTGTGGGACGATACCGCGGTGGGCAGCGGACGGGTGCGTGACCCCGTTGGAGATCCCAGGGCCGCTGCCCTGGCGGAACCTCGAGGCGCCCAGGGATAGCGCATGTCATGCGCATCTACCTCATCTCCGTGGCGCGGCGCGTCCCGCCCTGGGTGAGGACCGCCTACGAGGACTATGCAGTGCGCCTGCCCGCACGCTGTGCGTTAGGGCTCATCGAGGTCACGGCAGAGAGGCGCTGGCGCGGCCGGGACACGCAGCGGCCACTGGAGCGGGAGGGCGAGCGGGTTTTGAAGGCCATCCCGCCATCCGCCTGGGTGGTGGCCCTGGACCAGCACGGCGAGCGCTGGGGCACGGCCGATCTGGCGCGACGGCTCGCCGACTGGCAGCGCCTGGGGCGCGATGTCGCCCTCTTGGTCGGTGGGTCCGACGGGCTCGATCCGCGCTGTCTCGGGCGCGCCGACCAGTGCTGGTCGCTCTCGCCGCTGACCCTGCCCCATGCGCTCGTGCGCGTCATCCTGGCCGAACAGATCTACCGCGCGCAGAGCCTCCTCGACGGCCATCCGTATCACCGTGAATAAGCGGGCCGTGAATACGCGGGCCGTGGATAAGCGGGCAGTGGCTGAGGGGATCACCTGGCGGACGGATGACCTGTCTGGCAGGTCCTTCGTCTATCTGGCCTCACGCTCGCCGCGCCGCCGCCTACTTCTCGCTCAGCTCGGCATACCGCATGAGACCCTCGATATCGAGGTGGACGAATGTTGGGACGGCCGCGAGGCGCCGTTCCGCTATGTGTGCCGCCTGGCCCTGGCCAAGGCTGAGGCAGGTGGATCGTTGCTCGGCATTGGCCCGGCCCCGGTGCTCGCCGCCGACACCGCCGTGGTGCTCGATGGGGCGATCCTGGGCAAACCGCAGGACCCCGACGAGGCCCTGGCCATGCTCGCGCGCCTGTCGGGGCGCTGTCATGAGGTCTATACGGCGGTGGCTCTGTGGCTCCCGAGCGCGTACGCACCCTTGGGACCGGTGTCGAGTGTGAGCCGCGTGTGCTTCCGGCCCCTCACGCTGTCCGAGCAGCGAGACTACGTCTCTAGCGGCGAGCCCTACGGGAAGGCCGGCGGTTACGCCATCCAGGGGATCGCCGCCGCGTTCATCGAGCGCCTGGAGGGCAGTTATTCGGGGGTGATGGGACTGCCCTTGTGCGAGACGGCTCTACTGGTGCAGCGCATCGGGAACGGGGGCGAACCCGTCGATCACGTATAATCGCGGCCGATCTTGTGGAGAAGCCGTGCCTGTCCCGCCTTTATCGCTCGTGATCCCCGCTTATAACGAGGCCGAGAACGTCGTGCCGTTGGTTCAGGAGATCGCGCAAAGCCTCGAGGGTCGTTGCGAGTATGAAGTCATCGTGGTCGATGATGGCAGTGACGACGATACCCTCGCCCGACTCCAGACGATGCGGGCCGGCGGTGAGACGAGGCTCCGGATCCTGCGCCACGTGCATAACCTCGGACAGAGCGCGGCCCTCCGAAACGGCGTTCGCGCGGCGCTCGGCGAATGGGTCGCGACCTTGGACGGCGATGGGCAGAACGATCCGGCCGACATCCTGCGCCTCTGCGCGGTGCTCGCCGAGCGCTCCGGGGAACAGCGCTTGAGGCTCGTCTGCGGCCGCCGCGTGCGGCGCGAGGACCCCTGGCTCAAGCGCCTGTCCTCACGCATTGCCAACGCGGTGCGCGGACGCCTGCTCGGCGATGCCGTCCCCGACACCGGCTGTGGCCTCAAGCTCGTCCACCGCGAGGCCTTCCTCGACCTGCCTTTCTTCGATCACATGCACCGTTTCCTACCGGCGCTCATCGAGCGCGGCGGCGGTACGGTGGTGTCGGTCGAGGTCGGCCACCGGCCGCGCTTGCATGGGGAGTCCAAGTACGGCGTCCACAACCGCCTGTGGGTCGGGATCACGGACCTCTTCGGGGTCTTGTGGCTAAAGCGGCGGGCCAAGAATCTCATTTGCGAGGAGGTCAATTGATCCATGAGCGAGGAACAGGTTTGGCTCATCGTCGGTTTCACCGGGCAGTTGTTCTTCACGGCGCGTTTCCTGGTCCAATGGCTGACGAGCGAACGCGCCCGCCGTAGCATCGTACCCAAGGCCTTCTGGTATTTCAGCATCGGGGGCGGCATCACGATCCTGTGCTACGCCATCCATAGGGAGGACCCGGTATTCATCGTCGGGCAGGCCAGCGGGCTGCTCATCTACCTCCGCAATCTCTACTTCTTGTCGCGGGAACGGGGACCGGCCTGAGAGCCTGTGAGCTTTGAGGGCATGGCCCTGGCGGACCGCTTGGCGCGGCCTCCAGCGTGGTGGGGCTCGGTCGCCCTGATCCTGGTCCTCGCCGCGCTCGTGGCCGGGATCGGGACGACTACGCTGCCCTTGGAGGGCCATGAAGCGCTGGTGGTGCAGACCGCGCAGGAGATGTACGCCCGCGGCGATTACATCGTCCCCTATTTCAATGCCGAGCCGCGCCTCGTCAAACCCCCGCTGAGCTACTGGCTCACGGGGGCCACGGCCTGGCTCTTCGGCGACCCGGGCCACATCGAGCCCTGGCACGGACGCCTGCCCTCGATCCTCGCCGGGCTCGGGCTCTGCGGGCTCGCCATCACGCTCGGGCGACTTGGCTACGACCGCGCCACGGGCCTCTCTGCGGGCTTGCTGCTCGGCACCAGCGCCGGGTTTTTCGCCTACACCCACAACGCGCGCCCGGACCTGCTCTATGCCTTCTGGTGCGCGGCCGGCTATACCGCCTTCGCCGAGGGTTGGCGGTGCACTCCGGGCAGCCTGGCGGAGCGCCTGTGGGCCTATGCGATGTGGGGCGCTTTTGGCCTCGCCACGCTCACCAAGGGGCCGCAACTGCCCCTCATGCTGCTCGTGGCTTGCGCGCTGTATGCGGGCCTCGGCGGGACCGGGTGGCGGCATGGCCTCCGCACCCTGCGGCCACTCGCGGGGGTGCCGATCCTGTGCGCGCTGACCCTACCCTGGTGGCTCATGCTCCACCACCGCCTCGGGGCAACCGGGCTCTACGGCAGCCAGCTCTCCGGCACGCTGCTCATCCCCGAGTGGCGCGCGCTCCTCGATCCCTATTACCTCTATCGCCCCTTGCAGCTGGTGCTACCCTGGGTGCTCATGGTGGTGCCCGCCGTCCTGTTCGTGCGTCGATCGGGACGCGAAGGCGCCGCGGCCTGGCTCGCCTGCATCGTTCTGATTCCGGCCCTGCTCTTGTCCTTCGGCGTGCAGCGGCGCTGGTTCTATATGCTGCCGGTGCTGCCGGCCCTGTGCGTGCTCCTCGGAGCGGGCACGGTGCAGTGGCTCGGCGAGGGTCGCCGGGCGCGGAACTGGCGGGCCTGGTTCGTCGCGCTACATGGGCTCCTGATCCTCGGGGCATTGGCATGGCTCCTCGCCTTCGGCGCCCCCGCGACCGAGCAGGGGCCGATCGCCCTCTGCCTGGCGCTGAGCGTCCCGCTGTTCCTCTGGATAGCGGTGCGGCGTATCCGGCACCGCGGTTCCTGGCTCGGGGACATGGCCGTGGTGGCGGTGATGGCCGCGGTGGTCTTCATCGGCCTCGGTGCCACGCGCCTCCTTTGGAGCCAGGACCGCTTCGAGCGCCAGCGTCTCGCACAGGCCGTGGCCCGCGGGGCGGGCCCGGACACGCCGTTCCTGAGCCTCGGGGTCAATCCGAACGTGTTCGTCTACTACACGGGCCGACCCATACACTGGGTGCGTACACTCAAAGGCCTCACGCGCGCGCTCGCGCAGGCGCCGCGCGGCGAGGCGCGTGCGATCGTGCAGAGCCATTACCTGGATAAGCTATCGAGCTGCTGCATCGTCGAGCTGCTCGACAGCATGCCCGGCGATCGCGATGAGGCCACCTCCGTGGTCACGCTGCGGCCGAAGGGCGCCGCACGGATCGCGCCCCGGTAGCCCGCATTTCTCGCCACCTCGCCATCAGGCGTCATCGCGCCACGGTTCATCGGCCGGCTAGCTAGCCCGGATCTAGATCTAGTCATCCGGCTCGTCTTCGTCCTGGTCGTCTTCGCTCGCATCGTCGGAGCCGCGGCGCGATCGCGGGGAACGTTCGCTGCCTGCCGGGTCGTCCGGGTCCTTGCTCGCGGTTCCGCGCGCCGCCTCGCCCCGCTCGAGGGTCTCGGCCCAGTCTTCGGGCGGGTCCGTGAGATCGACCTCGAGGTCGCCCCACTCCTCGAGGTCGATCTCGTCGCGCTCACCGTCCGCGTACTGGATCTCGATGACGCCGCGGGCCTCATCGACCTCCAGCACCTCGAACCTCTCCCCGCCTTCCGGGTACTGGTACCAATTCCCCACGCTAGGCTCGGAATTGTTGCTCATATCTGTTCCCAGGCTCTTCGCGCCGCCCGTGCTTCGACGGTGACTCAACGTGCTCGCAGGTCCCACACGGCGCCCAGGCGTGCCATGGGCGCGAGGACCAGCCGATAAGGGATATCCGGCCCGGGCCGCCGGGCCTTCCGGGGATGCTCATGGTGGTCGCGGTGCTCCGATTCACCGAGGACGACGGCCGACGGTACCCGATAGCGACGCGATGTGCAGCCCTTGCGGTCGGGCTCGCCCCCATGCGCCATCATGTTGAACCACAGGGTACCGAAGGGCGACAGGAACGCCGGCAGCAATACCACCAAGGTCGAGAACGCCCGCGACCCGCTGAGCGCCCACACCAGACCCCATTCCATCCACGGGACCAGGAAACACCACCGATCCAGCCAGCGCGTCTCGGGGTACCGGAGCTGGATCCGACGGCGCGCGTTTCTCGGATCATAAGGCCAGCCGAGCCAGGCGTAGAGCCTGGAACGCGCCACCGGCGAGTGCGGGTCCTCCCGCGTGTCGCAGTGGGCATGGTGGTGGCGATGATTGGCCGCCCACCAGCCCATGCCACCCTGGTTGGAAGCGGCACATGAATACGATAGGAAGCCCTCGAACCAACGCCTGGCCTTGAAGGCCCGGTGCGAGAAGTAGCGGTGATAGCCGAGCGTCATCCCCAGTATCGCGTGGCGGTTGCCCTGAAGGATGATCAGGACCCAGGTGAGGGGCTGAAACAAGAGGACCTCGACCTCCGCGGAATCGAGCCAGCCGAAGAGGACCACGTAGACGATCATGGTGCAGGTGCCGAAGGCCCGCTGCATGGTCCAGAACAGCCAGGAGGTATCCGACATCTGCGCTATCTGCGCGGCCGACGCTGCGATCGTCTTGGCGGTCATAGGCGCGGGCGAGCCGCTCTGGCAAGCGTTGGTCTCTGGATGATGACCCGCTCACGGGTCGCGATGTCGGCGAACTGCCAAAGCCCCCGTGCGCCGGCGCTCGCGGGGCGGAGGAACACCGCCCCGAGCGCTTGGTCTGCCCGGTATAGTAGGGCAGTGATCGCCACGATTCAAACCGCCCGCGCATGAGCGACCGGCGGCCCACGGCCCAGCCCGAGGGCCTATGGCTCCTGTTCCTCCTGGAGATGTGGGAGCGCTATTCGTATTACGGCATGCGGGCGCTCCTGGTGTTGTTCCTGATCGCGGAGGTCGAGGACGGCGGATGGGGCTGGTCCGTCGAGGCCGCGAGCCGGCTGTACGGTTGGTATACGGGCCTCGTGTACCTGACGCCGGTGCTCGGCGGGTATCTTGCCGATCGCTACCTCGGGACCCACCGCGCCATCGTCATCGGCGCGGTCCTGATCGCGCTCGGGCACTTCTCGTTGGCCGTGGAGACGCCGGAGGGATTCTACACGGGGCTCCTGCTCTTGATCCTCGGGACCGGGTTCTTCAAATCCAACGTCTCGACCCTGGTCGGCCAGCTCTATGGCCAGGATGACCCACGCCGGGATGGGGGCTTCACGATTTTTTACATGGGGATCAACCTGGGCGGCTTCATCGGACCGCTCGTATGCGGCTATCTGGCGGCGAGCGCGCGTTACGGATGGCGCTACGGGTTCGGGGCGGCCGGGGTGGGGATGGTGGTCGGGCTCGCGGTGTATCTCCTCGGCAAGGCGCGCTACCTCGGCACCCTCGGTGCGCCCCCGGCGCGCCGTCACTACGCCGGCTCGAACCGAAGTTCTGGCCCCCCGCTGACCCCGGTGGAACGCGATCGGATCGCGGCCCTCCTGGTGATGGCCTTCTTCGTCATGTTTTTCTGGCTCGCCTTCGAGCAAGCCGGCTCCTCGATGGCGGTATTCGCCGAGCGCCATACCGACCGCGCGATGCCCACCGAGCTGTCCGCAGAGACCGGCGTGCCGGCCATCCCGGCCGCCTGGTTCCAGTCGCTCAACCCCGCGTTCATCCTGCTCTTGGCGCCGTTGTTCTCATGGCTCTGGATGTGGCTCGCGGCGCGCGGCCGGGAGCCGCGCACGCCCGTCAAGATGGCGCTGGGTCTCCTCTTGCTCGGCGGCGGCTTCGTGGTCCTGGTGCTGGGGGCGCTCGCCAACGCCCGGGGCGCCCTCAGCCCGCTGTGGCTCATGGGTGCGATCTTCCTCCACACCGCCGGCGAGCTGTGCCTGTCGCCGGTCGGGCTGGCGCTCGTGACCCGCATCGCGCCGGTCTCCATGGCCGCGATGCTCATGGGGGTGTGGTTCCTGTCGAGCTTCGCGGCCAACCTGCTGGCGGGCTATCTGGCGGGGATGCTGGAAGCCGTGGAACGCGGTGCGGTGTTCCACTTGCTCGGAGGACAAGCGGACTTCTTCTTGATCCTGGTCGTCATATCGCTCGCCGCCGGGGTGCTCCTGCTCGCGATCGCGGGCCGGCTGTGCCGTCTGATGCACGGCCGGGGATAGCCGTTTTAGGTAATATTTCACAGAGATCCTGTGAAATAGTACCGTGCATCGCGGCCGGCACAGGCCGTATTCTGAGCGCACTTCGACGCCCTGCCCGGCTTCCCCGACAGGTCCGACCAGACAGGTGCGGCGAACCAGCCTCCTTCCCTCCGTCCGCGGTCACGCGGACCAAGCCCTTGGCACACGGACGTGCCCCCTTTTTTTCTAGCCCGGATTGCTCACCACCACCCTGCTCCGAGCGCCGATCCGATCGGTCTGGCAGGCCGTCTTTGCGCTGCGCAATCCTGCTAGGCCCAAAGCCCAGTGCGCCCATCCGTGGGCCTGCCGTCCACCGGACAACAGGCTCATCCGCCTCGCCCCTCACGCCGGCTCGACGGCTTTGTCGGCTACCCGTCGCCTCTTTCCCCGCAGGCCGGCGCCTCGCGCCCTCGTACGGCCTGTCGAGACATGCGGGCTGGCAGAGCGGCGCAGCGGCGTATACAATCGATGCCCTATATCATCCCGCGGTGACTTCGCCCGGGAGTGGGGGAGGGGACATGACTAGACAGTTTGGATTCGTGGTGCTGTCCGCTGCGGTGCTCGGCGGTTGTTCAATGAGCGGTTGGCTGGAATCGACGTCGCTCCCGTTCTTCCATCGAATCGATGTGCAGCAAGGCAATGTCGTGACGCAGGACATGCTGGCGCGGGTGGAACACGGGATGGACCGCGCCAAGGTGCGCTCCATCATGGGCACATCGCTCGTGAAGGACGTGTTCAATCAGGACCGCTGGGACTACGTCTATACGATGAAACCGAGCGGCGAAGACCGGGTCGA
>JACCXJ010000396.1 GCA_013697045.1 Gammaproteobacteria bacterium | reverse complement strand
CATGACAAGTGGCAAGGTCTGTCCCATGCGTAAAATGAAAAACCACGGCTTTGCTTTTCAATGTGTTAGGCACGCCGAGCACGTGAAATCGACGGTTTGGAAGGGCCAGTTGCGAAAGTTGGGATAGCACAGAATCGCTTCTCTGAGGGCGGCCACACAGAAGTCCGTCGTCAGGCTGTTCGACAACCGCCAGGCGAGCACCCGACGGCTGGACCAGTCGAGGATGGCCACCAGATACAGGAAGCCCCTCTGCAGCGGGAGGTAGGTGCTGTCGGCCGCCCCGACCTGGTCCAGCCGATCGATCACAAGCCCGCGCAGCAGGTAGGGATAGACCTTGTGCTCGGCGTGCACTCGGCTGGTGGCCGGCTGCGGCGTCACCGCCCACAGGCCAAGCTTGCGTAGGCCCGAATCGCCACGGTGTATCGAGGCCCGGCTCAAAAATTAAGCTGCGCGCGGAACTGCAGTATGTTCACGTCTTCGTTGCCGCCCTCGGAGTCGGTTTCGGCATGGATTAGATTAGTCATGAGGCGCAGATTGCGCCTGTAGTACCAGTTGACTCCTAGCGTCGCGTTCCCCTCCGTGCCGCCGGTGATAGGACCGTCGTTCAAATCCAAGACGCTATAGCGCAGGGCGAGCTCAAACGCGCCAGTCGCACGGTTTGGTTCGATTCTCCCGAAGGTTCCTCGCTTGACGCTGTATGGCCGTGCCTCGCCCGTCACAAACCAGATCACGTAGGCGTAACCCCCCGAGAAGTCGAGACCTTCGAGATCGCCTTCGCGATCGAGCGCGGTGTGAATGTATTCGCCTTGTATTGAAACGGAGCCTTTAATGAATGCCGCTTCCAAACCGCCCACGTAGAATTGTTCCACGTCTCGAATAGAGCCCGTGCTCACGAGATTTGCGTCTGCTACAGCGGACTCGGGATCGGTCGCAAATCGCACCCCTCCTCCCTCATCGACTTCGCGCCAGCTTGCGCTAAAACCAAGATGCGCAAGCGTCTGGTCTTCGTGTAGTGGTGCGTAGGTGAACCGGCCGGTCACCGACAGGTCTTCATCGCCGGCGCCAAAAACGTCTTTGACAACTCGATCTCCAAACACGCCGCCGGCCGCGCCCCAGTTGCTGCCGTAAGTGGAGATTGCAATGCCGGTGTTATAGCCGCGCGCGAACTCGTTGGGCAACGCGCGCTCCATGAAGGTAATGTTATTAGAGCTGGTCAACTCCTCTAGACTCAATGGTTCTCTGAACCGCCCAATCTTAATCTCCAGCGGATCCCAGCCTTCATAGGTGAGCGACGCATCCAGCACGCGCCCATCATCTACAAACTCGTACTGATACTTGAGCGTGAGGTCGCGAAACAGCGTGAGGGCGGCACCGAGCCTCGCGCGCCGCACATTCGTCCCATCCTCCAGAGGCGTATTATCGTCATCGAATATCGCCGCATCGGCGTGCAACCGTCCCGCGAGCTCTAGCCTGAACCGGCCCTCTTTTGAACGAAAATCCGCGCCATCTTCGAGGCCCAAGGGCTGCGCACATACCGCACTCGGGAGCAGGCAAAGGACACGCAAACGTTTCACGTTGTTCACAGAGAGGCGGCACACAGTTCCGCCATATTATCGAGCGACGCGAGAAAGCGCCAACCTACGACAGCCTTTGTCACTGCGTTCCTCGCAATGACGACTTTGTTCACACTGTCGTAGCTTGTCTTGCGGCGCGGATATCCGGCCCCAAAGAGTCAAATATCCGCATTTAGAAGAGAACTACTACGCCTGCGCAAGCAGAGGCGCGCATGCCGCGATCCCTCGCGATTTCCCCGCGGCAATGGGCGACGGGATGAGTGCCGGAATTCCGTCATAACGGCCCAGCTGGCTCTGAATCACGCCCCCTGTTTGACCGGCATGAAGTGGTTGGGAAGACATATCGTGACTATCGCCCCACCTTGTTCTCGGTTGGCAGCGCGTACGCTGCCTCCGTGGTCTTCAACGATGCGCCAGACAATTGAAAGTCCCAGTCCAGTGCCTCCCCGGCGGCGAGTGAAAAAGGGATCGAAAACAGACTTGAGGTCCTCCGTCCTGAAACCCGACCCTGAGTCCGCGACTGAACAAGTGACCTGATTATCGCCGGTATCCTGAGCGCTGATGCAGACGTCCGAGTGCTCCGGCGAATGCTGGATTGCATTTTCCAGAAGATTCCGAAATACCTGAAGCAGCCGCGAACGATCCATACGTAGCAATGGGATATCAGGTTGGATGCGTGGCACGATCGGCACTTTAGCGCGCTCCGCATCCGATACACATACTTGCACGGCTTGGGAAATGACTTCGCCAATAGAGGCGGGGAGCATCTCCGATGCGGCAGGCTTGCCGTACTCGAAGAGATCCGCCATCAGCTTGACCAAGCGATCGACTTCGATCCGTAACACCTCGCTATACGGCTGGAGCTCCTCGCGCCCAGCGAAACGTGCGTCCATCGTATCGACCGTCGCCGAAATACTGAACAGCGGATTCCGTACCTCGTGTGCGACGCCGGCGACCAACGCACCCAGCACCGACATGGTCTCAGAGCGACGCAACGCCGCCTGGAGAACTACCTGTTCTGCTTGCGCCTGCTCGCGCTCAGAAATTTCATGCCGCAAGTCGGCCACCGTCGCCTGTAGCTTGCGTTGGCTCTCTTCGAGCGCGCCCTTGGAAACGGTGGTCGCTCGCAATTTAGACACCATGTCGTTGAACTGACCGGCGAGCTCGCTGAACTCATCTGTGCCGCGCACGTTGATGCGGTGCTGCAGGTCCCCGGCGCCTACGGCGCTGGTACCAGCCTTGAGCTTGTTCAGCGGATCGATGACCGAGCGGATGATGAACAATGCGATCAGCAGCGCACACACCAGATAGCCTGGAATTAGAAGACGTAACGCGGCGACCGAACGCTCGGCTGCCGCTTCCGCCTCCTGCCGCGGCAAGGTGAGATGTTGGCGCGCAAGGGGCTGGATCTCATCGTCGAGCATGTTGTCCATTTCGAGGCGCAGATGGATGAATCGGTCGCGCTGCCGATTCAGATGACCTTCGAGTGCGACGACATCGTGGACCTCACCTCTCAATCTCTCGAAGATCTCGCGCACGGCGCGAGCGAGGGGGCGTTCCTTGTCAGTCAAATCCAAACTCTCAAAATCGCTTAATGCCTTCGCAAAGTACGCGATCTTCTCGTCGATCTCCGATATGAAGTCAGGGTTTTGTAAGCGTCGATAGATCGCGACCCAGAAACCGACCTCGGCAATCTCCGCCTCCATTTTGGAGGAGGTGATAGCCTTATCTAGCTTCGATTTGCTCACTTCCCGGACAGCAAAGATATCAGGCTGCAGCTTGCTGTTAATGATGTCGTCGATCCCCTCGATGTGTACAGAGAGCATCTGGAACAGTGTTTCTTGTTCGTCCGCACGCTGCATCAGGGTCTTGCCCAGCTCTTCGAATTCGCCGTAGAGCTTGGTGATCCTGGCATCCAGCATTCGCTCTTCATCGCTCGCGATGAGCTTGCGATAGGTCGCATGAAACTCGGCGAAATCGCGCATATCCTTGGTGGCGAGTTTGCGGTAGCGATCGCCGCGCGTGTTCAAGTACTTGAGCACCAAAAGGCCGATACTATCCATGTTGATCTCCATCTCGTACGCGGCGAGGATAAAAGGCTCATGAACCCTCGCCAGCTTCTCCACGTTTCTCTCGACGTCCTTGAGGCCGCTGAAAACGAGCAGCATCGACACAATGCCGATCAGCAGGATAATCACCAGACCGCTGATGATTTTTGTCTTGACCGTGAGCTTCATTAGCCCGGACCGTGAGCTTCATTAGCCCGTTATGCGTTGAACGGGAACCGCCAACAACCTATTCGCAGGTATGCTGACCTGGGTCCCTAGTCCCTGAGAGAAAGGGAGCTTACGGTCATTTAGGCCATCACTTTGCCAAGGTTGACGTCAACCTTGGTGATCGATGAGTCTTGTTGGACTTGGCAAGGATCCGTAACTGTCATGACTTTATGAAGATGCGCTGTCTAGCAGCGCCGCGATGACGTCGGATATTTCCTTCAACCGCTTGGGCTTGACAACAAAGGCGTCCACTCCACGAGCGCGCGCCGCGCGCTCTATAGTGGGCGAGCCGTAGGCGGTGAGGATCATCGTGCGCACGCCCGGATTGCGTCGGCGCGCTTCCTCCAGAATTGCCAGGCCCTCTTGGCCGTTCGGCGGACTCAAGCGCAAGTCAGCGATGACCAGCGCATGGCTGCGGGCAGACCTCAGGTAGGACAGCGCCGATGCCAGCGTGTCAGCGCAGTCGACCTCGTAGCCCAGGCCGCGCAGATACTCGCCAACCGTGAAGAGGATGGATTGCTCATCATCTACTAACAGCACGCGGTGCCTGGGCGTAAGCTGGTGCCCCGAGTCTGTCGGCGAGTTGAAATCGCACATGATCATGATCGAGTCTCTCGCGAGCCCCGGGGCGCGTGCCAAAAAACGACTCGAATGCGCGTCTACCGAAGCCGCCTCGGCGCACACACCGCAGGAAGGAGTGATCTGCATTGCACAATACCTCAAAGGTGGCCCGGGTGTCGATGCCGAGCCCCGTACCCGCCTCGCCAAGCGCATCGACCCACCGCCTCGCGCGCTCCAAACGCGTCGTGCCCTGCAAGGCATCGAGCCGCGCCGTTTGCTTAAGCTTCGCATCGCGCAGCGCATCGAGCTCTCCGACGTACACCGCGATCGGCAGGCGGAGGAACTCCGGAAGGTTGATGGATAGCTGCGGCGAGGACCGACCCAGACCGAGCGGATAGTCCAACTCGGAGTCGGGCCATGTGTACCAGCCCGCGGCGCCCAGCGCGAGCGCCGCGACGCGCTGCGGGTTGCGCAACGCGTATCGATGGGCGAACTGGGCGCCGCCGGAATATCCGGCGAGCGATATGCGACCGATCGGCCGCCCCAGCTCGGCTTCGATATCCGCCAGCATCGCATTGAAGGCGGCCTCGGCGTTGCCTCGCCGCTCCGCTCCCACCCGTTGATACGCCGGATAATGGTGTTGATCGAACAAGGGCGCGGCCAATACCGCCCCATAGGCGTCCGCCCAGGGGCGAAGATACAACGCATGCTCGCAGGCGTTGCGCGTGATGCCGTGCACGCTGACCACCACTGGTGCGCTCTCGCGGACATGTGGAGGCCGGTAAAGAAAATAGGCAAGCTCGGGTGCAGCCGCGGGCTGGCGCAGCACGATTTCGCCGTGGACCCGTACCGCCTTCATCACATCGCCAAGGTAGTGCACACGACTCATGACCCGACCTCTTTCAGGTGGGTTGCGGTACGGACAAGGGACAGCGCCGGCACCGGTGCTTTCTCGCCCGGTGGTGCGCGCTCAGCCAGCGTCCCCGAGACGAGACGCCATACCTCATCGGCCCGCGCCAGCAACTCCGCGCCGTGGGTGGCGTAGATTACGGTGCCGGCATAGTTCGCCAATACCTGTTCCAGGGGTCGCAGGCCGGCGCCATCCATGTGCGAATCCAACTCATCAAGCAGCAGCACACGCGGGCGTGCAAGCAACGCCCGCGCGAGCAATACGCGCTGGCGTTGACCCAAAGAGAGATTGCGGCCTTCCTCCACGATCTTGGTGGCCAGGCCATCCGGCAAGGCGGAGGCCAGCTCCCCTATGCGGCAAAGCTCCCACGCCCAGGCCGTCTCCTCGGCGCTCGCATCCGGCTTTTGATAGCGCAGATTGAACTCGAGGCTGCCGCGCAGGAGAGGCAGATCCGGACTTGCAAGCGCGACCGCCCCCGAAAGCCTTTGACGCCAGACGCCATCGATAGGCGTGCCGTCAATGCAAACTTGACCGGCGTCAGGCGCAACCAGTCCGGCGATGACGTTGAGTAGATTGGATTTGCCCGCGCCATTGGCCCCGGTGAGCGCGATGCGGCTCCCGGCCCCGATGCGGGCGTTGATCACGCCGCTGCCGCCGGGCAATCGCACGCCGTTTAATGCGACCTCGCCAGCGACCACGGCGGGCGGCGCCATCGTTACCTCGTCGGCTTCCGCCCACCACACCGCGATGCGCTCCCACGACGCGCGCGCGCCCTGCCAGTATTCCATGGCGCGCGTGAGGTCACGCAGCATCGGTGACAGAAATCCCAGCACCGCGATCGCCGCCGCCACACCAGCGCTCACGCCAGTGCTGAGGGCGGCAACCAGCACACCCGCCGCGGCCGCCAGGGATCCCGCTTCACCGAGTGCCCGCAGCCGACCACGCGAGACAGCGCGCAACTCGGCAGTTTCGCGCACGCGGCCGCGCATGCGTTCCAGGCGCTGGCGTTCGCGCGTACCCTGCCCGTAGTGTTGGATGACGGCCAGGACGGTGATCCGCTCCTGTACATGGCCGGCGAAGCGCGCCACCTCCCGGCGTGCCGAACGGGTTTGCGCGTACAGGCTGCGTCCCATGCACACCGCTGTCAGCATTGCCAGCCCAAGCACCGGCAGCAGGCCCCAAAGTAATCCAGGGGACAGCCAGGCGAGGGCCAAAGTAGCACCTAGCAGCGACACCCCGCCGACGAGCACGCGCGCAAAGCCAAGGCTCAACCAAAGGCGCAGTGCATTCAACTCGCCGACGAAGCGCAGGGCCATCGAACCGCGGCGCTTGCCTTGCAGACGGCGCGTCGGACTGCCGAGCAGCCGGTCGAACAGGGCCAGGCGCAGCTCGGCCAGATAGCCCTGCGCCAGCTTTTCGGCGTCGCAGGTCTCGCGCCAGCGCAGCCACCCTAGCGCCAGCGCGCAACCGCACAACGCGGCGGCCGCCTTGAACCCTTCGGTTTCGGTGGCGCCTGGAGTTCCAGACCCAAGAGTGTCGAACGCCGTCTTCATAGCCAGTCCCGCGGCGATGGCCACCCCAGCTTGCCCCAGGCCGTTACCGACCAGTGCGACAAGCCGCGCCGCCCGCGAGCGGCTTAAGATGCGTGGGCGCATGACACTCGCTCCAGCGGGACTCGACACGCGTCAAGCAGCGAGGCCAGCGTGGCGGGCTCGGCCAGATCGGCCAAACCATGCACCGGCAGGCCGGTTGCCACCTCGGTCTCGCGCAGCGCCAGCGGGCTCGCCGTGAGCGTTCCGCTCACCGCCAACACGCGGTGACCTGCCTCGGCGAGCCAACGGCATCCGTAAGCGGCACCGGAGGCATCGTTGGCGGCGAACACCACGCCGCTGACCACATCGCGAAAGTCATTCGAGCGCAACATTGCCGCAGTCTCTTCCTGAAACAGTCCGTCGGCGATCTCGCATACGATCAAATCGGGTTGTTCGCGGCCGAGTTGGCTAAGCAAGGTTTTCCAGATCCCCTCGAGCGCCTCGGTCGACAGCTTCCATGTCGATGCCACACCGGCGTCGGTGAAATCCAGCACCGGGTGAGCACCGGCATCCGCGAAGCAGTACACGTCGCCGCCCGCGCCCGTGCCGGTGAGCTTAGCGGCAGCGGTGCGCAGGCCGGCGCCGGTGGCAACGCGGATGAGATGCGCAGCCGTTGTCGTCTTGCCCGCGTTCATAGCGGTTCCGGCCACGATGATGAGCGGCGGCAGGCTCCGCGCCTCCGCGGTCTCAACGGCGAACTGGCTCAGATTCAGCCGCCGGCCTTCGCTGTCGGTGATGAATCCCAACGGCTCGATGGCGGTCGGCGCTCCGACCTTCTCATGCCAAGACAGCGCACGAGCGGCAATGCCGCCCGCCGCCACCAGATGGCAAGCCGACAGATCCATGGGAACGGTGGCCTCGAATTGATCGGGTACGTAGCGATGCCCGTAGCAGATGACGATTTCATCTCCCGGAAACATCTGCGCCTTGCGTCCAGACCGCAGCTCGAGGCCCTGGTGCTTGCCCAGGCGCACGACGCGTGCGAGCACCACGTCGCCCGGGTTCGGCACTCCGCGAACGCACAAGCCCGCGGCGGACTGAGCCGGTACGCGCCGGGTTGTATAGGCCCATTTGGCGCGTGCCAGACGTTCGGCGCTCAAGGATTGAAAGCTGCTGAGGAGGCGCGACGAGGCGCCGGGGGAGATGAGTTCTAGTGTGGTCATGGCGAGAGTTCTCCTTTGGTTCGGCTCTCACCACGGCAATCGCCATTCCATGTGACAGCGCAGTGCTAACTCATTGTTGCAAAACAAAACCGCCGCCCGGAGCCGGTGCGGTTGACCCCGCATTTCGTCCAGAGGCCGGACGACCGTTCCAGAATCAGGACGAAGTCAGGCCGTGGCGCTTGAGCTTCTCGTAAAGGGTGCTGCGCGGGATGCCGAGTCGTTCTGCGGCGAGCGTGACCTTGCCGCCGGAATCGCGAAGTACATTGGCGACGTGCTGGCGCTCCATCGCCTCCAGGCTCAACTCAGTGGTGGGGGCGGCACACCCGGCCATATCGAAGTGCAGTGCCGAACGGTCCAGGCGCATGCCGCTGCTCAACAGTGCGGCGCGTTCCAGGACATTGCGTAGCTCGCGCACGTTACCGGGCCACGCATACGCGCACAGTGCCTCCACCGCCGCATCGGTCA
>JACCXJ010000388.1 GCA_013697045.1 Gammaproteobacteria bacterium | reverse complement strand
AGGACCTCTTCGCCGAAGACCCGCACGTCCTCGGGGTCGTGGGTGATGAGGGCCATCGGTACCTCGAGTCGCGCGTGCAGCGCGTGCAACTCCGCACGCATGCGCGAGCGCAGTGCCGGGTCCAGGGCCGCGAAGGGCTCGTCGAGGAGCAGCGCGCGGGGGCGCGCCACGAGCGCCCGCGCGAGCGCCGTGCGCTGGCGTTGCCCGCCTGAGATCTGGTTCGGGTACTGGTGCGCCACACGGCAGAGCTCGAAGGACTCGAGCCAAGAGTCGATGGCCGGATCGGGGCGATCGCCGTGTAGATTGAGCCACCCGCGCCTGAGGCCGAAGCCGACGTTCTGCCGCACCGTCAAATGCGGAAACAGGGCATAGTCCTGGAAAAGATAAGCGACCCTCCGTTCTTGGGGAGAGACGTTGGTCCCGGCGGCGCTGTCGAAGAGCGTGGCCCCGGAAAGCACGATCGAGCCTTCATCCGGCGTCACCAACCCGGCGATGGCCTTGAGGAGCAGGCTCTTCCCGGCCCCCGAGGGACCGTGGACCACGATCCGAGGGCTGTGCACGCTGAAACTCGCATGCAGGTGGAAGGTCTGCCTGGCGCTTCTGAGCGTCTTGCGGATATCGACTTCCAGCGCAAACCTATTGACCATAAAATCTAGGCGTCTTATTCGCTTGCGGTCCGACCGGGGGCCAGGCGCCCCGCCGCCAGGAGCACCGCGACGCAGGTGAGAGACGTGATGAGCACGAGCATCTGGGCGGTCTCGTCGTGACCCGCCTGCACCGCTTCGTAGACCGCGATCGAGAGCGTCTGGGTCTTGCCCGGGATGCTGCCGGCCACCATGAGCGTGGCGCCGAACTCGCCCAGGGCGCGGGCGAAGCAGAGGAGCACGCCCGCGAGGATCCCGCGCCAGGCGAGCGGTAGGGACACGCGAAAGAAGATGCCGGGCTCCGACACCCCGAGCACGCGCGCGGCCTCCTCCAGCTCGCGGTCGACCGCCTCGAAGGCGGCGCGCGCCGACTTGAAGGTCAATGGAAAGGCCACCAGGCTCGCGGCGATCACCGCCCCCTGCCAGGTGAAGACGAGGCTGATACCGAAGGCATCGTGGAGCCAGGCACCCAGCGCGCCCTTGCGCCCGATGACGACCAGGAGGTAATAGCCGAGCACCGTGGGCGGCATGACGAGCGGCAAGGTCAGGAGCGCATCGACCAGATCGCGGCCCGGGATCCGCCGCCGCGCCAGCACATAGCCGACACCGACGCCCATGACGAGGCACACGAGCGTGGCGCAGCTCGCCACCTTGAGGGACAAAAGCAGTGCCGTCCAGGCGGACCCCATGTCCTCGTCGATCATGGCGGGAGAAAGCCATACCCGGCCAGGCTGGCCTGGCCGGGTGGCGACAGCACGTAGTCCAAGAAACGCCGTGCCTCAGCGCTCTTCCCTGCGATGACGGCGATCGGGTAGGTGATGGGGACCTCGGTGGCCAGGGGGAAGGCGACGCGAACCTGGTCTTTGCGGATCGCGGCGTCGGTGGCATACACGAAGGCGACGTCGACCTCGGCGCGGGCGACATAGTCGAGGGCCTGGCGGACGTTCTGCGTATAAATCGCCTTGGCCTCGATCGCGGGCCAACGCCCGCCCCGCTCGAGGGCGTCCCGGGCATAGCGGCCGGCCGGTACGCTCGCCGGGTTACCGAGCGCGATGCGGGTAATGTCGTCGCGTTCCAGATCGGGCAGTCCCTGGGGTACGACCTCGCGGTCGGCGGGCACGATCGCCACCAGCGTGTTACGGGCGAAATTGGTGCGCGTGGCCGGCTCGATGAGCTTCTGGGCCGCGGCCTTGTCCATGGAATCCTGGTCCGCCGTGGCCAGGAGATCGATCGGCGCACCCGCCGCGAGCTGCTGGACCAGGGCGTCGGACGCACCAAAATTGAAGCGGACGTCGGTATCGGGATGCTGCACCTCGAAGGCCCGCCCGATCTCCTTGAAGGCGTCGGTCAGGCTGGCCGCGGCCGACACGGTGAGCTGGCCCGCCGGCACCATGAAGGAGCAAGCCATGAGCCCGACTGTGCAAAGCCATCTGTTCAAAAAGGATAGCATCGCATTGCCACCTCGCCCTTAACTACGATCTAGCGAAATATACAACCTTACATAACGGATCGCCAATCGCCGGACGACCCGCCGTGGCAAGCCGATGCGGATCGTAGCCTCGGTCTCCGACGGGCGCCATTCAGCACATCGCCCCGGGTCCGTCGCCAACCCCTTGCGGTCGCCCTGAAGATATGCTATAGGGAGCAACAATAAAGATTATGTCATAACTAGAAAATCGAAAGGGGGGAATAAACCGGGGAACCATTCGAATCGATCACAGCGACAGCGCGACGTCCGAGATCCGTCGGGCCATGCGTCGGCGCCTGCTCGTCGGGCTCGGCCCACTCCCCGGCCTGGAGGTGACCTTCACCTATGGCGGCGGGGTTACAGGCCCCGCGGCGTATTGGGTCACCGATGTCGCCTGGACCGTGGCCGCGCTCCGCGCCAGGCTCGAGTCCTTTAATGGCGTTTGGTTTGCTGCCGTTGATGGGCTGTCTGTTCGAGTGGTTTTTTTTCAATCCCGGCTCAAGGGCCCGCGGTCCGTTATCGCGGGGTGACACCCACAAAACTTTGCTCCCACTGAAAGACGGGGGCAAGGAGGGATGTACTGATGGCCGCTCAGTGGCAGATTAATATCAACAGCGGGGTCAGCCCAGACCCGGTAGAATTGTCTCCTGCGCAGGATATCTGGGCCTCGCTCGAGAGGCGAGTACGCTCCGACCCTTCAACGCTAAACCGAGTAAGCTTCGAGCCTTCATCGCTAAGCGTCCAGGTAGGAGACCAAATCTTCTGGACCAATAACGACAGTGAGGCCCATTGGCCTGGCCTGAAGAACGCGGACGGATCGATAAACGATACCTTCTTCATGCAATATAGGATCGCGGCGGATTCGAGCTCCGACACTTTTTCACCGGGCGTAGCAGGGACGCTCCAATATGTCTGCTCTCTCCATTGCCAACCGGGGCAACCCTGCTCCGAATCAGGAACGATCCTGGTGACGTAGCGTGAGAGCGCCCGTCCCGGGCCAGATCGATTCATCAACAACCGACATCGGCACAACGCCGCGAGGGGAGCCTATATGAACGCGTGTGATGCTGTGAAGATCCAAAATCATGGCCGAGGCAACGGCTGGCGAACGGGACGAGCGGCGGTGGGCCTGGTGAGGCGTCGACTTGAAGGCGTGTGGGCCGCGCCGGTGGTCCTCCTGACCGCGATCATTGTCGTATCTCCGGCGCAAGCACAAACGCCTAACTGTGATACGGGACGCGAGCTCATTCCAATCCCTGAGCTTGGGAGCGAGGGGAAGGAGCTGAAAGCGGTGCTCATGTTGAGCGATGAGTCTCGCAGCATGTGGGTTCGTAATCCTGGGCCGGGTACGGACTCTACGAAGGGGCGTTGTCTGCAGCAGCGTCTGAGGTATTTAAATGGCTGGAAAGTAGCAAACTGGAATGCGCCCGATCCACCTCCACCACCTGAAACACCCCCGCCTTACCATGGAGAGCCCATTCCCGGGCCGACGTTGCGGGCCCGGATCGGGGATCTGATTCAAGTCAGCTTCAGGAACCAGGTCGACACGAAGAATTTTCCCGTCACGCTGGACAGAGGAGATTGCGATGCAGCGACCGGCACCCTTCCGGACCCGAACGACGCAAGCAAGACCATCAAGGTCAACGTCTACCCGCGAAATAACACGATGCCCAATTGCGTCCACGGTTCCAGCACCTCGAACCTCCACTTCCACGGCACTCACACGACGCCCGCCACGACCGGGGACAACGTGCTGCTCCTCATCCGCCCTGCTTTGAGGCTGAAGGGCAAGGACGAGAAGGGCAAAGACTATCCCCCAATCCAACCCACGGATGATGTAGTCAAGGCGAATTTTGCCACGATTTTCGGGAACTGTGAGAAAAACGGCTCGCCCACACAATGGAAAGATCGTCCGGGCATGATGGGCAAAAGTATTCCGGAGAAATGGCGAGCCGAACAGGAACGTCTCCTCAGGCTGTACGATAAAACCGCGCCGTACCATGGGGCAAGCGCGAGTCTGCCGCCCGAATACCATCTGTGGCCGAAAAACGAAGAAGCCATCAAAGCCGGAAAATGGCCGCAATATTCCGTTGGCGCCTTTCCCTTTTGCTTTCGGCTACCGGATAAGCCAACGGACCAGAACAAGGACAAGGGCACGTTCCGGATGGGCCAGGCCCCCGGCACCCATTGGTACCATGCCCACGTACACGGCTCGACGGCTCTGAATGTCGCCAATGGTCTGGCCGGCGCCTTCATCATCGAAGGCCCGTATGACGACAAGCTGCGCGATTTTTACAAGGATGCACCGGGGGGCCTGGTGGAAAAAGTGCTCGTGATCCAACAACTGTCAACGTCGCTCGGCGTGTTGAGCGCGAAGCGCTCCGGCCCGCCTTTCTTGTCCGTGAATGGCCGGCGCCAGCCGGTCATCACCATGCGGCAGGGGCAGGTCCAGCTATGGCGTCTCGTGAATGCAGCCTATCGCAGCTTCGTGCAATTCCAAAACTTCACGCCAGTAGTAGACCGACCTCCAGACCCACCTAGCCCCGCATGCAGCAGTCCGACGGGCAGCAGTCCTGAGAAGCCCTGTGTGGACTGGCGGCAGACCGCGCAGGATGGGGTGCAGTTTCATCCGGATAACTACGAAAAGGTCGGAACGGTGAACGCACAGTTCAACATGGCCGGCGGAAACCGGGTGGATTTGCTGGTCAAGGCGCCGAGTACGCCAGGAAGCTACAGGCTGACGGTGTGGGAGTCGACGAGTGAGAGTCCGGCTAAAACAGGTGGTGGAACCAGAGTAAGGGCGGTCACTTTGCTGACGGTGAAGGTTGAGGACACGGCCATTGAGCCGGCTATGGTATTCATCGACAAGGACAACTTCCCTACATTCCCAGATTTCCTCGAAAACCTTCCGAATGTGGTGGCCTCTGAACATAAGAAAGACGTCGCCTATGACACTACGCCGGGCTTCACAACCTCCGCCGCCTTCCAGCGCGGACCCCTAGCAGGTCCCGATCCCGTGCTGCCGACGCACACCATCGACGGCGAGCTGTTCGACGAACATATCAAGCAAAAGATGGTTCTAAATAGCGTCGAAGAGTGGAAGGTGATCAACAAGGCCGTCGGTATAGCGCACCCATTTCACATCCACATCAATCCATTCCTGGTGGTGGAGGTTTTCGACCCCAATAGCGCGGAAGCTACGAAGGTGGGTGGCGCTTGCTACGCCGACCCCAAGGACGAGAGCACCTGGAGACCTTGCAAGGCGATCGAGGCGCAGGTGGTCCGGCCGTACGTCTGGTGGGACGTCCGGGCGATACCTGCGGCCCGCGACAGGGGTTTTCTGAACCCGGCGGTTGAGTGTACGAAGGAATCACCCGATGCAGAATTTAAGTGCCCTGATGCTAGAGGTGATGCTTGTACATCCCAGGATGACAAGCAGTTGTGTATGGGTAAGCACGACAATATCCCCGGGTACTTCAAGATGCGCAGCCACTTTTCTGATTTCCCCGGAGTATTCGTGCAGCACTGCCACATCCTGGCGCACGAGGACGTCGGAATGATGCAATTCGTCGAGGTTTACTCCAAAGAGAAAGGACCCACGAGAGGAACCATCGGACTCAGGCACTATTAGCACGGGTCGGCAGGACCGGCGGAAGAGGGGTCTGATCAGAAATGAGCGGATCCCGGCGCCGCCGTGAAGGCGGCGCCGGGACTCGCGCCAGGGGCTCGGGGCCGTGGCGTGCCAACGTGGCGGGAGTGGTTCCTTGGGCTGCGGTCGATCCCGCCGTTCCTGCGCCTGGTGTGGGAGACCCATCGTGGGTACGCCGGCGCCACCGTGGCTCTGCGCCTTTTGCGCGCCGGTGTGCCCATCGCCACCCTGTGGGTTGCCAAGTTGATCATCGACACGGTGGTGGCGGCGCGCACGGGACAGCCGAACCTCTCCCAGCTATGGCTCCTGGTGGGGCTGGAGCTCATCATCGTCGCCATCGGCGAGGCGCTGGACAAGGCGTCGACGGCGGTCGAAGGCCTCTTCGGCGATCTTTGCTCCAACCATATCAGCGAGAAGCTCATACGCCACGCCGCCACGCTCGATCTGCGTCATTTCGAAGACCCCGCGTTCTACGATCGACTGGAGCGGGCGCAGCGGCAGACCACGGGCCGGATCGGCCTGCTCCCGCAGTTGCTCTCGATGGGGCAAGACTTGCTGACCCTGGCTTCCCTGGCGGCGGCCGTTTTCGTTTACAGTCCTTGGCTCTTGGCGCTGCTCCTGGCAGCGGTGTTGCCGGGCTTCCTGGGCGAGACTCACTTCAGCTCTCTGGAGTATTCCTTGCTGTATCGCCGGACGCCCGAACGGCGGCTGTTGGACTATCTGCGCTCCCTGAGTGCCGGCGACAAGACGGCCAAAGAGGTCCAGATGTTTGGGCTTGGTGAGTGGCTGCTGGGACGGTACCGAATGCTCGCCCACCGCTTCTATGAAGAGAACAAGCGGCTGGCGCTGCGTAAGGGTGTCGCCGCGACCGGGCTTTCGCTCCTGGGCACACTCGGATATTATGCGGCGTACGCCATCATCCTGTGGCGCGGATTCTACGGGATCATCAGCATTGGCACTCTCACGTTTCTGGCCGCCGCGTTCGCCCGCAGCCGCGCCCTGACGGAACGGATCCTGTTCACCGCCGGCAACATCTACGAGCAGGGACTCTACATCCGGGACCTGTTCGATTTCTTTGAGATGCAACCCACCATCGTGTCCCTGCCCGGCGCGCGAGCAGTGCCCGTCCCCATTCGCCGAGGGTTGGATTTCGAGGACATCGGCTTCCGGTATCCGGGCAGCGACACCTGGGCACTCCGGCACGTGGATCTTCACATCGGTTGCGGAGAGAAGATTGCGCTCGTGGGTGCGAACGCGGCCGGCAAGACTACGCTGACCAAGCTCTTGGCCCGGCTCTATGATCCCACGGAAGGACGCATCCTGCTCGATGGCGTGGACCTGCGCGAATACGACCTGGAATCGCTGCGCCGCGCCATCGGCGTCATCTTTCAGGACTTTGTACACTACGATCTGCGCTTCGACGAAAACATCGGCGTGGGCCAGATCACTGAGGCGCAGCAGTACCTCGACGGCCTGGCGGCGTTATCAAGCAACGGCGCCGACGACTTCTCCAGCGACGACGCCATCGCAGCCGCCGCGGCACAATCGCAAGCGGCCGAGCTGGTGCGGCATCTTCCCTTCGGATACCGGCAGATGCTGGGCCGCCGCTTCGCGGGAGGCATCGAGCTTTCCGGAGGCGAGTGGCAAAAGATCGCGCTGGCCCGCGCTTACATTCGCAGCGCGCAGATGATGATCTTGGACGAACCGACAGCGGCGCTCGATGCACGCGCCGAGTATGAGACCTTCAACCGCTTCGCGGAGCTGGTGTCAGGACAGATGGTCCTCTTGATCTCGCACCGCTTCTCCATCGTGCGCATGGCAGACCGCATCGTCGTGCTGGAGCAAGGCGGCATCGTGGAAGAGGGAACGCACGCTCAACTGCTGGCCCGCAACGGTCTCTATGCCGAGCTCTTCCGGCTCCAGGCGGAAGGTTATCGCTGAAAGATATGATCCCCAACTTTGACGCTGTCGCGCCCACCTTCGAACGCTACCGCGCGCTCCCCCGCGGCGTGCCGGAGGCCATTCGTTCGGCCATATTGCAGGCTACGGGAAAGGAACCACCCGCGCGCGTGCTGGACCTGGGGGCTGGAACCGGTCGGATCGGCAAGGCCTTCGTGGCGGCAGACGACTTTTACGTCGGCGTCGACGCGTCTTTGGGAATGCTGCAGGAGTTTCTGCTGACCACCCGCGTACCTTGTCTGGCGCAGGCGGACGGACAACAGTTGCCGTTTCGTGACGGCGCTTTTGACGTTGTGATGCTCATGCAGGTGTTGAGCGGCGCCGGAGATTGGCGCGGGCTTCTCAGCGAAGCCCGGCGCGTCCTGCGGCCCGGGGGAGCGGTGGTGGCGGGACACCGCGTGGCTCCGACGGCCGGCGTCGATGCGCAACTGAAGAAACGGCTGGCGGCCATCCTCGAAACAATGGGTGTTGAACGGCACCAGGGAAAACAAGTCCGTGACCAGGCGCTGGCATGGCTGGGATCCTCCGCGGCTCTCCGGCTCCATCTGCGGGCGGCGACGTGGGAGCGAAACCCCACCCCGCGAGAATTTTTCGTTCGCCACCAGAGCGGCGCGCGCTTCGCCGCACTGCCGGATGCGGTCCGGGACGCGGCATTGGAGAAACTGAGGGCCTGGGCAGAAAAGACCTTTGGCTCGTGCGATGCCGCCTCTAGAGAGGAGCACAGTTATGAGATCGACGTATTTCAATTTTAACTTGCGGCCCTTGCCAATAGGGGCTAACGGCCAGCAATGGGGAGCTATCGATGACGGAAATAAATGACCATACCCTAATTCCCGGGCTCGGCGAGCAACTGCTGGAGGGCTCGCTCAACGACGCGGCGCTGATGCAGTTGACCGAGGCCACACCAGACTACGCCATCCTGCCCTGGGTCAACGTAGTCAAGATCGGCGGCCAGAGCATCATGGATCGCGGCCGGGCCGCAGTTTATCCATTAGTGGAAGAGATCGTCGCGAACCTCGGCCGGCACAAGATGATCCTGGGGACGGGAGCCGGCACTCGCGCCCGCCACATCTACAGCCTGGCCATCGATCTCGGCCTCCCCACGGGCGTCCTCACGGTGCTGGGCACGGCGGTGGCCTGGCAGAACGCCCAGATGCTCCATTATTTGCTGGCGCAACGTGGAATTCCGTTCGTCGAGCCGGAAGGGTTCGGCACCCTGCCTCATTATTTGATGGCGTGGAACGCGGTGGTCTGCCAGGGCATGCCTCCTTACAAGCTCTGGGAGCCAAACCCGGTGAAGGGCCGCATTCCGCCGCAGCGCACCGATACGGGATGCTTCCTCATCGCGGAGGTCTTTGGCGCGCGCAAGATGATCTACGTGAAGGATGAAGACGGGCTCTACACCGCCGACCCGAAGAAAGACCCCGGCAGCAACTACATCCCGCGCATCAGCGTGCAAGAGCTGCTGGCCCGTGATCTGGACGATCTGATCGTGGAACGCGCGGTGCTGGAATTCATGGTGCGAGCCCGCCATATCAAGGAAATTCAATTCGTCAACGGGCTCAAGCCCGGCCAACTGACTAAAGCCCTCGACGGCGAGCCGGTAGGTACCATCATTTACCACGACGGAGGCGCGAAATGACCCTGGATCCACCCGGCGCCCGACATGTGTCGTCTCGCCTGATGCGGGAATCGTTGGTCGACAAGAACCTCTTGGCCCGAACCGAGTCGCAGGTTTCCGCCATTCTGCCCGACGCAAACGTGATCCAGATCGGCGGACGCTCCATTATGGACCGCGGCCGCTCCGCGCTCTTGCCTTTGCTGGACGAGATCGTCGCCAACCAGCCGCAGCACCAGATGATCATCGGCGTTGGGGCAGGCGTGCGCTCGAGACACATTTTGTCAATTGGCCTCGACCTGGGTCTTCCAACCGGTGCTCTTGCGGCGCTCTGCGCCAAAGATTCCGCGCAAAACGCCTACATGGTTTCCTGCCTCTTGGCGAAGCACGGGTTTGTGTATCTGGAAGCGCCGTTTGTCGTGCAACTGCTTCCCGCCATGCTGGCGGCGGCGCGAGGCGCCGTGTTCAACGGTATCCCGCCCTATTCGCTGTGGGAGCATCCGCCATCCGTCGGCAAGTTGCCGCCCAATGGCAGTGACGCCGGCTCCTATTTGGTTGGCGAGGTCTTCGGAGCACGCAGCATTATCCTCCTGAAGGACGTTGACGGCCTGTACACCGCCGACCCGAAAACCGACTCCGACGCAGAGCTGATTCCGGAGATCCGCGCCGGGGAACTGATCCGCAGGAAACTTCCCACTCTCCCCATCGAGCCCTCCGTCTTGGAGTTGCTGACCCGGGCCAAGCTGGCCCGAAGTATTCGCATCGTGAACGGCCTCGTACCCGGCAACCTCTCCCGTGCCCTAGCCGGCGAGTCCGTAGGCACTGTGATTCGCGAGTGAGTGAAGGTACAACGCGCGTTAGTATCGACTTTATCAGGCCCGATCGGGTGGCCTTGATCGACAAGGGGGAATCCTCCGCCGAGGTCTGGGACTACTCCACCCTGATCCCGACCGTGCTGCCCGAGTTGGGCGAGCAGCAGGACCAGCGCCTGTCGTTCGACTTCATGACTACCCTGGTCGGGACGTGGAAGGAGTTCAACATGCTGTTCGATGGGATCTCGCTGCTGGGCCTCGACGCGCCCGCCCGCGACCTGATGGACCGGTACGTCGCCCGGATGCGGGAGATCCAGGGCATCCTGGAGGTTGCCGACGGCCCGAACCGGCCCGACCTGACCTACCCGCGGAACCTCAACTACTCGATCAGCAACTGACACCGGCCGGCACCGGAGAGATCCCGAGAGCGGCGCGCTCCCGGCCGAGTTCCGGGATCACTGCCGCCACATCCACAATACATACTCTGAGCGGCCTTTCGTGCACGACTACCTCGGCCTCTCGGGTCCCAGTGCCGCGATCTCGACCGCCTGCTCCTCCAGCGCCTGCTGCGACCGCCGATCCGCACGGTCTAGCTAGCGGGCCGTACTCACAGAAGCCCGGCTCGACGTAGTGTCAGCTACGCCTTCGCCGTCTTTCAGTCCGTGCGGCCCGCCAGACCGGCGCGTCGGCGGCCTCCGCGCGCGGACCACCTAATCTCCGGCCGGCCCGTCCACCCGAAAGTGCCTGGTGAAAAGTCGGGTTGAAACTCCTCGTAGAGATCAGCAAGCGTGGCGAGGGGATGTGCAGAGCGTGCGTCGAGCACGGCCCGGGAAGCAGTCTCGATGGCAGCGCGGCCCTTGTCTTCGAGTTTTTGCGGCCATGGGAAGTTGTTGTATACGATTTGGGCGGAGTAGCGGCAATCGCTCTTCAGCCTGCCGCAGACATAGCGCGCCCAAGCCATGTGCATGGTTGAACCGAGAATGCCGAAGTGGAATAGCGTGGCATTGGATACAATGAGCACCAAGTTGCTCGCGAGTACGTTAGGTGACATGAATCCGATGGGGACGAAGGGACGCCGCTCGGACGATGCGCTTGGCACAACCAGATAGGTCGCCTCCGGCATGTTCTCCACATGAAACCTCGTTGGCGTACGCGCAAGCTTCCGAGTCGACTCCGGCGGGCGTTTCTTCCTCTCACCGGCCTTTTTGTTGAGCCCCTCACCGAGTCTGAACGCGCGCACTGCCTCCACACGTTTTACGCACTCCGGCATGCGCTTCAGTTCCTCGGGCGGACAATTGCCCAACCATAAACACCAGCGTTCGTAACCGTTGATAAACTCGTCGGCGCCGATCCAGCGACGGAACCACTTCTCCGCCTGCGGTTCGCGGCTCAAAAAACCTGCCTTCTCCTCCGGCGTGAAAAGGTAGTGCCCGCCGTCGATTGGCTTGTTGCCGATTCCGATTTTAGGTACGGCGCACAGTGGTGCGTCACGGCGGGTGATGAGCACATCCGGCCCGTCCACGAGATATGGGTTAATGTTACTGGCCGCGCGTTCCTGTGCAGGGCCGTCTACCTCGGCGTAGTCGAACAGGCGCTTCGTTGCTGCATTTTCTCGCCCAAAACCGATGATCGCACAGTGCACAGCCGCCTTGCCGGGCGCTTCGTTCGTCCATTTGAATGTGCGGTGGGCGAAGTGAATCTTCATGCCACGCCGGAATAGTTCGCTCCACAGCACACCCACCTGCTCGCCCTGGGTGATGCTATTGGTGGATACGAAGGCGCAGCGAATACGCCTGCGCGCCTCCCGGTCACGCTGCTCCAGCGTGAGAAAGACTTCATCAAAGGTAGGAGGGTGATTTTGCTGGCTTGCGAATCGCACATCTTCGAATTGTTTCTTGTCGCGGCTGACAAAACCCTCCTTGGTACCAACGAGATAATGCGCAGCCTTCAGATACCAACCAGCCACATAGTCCAACAGACCGGCATTGGCAACACCTTTCGATACAAAGGAGAAGTCCTCCCGCCGTTGATCGTTGAGGAACTTGGCGCCAACGAATGGTGGATTCCCGAGGATGTAGTTGAGCTTCGTCGGTGGCACAAAGGCCTCCCAATCCAGCCGAAGAGCATTACCGCAGCGGATATTCGCGGACTTGGTGAGAGGAAGGCGGGCAAAGAACTCGCCGAACTCACGACCGGCCACCACGTTCATCTGGTGATCGGTGAGCCACATCGCCACTTGCGCCACCTGCGCGGGAAACTCCTCCAGTTCGATGCCGTGGAACTGGTCCACGTCTACCTGTAAGGCTTTGAACACGCTGCCCAGGGCTTGGCCGAACTTGGCCGCCTCTCGAAGTATGTCCAATTCCAGTCCACGCAGTTCACGATAGGTAATGGCCAGGAAGTTGCCGCAGCCGCAGGCAGGATCAAGGAAGTTGAGTGTCGCGAGCTTTTTGTGGAACTCGAACAGTTTGTTCTTGTGGCGCTTCACCCGCTCGAACTCCGCGCGCAGCTCGTCCAGGAACAACGGACCAATCAGCTTTCGTATGTTTGCTTCGGAAGTGTAGTGGGCGCCGAGCTGTCGGCGGCGATCCCTGGCATCCAATTCAATTACCTTTTGAAACATGGCGCCAAAGATAGCGGGTGAGATGCTTGCCCATTGGACGCGGCAGCAATCCAGGACCAACCGGCGCATTTCGGATGAGAACTCCGGAATGGACAGCGGTTCCTCGAAGAGCCGCCCGTCAACGAACGGGAATGGTGCGAACTGTTCCTCGAGCGACCTCTGCCGCTTCTCGCGTGCTGTATTTAGGGCCTGAAAGAGCCGCGCGATCTGCGCACCGGTGTCGGCACCGTCTTCTCGGGTCTGCTCGATCAATTCCAGGAAGCTGTCCTTGGGCGAGAACAAGCCAGTGTCGTCCGCGAACAGGCAGAACAGGATGCGGACCAGGAACACTTGCAATACGTGACCGGCTTTACCTTGTTCATTCAGGCCGTAGCCGTCGCGCTTTAGCGCGTCGTGCAGTTCACCGAGGAGTTCGGCAGCCTTGATGTTGAGCGGGTCTTCATCCCGGATCCGAACTTTGCTGTAGCCTGCGATGAAGCCGAACAGTGAGATGCGCCCAGGTAGCTCCCGGAGCTCAAACTCGGCCTCAGTGTTGTCGTCTAGCCCAACTTTCGCAACTGGCCCTTCCAAACCGTCGATTTCACGTGCTCGGCGTGCCTAACACATTGAAAAGCAAAGCCGTGGTTTTTCATTTTACGCATGGGACAGACCTTGCCACTTGTCATG
>JACCXJ010000361.1 GCA_013697045.1 Gammaproteobacteria bacterium | reverse complement strand
GCGCGAGTGTCCAAGGAGCGAGCCATGCGCCGACGGCGTCTGAAGCGGCTGTGGAGGCGGCTCAACGCGTTGCAACAACAGCGGCCGAGCTACGAGACGCTGCTGATGAAACTGGGCTCTGCACGCACTCGTCGGTCTGCGCGCCGTTTGCAGTCCGACACCGACTCGATCCGGGTGCGTAGCAGCCGGGCTTCCCCCTGGGGGACGGGAGGGGGATCAAAACCACTCGCGAAGCACCGACCCTTCTGTCGTCCGGCATCGCCTCGCTCTTGGAGCGTACGCTCTAGCGTAGCTGAGCGGCGCTGGAGGTGCTGCCGATAATCCGGCCATGAAACACATTGCGATGCTCGGAATTTTCCTCTGGAGCTTGGCATGTGTGCCCAGGCAGGCGCATCGACCTACGAAGGCAAGGTCGTAGGCGTTTCGGACGGCGACACCGTGACGTTGCTGATGAGCGGGCACCAGGTCAGGGTGAGGCTCGCGGAAATCGACGCACCGGAGAAGCGGCAGCCCTACGGCCAGCGCTCGAAGCAGAGCCTATCTGAGCTCGTGTACGGCAAGCAGTGAAGGTGAACCAGCAGGACCGCGATCGCTACGGTCGGGTTGTAGGGAGGGTCTATGCCGGCGGTCTCGACGTCAATGCCGAACAAATCAGGCGCGGCATGGCTTGGATCTACCGGAAGTACAACCGCGACAGGTCGCTGTTGGCGCTGGAGCAAGAAGCACAGGGGGGGCGCCAAGCGCGGCCTATGGTCGGACACGAGCCCAATTCCACCATGGGAGTACCGGCATGGTGGCGCGGTAGGCTCTGTACGGAGAAGCAAGCCAGAACAGGCCTTGGTCAAGGTGATGGGTGGCCATCTGTGTGGTGGCAAACGCTACTGCAGCGAGATGGGGTCTTGCGAGGAGGCGAAGTTCCATCTGAGCCAATGCGGGTTGAGCAAGCTGGACAGGGATGGCGATGGGGTGTCGTGCGAGTCATTGTGTCGTTGATTCGGTCCTGCTCCATGGGTAGAGGCGGGGTATCAAGCGAGGAACGATCGAGCCGATGTCCAGGGTCGGGCGCTATCCGCCCTCCACATAAGCCTCTACTTAGGCCCCTGAGCGGGCCTCTTTGTTTCCGCAGCCAGTCCGTGGCCAGGGCCACCGCGGCTCCCCTTGCGCTTGCTGCCGTGCGAAAATGACCGCATGACCCGACAGCTTTTTGGACTGCTCACCCTCTTTGGGCTAGCCGTACTGATCGGCTCAGCCTGGGCCGATGAGCTGGTTGGCCGGGTCGTCGGCATCGCGGACGGCGACACCATCACGATCCTGACCCCGGACTACCGTAAAGAGCGCGTAAGACTCTCCGGCATCGACGCGTAGCCTTGGTCTGCGGCGCGGGCTCTGGCAGGACGGAACCCGATACCGCCCTGGGCCTTCCGCAGGCACTGAACCATGTGCCGCCGGTTCGCCACCACGTTCCCGGAGGTCCGCCCCCGCTACAACATCTCTCCGTCGCAGACCATCCCGGTCATCCGCGGATCCGCCGATGGAGCCACGAGCTGGTCGAGAGTCGAAGGAGCCCAAGACCCCCTACAGCACCTTCAACGCTGACGGGTGTACCGCGGCCGCGGCTGGTCGTCATCGTACCACCACAAGGACCCCGAGCCCGCTCGATCGCCAAGACCGGGCGAGGCTACATCGAGCACTACCAGTTCCGCTTCCCTGTGGCCCGTGAACCCCGCCTGGTAGACCTTGAAGCGTTGGTGGCTGGACGGCCACGCACGGTCGTGGACGAGCGGGGCGGCGTGTTCCGTACCCCGTGCACCAGGGCGGGAAGCTAACGCCCGACACCGACGACTTCCGCGTCATGCGCGCGCAGATCGAGGCCTTGCTCGCCGAGGATCCCTAGCAGCGCGATGCGCGGAACGGCGGCATCGGTGGGCGTCGCGCGCCAGCTTGCCCAACCACGAGCGTCCGGCCGCTCTAACGCATCACCCCGTCGCCGGGCCGGGGTCATGAGCGCGCCCTACGCCGGCGTCGATTCGGCGCGGCGCAACGCCTCGACCTGCCGCCCTCGCCCTCGTCGGCCTTGATGGCATGCAGCACCAGCTCGGTGCGCATCCAGCGGGCTAGAGTGGCAACCGCGGCGATGCCGTGGGTGCATAGGGCGTTCGCCCCACCGAAAGCGAGCCGGTTCAGGGTTGCCTGGGCGCCGACGCAATGGAGGTAGAGGACGGATGGTCTGCGGACGCGCGTTCGATTCCCGCGCCCTCCACCATTCACCCAAGGCCAACGGCTCTCCGTTGGCCTTTTTCTTTGCGGGAAGGCGCGCGGACGTGGGGGTTCGTGAGGGGTCCTGCGGACTTCGGGGATCGGCCTACCGGCCCGTTCCTACCCCGGTTTTGCTCTCTCCAGGGGGTTCTTCTCTCCTCGTCGACCGGGTGGCTCTGGACGAAGTCCGCAAGCGGCAAAAATTCCGCCCTTAGAATTCGTGGACTTACGCGCGGACGAATCAAGCGGTTGGATGGGATCATTGCTTATCCAAAGGAAAAAGCGTCGCAGCTGTAGGTCCCCTTGCATGGCAGTGGCGTTGCGAGGTTGGGGGGACTGGTGCGGGGAGGATCGTAGATGCGGGCCAAAAGGCAAGCCCCACGGGAGGTGACACGAGACCATTAGCCTTTTTGTACGATACGGTGACTCGTGGGAGGGATGCACCGGGTCATTTGGTCCAAGCCTGGCGGCGCAGAGACCTCAAACTTCCCCATTAATCCGTGACACGAAACAGTCGATGGCAACTAATTGGTATTGGGAGAAGAGGAGACTCTGACAAAATCCGGCAATCCCGACCGCGTCTCGACCTCGACTTGCACCAAAAATGCCTCGAACGGAATTTCGACCCTCCCCCGACCCTGGCCCCTTTAATTTCCCTCGTTGCTTTTCGCCAATATCTTGTTAAACAATCCTACATTTCTCTAAAGTTTGTGGATCACATGGTTCATTACCCTCTGTGGCCAGCACCCAAGCGACTCCATACCGCGTACCTTGTCCGCTAACTTGAAAACTCTCGACGTTGTACATCCGTAGAACTGCCGATATCGTCACCAATCCTGTTACGATCTTCTCAAATTCTTCCGGCACCTCTTTTCCGTAGCCCAGGAACTTCAAAATTAGGTGTTCGTCTTTGCTGAACGCATCCAGCAAACTCGAGACGAACGAATCCATTTCTCGAACGCTTACACGCTTTCCGTTTATCCTTTTTGGGTCATACGGCCTATTTCTCACCTCCTCGAACTTAAGCCTTTCGAGAAGCCACGTCGCATTTGACGCTACGCTTCCTAATAGCACCACATGATCTGGCCTAAAACATGTCTGTACTTGCTCATATGACTGAATTCGTTTTTGTATCTTATTCTCAAACTTTCTAAAATCTTTACGTGTGTCCTTCAGGAGGCTGACCAACTCTTCCGAACCGAGTTTATAACTCTTGTACGTTTCCATGCTCAATACACCTTCCGCTATCTTGCCCCCTGCTATCTCCATGCTACTGGAACCCAGGTCTAATATCAGTATTCTCTTGTTTTCCCCCATGTTCCCAAGAAGCCCCTTTACCGCGGCCACAAGAGAAAAGAACGCCTCAGCCTTTCTGGCAAGAACATTTATCTTGAACCCAAAAGTAGATAGATCGTAAAGATGTTTATCCTGGATCCTTCTCACAGCTTCGGTTCCGAATACAAAGACGTTATCACAGTCGTAGGCCTTTGCTTGCTCCACAAACTCATTCACTGACGATTTAATAGATGCCATCTTCTCATACAACGCGTCCTTTTGCGTTTCCGGTATCGATGATAGATTTGTCAAAGTTGAGCCGGTTCTGACAACTCTTAACGACTGGTCGGAGACACTGCACACGAGCAATCTGACCGCCTTCCCGCAAAACCTCTACTATACCCACCATTTTTTCTTGAATCATAGTCCCGCTCGACGTCAAAATGCGTCATTCTCTTGTTGAGAACCGATTCGCCCGTGCCCCAATGCTGCTTGCATCTGACAACCGTTCATATTACCGGGTGAGTCGTCTTCTCAACGACCAGCGGTACGTTGAGTCCACTTTTCACGCTCTTCCCGGAGTAGCGTTTTTACGCGCCAATCGCGGCGCCTTTGTATCTGCATTTCCATCACCTGCCCAATGCGACTGAAACTCCTGCCTCCGTATGCTGACGAGCTATCGAGTATTGGCAGGACAAGTGTAAGGAGGCGAGACGCATACTTTTCTATTACCCCGTATTTGCACTGCGTCAAGTACGTGACATACTTCTCGCAGAACCCCGCTCGTTTTTCCCCTGACCAGCCAGTCGGCCATTCCTGTATGAGTTCAAGCATCTCCGTAAAGCGAGCCATCATTTCCTCATCATAACTAATGTTCCCCTGTCCCTTAAGAACCTAACATAGCTGAATATTACCGTAGCTAGCCTATCGGGAGCCTTCCTTATCGAATACTCTTGTTCCGCCTCCTTCAATGCCTTCCGGAACAGCCGTTCAGCGGCGGCGCAATCGTCCCTCTGTGCTAGGATTCTAGCGCCTACACGTAAGGTAAGCGCGTCATAGCCGGTCCCATTTTCTAAATTGATTTCGCTAATTATGCGCTCCGCGTCATCTAATTTGTCTGCGCGAAAAAGAATTTCCAGGTACACTTCCAATATTTCGTTTAGGCGGCGGGCCTTGGACTCTTTAACGCGGGGTTGCTCGTCGTGTTCCTGACCCGGGTTTTCTAAAGCGTATACGAACGAGGATGCGAGGAGGTTGAGGCACTTATCTACAACGTCTCTTGTATCTGATGGCGCGTTTTGATCGGTAGTATTCAGTGAGGATAACAGCGCCTTCTGCGTAACCGCAAGATTTACAAACTCGTTCCCACGTAGCCGGTCTGCGGTGGGACGGGAAACAACTCGTTCCCACGTAGCCGGTCTGCGGTGGGACGGGAAACAAGCAGTTTGCACAGCGCTCGCGCGTGATCGATGCGATCTAGCCTAGCCGTAGCAGCAGCCCAACTACAGAGAGTCGATACGCTCTCGCTTGAGCGACAATGCTCGATAACATTTCGGCTTATACTGTCGTAGAGGCCCTGCGCAATTTCCGCTCCTGCTTTTTCCTCCTGTAAAAACGTAAAGTGCCGCCCTTTTGCAAGTCGGTATAGAATTTGCCGGACAAAGTCGAAATAGGTCGCGGTGTTCCTAGAGATGCAGGCTTTAAAAACCTGCGAATATATGTTTTCCAGCTGTGCCGAATTAAGTGAGGCAAGTATTCTGCTTGCGTAGTAAGGTGCGGTTGTAAACCCAATGTTATGTACATGGACTATGTGCCTCTCCGTGATTTTCTCCAATTCAGATATGTTGGCGGTGGGGACTAAACTCTCCAAAAGTCTTGCTGGGAGTCCGGCATTGATCCCCCCCAAGCTAAATGCTGCAATTAGCTGGATAGCGTGCCAGGTGGGTGGGTCATCGCGAAAATGAGCGGGACGCAAGGAATTTGGTAACGAAACCGAATCCGCCCGAAATAGTTTGTCAACGATTAGCCACAAAAATGATTTCAGGTCAGAAGAGTATTGCCGTTCGCCGCCGAGGAGCCCGAGTGCGTAATTTATATCGGTGTACGATGGATCGACTAGCACTGGCGCTTCGCAAGCAATCTTCCGGAGAAAAGATTGTTCTTCTGTTTCCGTTAGAAATAGATGGAGATTCTGGTCAGCTTCGTTATCTGGTTGGTCCGATACTGTATATATGATTCGAGTTTGTTTCGGTGGAGTTTCGGCTCGCGCCGCCTCGATGATGTTTCGCTTGCAAATTCCAGCCTCTCTTGAATCATTGCCGTGTCCGTAATCGTCTATAAAGATCCCCACGAGCTTGTGGCTCTTCATTTTGCGGTTATTGAGATACTCAGAAAGATAGGTCGCGTCCTCCTCTGTGACTGATTCTGGGGATTTCATCCATAACCACACTCCTTTGGTGTTATGATGCTTAAGAAAGAGTGCGGCAAGCATTACTGTTTTCCCCTGGCCTCGGTCTCCATAGATGTTCACATGGGAATGGGAGCTTCGCGGCAGCTTGACGTGCATGGAGGACTTGGCGATGCAAAGTTCGGGGCAGTTGAGAATTTCTCGCTCAACGAAAAACTCGCGGTGGGAGAAAACGGTTTTTCTATCGAGTGAACGCGATTGGAAAAATTGGCGCTTCTCTTGTTGCAGTTCCTCCACGGTCCGTGTGGGGAGGGCTGGCGGGGTGGTAATAAACCGTCGCTTTATACAGGTCTCAAGTTGTCGTTGTCGCTGTTTTCGCTGATGGCGCTTTGGGATATGCCAACTGAAGAGCCATGTAGCAGTGCATCCAATCAGCGCCAGTATCGAGTACAACCTCCAATCGGATGCTATTTGATCTGATCCGAATAGGTTGAGAAACTTCGATAGTAAGTGCTGTGCTTTGGAAAGAGCTTCAGTAAGTACTGATCCCGAGAAATCGAGTAACTCCGATAAGGAGTGTTGTGCTTTGGAAGGAGCTTCAGTAAGTACTGAAAAGCCATACGAATATAAAAACATAATCACTTGTAAACGTCTGTATGCGCCTGAACGAGCCAAAAAATAGCGTTTGCGCCGCCTTCTTCCCGATATCCCCCCATCCTGCGGCTCCTGGCCGAAAGCCGCCCGACCTGTCAGCGGCAAGAATCATTGCATGATTGACGTATCATGCCATCACTTCGGCTCCGCTGCGCGTCCCACAGCGCCGGCGGGTCGACCGCCAAATCAAACAGCGTCAAATCTGGCGGCAGCGTCTCGTCAAGAATCGCCGCCACGATATCCGGTGCCAGGGTGGTCAGGTTGACCATCCGGCTCAGCGCGATCCGGCCCCCTTGGTGATCACATGGGGGCGCGAGGCCCTGGGCGATGAGTAGCGCGCTGTAGGTCTTGCCGCCGGCATCATCTGCGAGCCGCCCGGCTACGCGAAGTCGCTCATCGTCAGCGTCCTGTGGGTGGCCTGGGCGGGGTCCGGTTGGTGAGCGGCTGGGAAAATACGGACACCAGACGGACACGACTCTCATCGCTCTCCGGTAGTTCTTGCATAAGCTCTTGATTTTATTGGTGGGCCGTGGAGGACTCGAACCTCCAACCTACTGATTAAGAGTCAGCTGCTCTACCAATTGAGCTAACGGCCCGCGCGGGTGCTCGCAAGGCGCGGTCAGGGGATGGGGTGAGCGATGGGACTTGAACCCACAACAACCGGATCCACAATCCGGGGCTCTACCAATTGAGCTACGCCCACCATCGTAACCGCTCAACAGCGTAAATGTACTTCGCGTCCCGAACGGCCTCCCCGTACGCTGGCAGGGGTGGGGCAGGGGGCTCGTACCGGGATGCCCTGATCCCCACCGCGCAATGGCGCGCCTGGCAGGACTCGAACCTGCTACCCTCGGCTTAGAAGGCCGATGCTCTATCCGCATGAGCTACAGGCGCCTTGCGGGTCCCCGGGTTTCACCGGGGAGATGTGGTCGGGGCAGAGGGATTTGAACCCCCGACTCCCTGCTCCCAAAGCAGGTGCGCTACCAGGCTGCGCTATGCCCCGAGAGGCCGATGTGCATCGCCGAATAAGGTATAGGATGGTCGCGGAAGCGCGAGGGATGATACGCACCAGTCTCCAAGGCGTCAATGGACCGGGACGTGGCGGCGCGGGGCTATCCCCGCCGCCAGCGCGTGCCGCCCGGCCCGTCTTCCAGCACCACGCCTTGGGCCGCGAGCCACACGCGGATCCGATCGGCCTCCTGCCAATCTTTGCGGGCGCGGGCCTCGGTGCGCTGACGCATCAACTCTTCGACGTGCTCCCCGCTGATCGGGTCCGGTGCCGCCGGTATTTCCGGGATACCGACTATCGCCGTGGCGTGAGCCGGCGCAAGCGACGCCCCAGCGAACATGGTCGGCTCTTTGAGGTACTCGTCCGGGTCGAGCGGCAAGACACCTAGCACCGCAGCGAGGCGCTTCAGCGTCGCTGCGAGCCGTGCTGCTCTAGGTCGATCGGTGTCGCGGCAGCGGTTCACCTCGCGCGCCAGATCGAAGAGCACGGCCATGGCCTCCGGGGTGTTGAAGTCATCGTCCATGGCCGCGCGGAAGCGCCGTTCGAAGCCATCTTCCTGCAGTTGCCCGTCGTCGGGGCAATCGCGTAGCGCCAGGCAAAGCCGCGTGATCGCCTGCCGAGCACGCTCCAGGTTCTCTTGCGAGTAGTGGAGCGGGCTCCGGTAGTGGCTGGCCAGGAGCAAACAGCGCACGGCCTCGGGCTTATAGCGCTGGGGGATCTCGCGCACGGTGAAGAAGTTGCCGAGCGACTTCGACATCTTCTCCTCCTCGATCTGCACGAAGCCGTTGTGCATCCAGACCCGGGCAAAGGGCTGGCCGGTTGCGCCCTCGGACTGGGCGATCTCGTTCTCGTGGTGGGGGAACTGGAGGTCCTGTCCGCCCCCGTGGATGTCGAAGGAATCGCCCAGGGAATGGGTGGCCATGGCCGAACACTCGATGTGCCAGCCGGGACGCCCGGGTCCCCAGGGCGATGCCCACGCCGGCTCTCCCGGTTTGGCGTGCTTCCAGAGCACGAAATCGAGCGGATCGTCCTTGGCTTCGTCCACCTCGACCCGGGCGCCGGCGCGCAGCGCTTCGGGTCGCTTTCCCGAGAGCTTTCCGTACTCCGGAAAGCTCGCCACCCGGTAGTAGACATCGCCGTTCTTTCCGAGGTAGGCATGGCCGCGCTCCAGGAGCCGCTCGATCATGCGCGTCATGACCTCGATGTGGCGGGTGGCGCGCGGCTCGAGATCGGGTTTCTGAACCCCGAGCGCCTGCGCGTCCTCGTCCATGAACCCGATGTAGCGCTCGGTCAGCGTCCCGATATCCTCGCCCGCATCGGCGGCGCGTCGGATGATCTTGTCGTCGATGTCGGTGATGTTGCGCACATAGGTGACCTCGTAGCCGAGCGCGCGCAGATAGCGGGTCACGACATCGAACACCACCATGACGCGGGCGTGGCCCAGATGGCAGTAGTCATACACCGTCATTCCGCACACGTACAGGCCGACTCGGCCGGGTACCATGGGCGTGAAGGGCTCCTTGGTGCCCGTCAGGGTGTTGTAAATCGTGAGCATCAGGGGTCTTTGATGAGGGTCGCGAACCGCTCCCGGACGCGCTCGCGCGGCATCAAGGCGATGAGGTCCGCGAGGTCGGGTCCGTCGATCCCGCCGCGCGGCGTTTGGCCTCGATCCGATCGGCGTCGAGCCGAACGCATGTGGGGCTGGGCGCGAAACGGGTCTTGATCATGGGCGGGTGCGGGGGGGATGTGCCATTATAGGCACGGCACACCACGAGACCAGCGCATGGCGACCCTGTTCATCTCCGATCTCCACCTCGACGCGCTGCGTCCCGAGCCGCTCACGCGCTTCCAAGCGCTCCTCGCCGGGCCGGCGCGCCAGGCCGAGGCGCTCTACATCCTGGGAGACCTCTTCGAGACCTGGATTGGAGATGACGACGACAGGCCCCCGCACCCCGAGGTGCTGACGGCGCTCGCCGATCTCTGCGCCACGGGGACACCCGTGTACGTCATGCGGGGCAACCGCGATTTCCTCATGGGCGCGCGTTTCGAAGCAGAGACCGGCTGCCGGCTCTTACCCGATCCGACCGTAGTAGATCTCTATGGGGAGCCCACGCTGCTCATGCACGGCGATACCCTGTGCACCCAAGACCTCGAGTACCAGACCTTCCGCCGGCAGGTGCGCGACCCGAGGTGGCAGTCGGGTTTCCTGGCCCGCCCGCTGACCGAGCGCGCGGCACTCGCCCAGAAGGCGCGCGAAGGCAGCCGCATGGCGACCCAGGGCAAGGCCGAGGCGATCATGGACGTCACCGCGGAGGCGGTCGTCGAGACGATGCAGGCCCACGGCGTCCGGCAGCTCATCCACGGCCATACCCACCGCCCCGCCATCCATCGGCTGGTGCTGCAGAGCGGGGAGGCGCGCCGTATCGTGCTCGGGGATTGGTACCAGACGGACAGCGTGCTAGTCCTCGACGAGCGCGGGCCGACGCTTACCCGGGTCGCCGACGTCGTCGGTACGCGCCCCACGATCGCGGCACCCAGAGCTCGGCCGGGATCCGCCCAAATAACGAGATCTTAACTTACCGCCCCCGCGCGCCCCCGGAGCACCGGCCCTGCCCCTCCGACGTTACAGTACCTGTTGCAAAACAGCGTTGAACTTCCTATCCTTCGGCCATTGCCGAGCTGCTGGACGGCGTGCGCGCCAGACTGCCCACGGTTTCGGACTTGGATATCACACACGGCCATGGCTTGTTGTTATCCCATTAGGCGTTCTTTATGGTGTTGATTCGGGAGCGTGGCCATTCCGCAAGAGAGGGGGGAAACCCGTGACAAAGCAGACGTTAACATTCAGTGAAACCATGTCCGGTCCTTTCGCGCTGGGCGTGACGGATACCGCGGAAGGCGCCCGGCTAGGCCAGCAGAACGATACGTCGCTCGCCATGCATGCCCAGGTGGGCATCGATGATCTGGACCGGTTCATCCGTGATCCCCAACACCTCGGGTCGTTGCGAGGCAGCATCGATTTTGCGCCGTTTGGCAGCGGTATCCAGGCACCCACCGGCGTATTCAATCTGTTCAAACCCACCAACGACCCTGATCTGACCCTCATGGTGTATGAATTGGCGTTCCAGCATCAGGGGCAGGATTATTATCTCGCGGGACACAAGGAAGTGAAGGATGATCCGGGGTTCGATTTGTGGTCCGACACGACCACGCTGTACACCACCTTGCACGAGGGCCAGGACACGCACGCCAGAATCGTCGGCGCCGGCGTGCTCACGCTGGGTATCAGGCAGCTCGCCACGCTGCTATCGACGGTCGCCGTGCCCAACGCCACTAACTTCGCCGGGAAACTCGCGGCCATTGCGAAGTTCGGCTGCTTTTTCGCGGGCCGCTTGTGGACCAGCTACGTCGTGCCGAAATTCCGCAAATAGAGCTTTTCTCTATGCCCGGCAAACCGGCGAATGACGGCAGCATCCTGATGGGCGGTAGGGAACGCTCATGCCGCACGTCGCCGGCTTGAATTTCCTTATCCCCTCAGTCCACCGGAGGAGCATGCCATGTCTTTGACCGAACGCATCGTACCCTTCACGGCCGGCGATGGGGTGGCGCTGAACCTCATCAACGTACGCTCGTCCACCCGGGCGCCGCATCGCGGGCCCGTAATCGTCGTGCATGGCGCCGGGGTCCGGGCGAATATCTTCCGCGCCCCTGGCCAGGCCACGATCGTGGATGCCCTGGCGGCGGCCGGCTATGACGTATGGCTGGAAAACTGGCGAGCCAGCATCGAGTTTCCGCCTCGGGAGTGGACCCTGGATCAGGCCGCGCTATACGACCACCCGCAGGCAGTGCGCAAGATCGTCGCGGAAACCGGATACGACAAGATCAAGGCCATCATCCATTGCCAGGGCTCGACCAGCTTCAGCATGTCCGCCCTTGCCGGGCTGGTGCCGGAGGTCACCACCATCGTCAGCAACGCCGTGTCTCTGCACCCGGTCGTGTCCGGCTGGGCGCGTATCAAGCTCAATTATGCGGTGCCGGTGGTGAATGCCCTGACCACCTATCTCAACCCCCATTGGGGCGTCGAGGCCCCGACCCTGGTGGCCAAGGGGATCACCGCCCTGGTCAAGCTGTTCCACCACGAATGCCGCAACACGGTCTGCAAGATGGTGAGCTTCACCTACGGCAGCGGCTTTCCCGCTCTATGGCGGCACGAGAACCTGACCGAATCCACCCACGAATGGCTCAAGGAGGAATTCGGCGACGTACCCTTGCGGTTCTTCAAGCAGATCGGGCGTTGCGTGCGCCAAGGTCATTTGGTCGCGGTGGAGGGTTTGCCAGGGCTCCCCGCGGATTTCACCGCCGCGCCCCAGATCGGGGCCCGCTTCGCGTTTTTTGCCGGCGCCAAGAACCGCTGTTTCCTGCCGGAGAGCCAACAACGATCGTGGCAGTTCTTCGACGCCTTGAGGCCCGGGTTCCATAGTCTGCACGTCCTGCCCGAATACAGCCACCTGGACATGTTCATGGGCAAGAACGCCGCGACCGACGTCTTCCCGCTGATGATTCGAGAATTAGACAAATAGTCAGGAGGTCACGCATGGGCATTCCGAAACGCATCAAGGCCATCAGCGGCCGGCATTCCCTGGTCGACGGCATCCGGTTCCAGCTACCGGTGCGCTGCATTCCGTCGCCGGTGCTGATGGCGGTTTTCCCGATCCACCCGGGCAAGGCCAAGGCCCTGCTGCCCGCCGAGGTGCATCCTTTCCGCATCGGGAACCACGGTCTCCTGGCCATCACGGTCATCAACTATCTCGGGACCAACATCGGTACCTACGTCGAGTACAGCATCGGCATTGCCTGCACGCAAGGGTTGAAACCCGCACCACCCCTGCTGCCCTTGCTGTTCCAGGGGTACTACGGTACCGGCCAATACGTGATCGAGCTGCCAGTTTCCACCAAGATCTCGGTGAAAGGCGGCAAGGGCATCTGGGGCATGCCCAAGCACCAGGGCCACCTGAATTTCATGATCACTGACCGGACCATCAGCAGCCAGTATGACCTGGACGGCCGGCTGGTGACCTACATCGAGATCGGCCGGCCCGCTTCCACGCCCCTGCCCCTCAGCCTGGGTACCGCCAACTACTGTTCGTTCCGCGGGATGCTGATGAAGTCTTACATCTATTTCCAGGGAAAGGCTGGCTTGGGCCTATTGGGCGGCGCCAAGGCCCGGCTGGTACTCGGCGACCATCCGCGGGCGGAGCCCCTGAAATCCTTGGAGATCGCCGACAAACCACTGATGACCGCGTATATACCCGGCGCCGTCGGCACCCTGGACGACCACGGGGAATCTTGGTTCCTGCACGCCGCCGAGCCCCCGGACACCGCGCCGGAAGGCATGGAGAGCGTCATCAACCTGCCGCTCGACCAGACCTGGCCGCCACCGCCCAGCGCGCCCATCGCCGGGCTGGAATTCGGCAAATGGGGGTCTCCACTTAGCTGCAGTGACTACAAGATATTGGGGTCAGGGCTTGGCGATGATGTCCTTGAGGGTGCCTGTTGAGTATATACTACAGCTAAGTGGAGACCCCCTTTTCGGCAATCTGCCACCTCGATGAACACGGCCTAACCCTGCTCTTTAGACCTAAGGAGTCTAGCAAGAATAACCTGAACATATCCGGTTAACCCCCTACCCCGACCCTTCCCCCTTCGTAAGGGGAAGGGAGAAAAAGTCTCCCCCTTACGAAGAGGGAGATTTAGAGGGGGTTAAAATCGCCGATCAAATTGACCAACTTATTTTTGCTCGCA